>NZ_CP121014.1:0-370249 GCF_041468085.1 Tistrella mobilis | reverse complement strand
ATAGGCACCGATGGTGGCGCGCAGCGCCGCCGCATCGGCGTTCTGATAGACCAGCGCGATCGGCGGCGTGCCGACCGAGGTGATCGTGCCCATGAAGCCCGAGACCAGGCCGGCGGCGAAAAGCTTCGCCGGCGAGGGCACGATCTGCCGGCCGCGCAGCGACACCGCGACACTGATCGCCACCCCGCCCAGGATCACCAGCGCAAAGACGATCGAGAGTTCCCGGACCGGCAGGATGCCGATGAGCGTGGCGGCGGCGATGGAGGTGGGCAGCCGCCCGGCCAGCGCAAAGCCCAGCCCCTTCGGATCCAGCGCCGCCCTCTCCCGCCTGACCGCGAGCACGGCGACCAGCAACCCCAGCAGCAGCATCGGCCCCGGCAGCAGTTCGGGCATCAGGATCGCCATCACCGGCGCCGCGATCATGCCGAAACCGATCCCGCCGGTGCCTTGCAGGCAGGCCGCCACGGCGATCACCGCGCCCGCGATCAGCCAGTCCTGCGTGAAGAACGGCATCGATGCCTCCGTCTGTTTCTGGTTTTTCCATACTGTATACGATTTTGACGACAAGACGAGGGGCTTGTCCGGCCCGCCGGAGCACAGCCCCGCCAATCCCCCGTCACTGTCCGCTCAATGCCCCGGCCCGCTGCGCATCAGCCGCGCCGCATCAGCCGCCCCGCGTCAACCGGGTCTCGGCCAGCTGGATGGCCAGGTAGATCAGCAGCGACAGCAGGGCCAGGATGACGATCGCGGCCATCACCATGTCCATGCGGAAGATCTGGCTGCCATAGACGATCAGATAGCCGAGCCCGGCCTTGGCCGACTGGAACTCGCCCACGATCACGCCCACCAGGGCCAGGCCGGCATTGGCCTTCAGCGTGGCGATGAAGGTGGCGAGATTGGCCGGCAGCACCACCTTGCGCAGGATCTGCGCGCGGCTGGCCCCCAGCGTGCGGACCAGCTTGATCTTGTTGGGGTCGGTCTGCACGAAGCCGGTATACATCATCAGGATGGTGATGAAGACCGCGACCGCGACGGCCACCGCATAGATCGACTGGGTGGGGCCCAGCCAGATGTAGAAGATCGGCACCAGCGCGATCTTGGGCAGGGCGTTGGCGACCACCAGGAAGGGATCCAGCACCTTCTGCACCATCGGCCAGGACCAGAGCGCAAGTGCGGCGGCGGTGCCGATGATCATCGACAGCGCGAAAGCGGCAATGGTTTCCATCACCGTGACGCCGATGTGAAGGCCCAGATCGCCCTCGTCGATCAGCAGCAGGAAACCCTGCCAGACCGCACTCGGATGGCTGGTCAGCATCGGGTTGACCAGGCCGAGGCGGGGTGCCGCTTCCCAGAGCGCCAGCACCGCCGCCACCAGCAGCACCCGCCAGCCCAGCACGGCGACCCGCTCCCGCCGCCGTGCCGCCACCCAGGCGCGGTATTCGGGGCTGGCCGCCGGTGCGGCGGCCGGGCTGCCCTTCACGGCGTCACTCTGCATGGCCTCACTCCGCATGAACTTCAAGCTCCTCCCAGACCAGGTTGAAGAGATGGGGAAATTCCGGGGTCTCGCGCACCGCCATCGCCCGCGGGCGCATGCCGCCGGCGCTGGGGAAGGCGATGTCGTGGATGGCGCGGATCCGCCCCGGGCGCCGGCTCAACACCACCACCCGGTCGGCCATCGAGATGGCCTCGGGGATGTCGTGGGTGACCAGGATCGCGGTCTTGCCCTCGCGCCGGATGATGTCGGCGATCTCGTCGGCCAGCATCAGCCGGGTCTGGAAATCGAGCGCCGAGAACGGCTCGTCGAGCAGCAGGATGTCGGGCTCCAGACACATGGTCCGGGCCAACGCCGCGCGCTGGCGCATGCCGCCCGACAGCTGGCCGGGCTTGTGATGCATGAACTCGCCGAGGCCATAGCGGATGAGCAGCGCCTCGGCCCGGCGGCGGGCGGCCGCCATGTCGCCGCCCTGAAGTTCGGGCCCGAGCAGGGTGTTTTCCAGGATCGTGCGCCATTCGAACAGCGTGTCCTGCTGGAGCATGAAGCCGACCCGCCGGCCGGGGCCGGTGACCGGCACGCCGTCGATCGCAACCGTGCCGCTGCCCGGCGGCACGAGCCCTGCAAGGAGAGAGAGCAGCGTGCTCTTACCGCAGCCCGACTGGCCGACGATGGCGACGAATTCCCCCGGGCGGATGTCGAGATCGATGCCCCGCAGCGCCTCGGTCTCGCCGCGCGGGCTGAAATAGCGCAGGCCGACATTGCGGAACGAGATCCGCGGCGGCGCCTCTGCCGCCACGGGGCCCCGATCCAGGACGGAACCGATGGTCATGCCCTGTCTCCCCTCGATGAACGATGTGCCGGCCGGCTCATTTCGCGGCGACCGCCTTGGGTGCGGCCTCGGCGAAACGGGTGATCACGACATCGTCATAGGCGACCCGCGCCTCGGGCTTCAGGATGCCGGCCTCGGTCAGCAGGGTCTGGAGGCCGTCGATCGCCGCCGGCTCGACCAGGGGCGAGGTCTTCCAGATCCCGGCCGCGCGATGGCGCTCGACGCTGTCCGCCAGAAGCCCCTGGTCGACGCCCGGGAAGTAGGGCGCGAGCACGCCTGCCACCTCGGCCGGGTCGGCGCTCGCCGTCCAGGCAAGGCCGCGGGCGATGGCATCGGTCCAGCCCTGGATGACCTCGGGATGGTTTTCGATGAAAGGCTCGGTGGCGACGAAAACGGTGTAGTCGATCGGGCCGACCGCGCCGCCGACATTGGCCAGTGCGGTGGCCTTGCCCTCGGCCTCGATCCGCGACACGTCGGGTTCGAAGAAGGTGCCGTAATCGGCGGTGCCGGCCATGAAGGCGCCGACCCGCGCCGGAATGGCGGTGTTGGTGATCAGCGTGACGTCGGTTTCGGGGTCGAGCCCGGCCTTGCGCAGCGCCGCCTCCATGAACAGCGCCGGCGCACTGCCCTTGCGCCAGGACATGATCGTGGCCCCTTTGAGCGTCGACCAGTCGAAAGCGCCGTCGGCCCCCACACCCGGCGCCCCCTTGCGCCCCATCAGGAACGAACCGTCGGTGGCCGTCAGGCCCGAGAAGATTCTGGTCTTCACCGGCGAGCGGCCGCCCGCGATATAGACCGCCGTTTCAGGACCGACCAGCACCACATCGGCCGAGCCCGAGAGCAGCGCCGCGGTCGCCTTGTCGCTGCCCTGCGACACCGCGAAATCGACCTTGATGCCCTCTTGGGCGAAGAAGCCCTTGCCGTCGGCCACATAGAGCGGCGCGTAGAACAGCGAGTGGATCGGCTCCATGAAGCTGACTTCGGTCAGCTCTTCAGCCGCAGCCGGCAGCGCCGCCACCGTCATGGCCAGCATCGCACCCAGAACCGCCGCAGCGGCACCACCCTGCCGATCCCCGATCCGGTTGATCATCCGTCCCTCATTCCCCTGAGCCGGCCTCCGCCTGCGGAGGCATGTGATGAGCCTGGGAGCGGAGGAATGCAAACCGCGGGCCAGATGGCCGTTGCTCGCCTACTGTCTACTGTATACGATTTTAAGACCCCCGCCTCCCGGATCCGGAACCCGTTTCCGGACCAAAACTGCACAAGGTTTGATCAGATGCACGAGTATTTGATGCCAGATTGGGCATTGGAGCGGATTGTGGCC
This sequence comes from Tistrella mobilis, assembly GCF_041468085.1. Classification (NCBI taxonomy): domain Bacteria; kingdom Pseudomonadati; phylum Pseudomonadota; class Alphaproteobacteria; order Geminicoccales; family Geminicoccaceae; genus Tistrella; species Tistrella mobilis. The sequence goes on along the minus strand of NZ_CP121014.1, from coordinate 366,601 downwards.
CGCCAGGGGGCGCCGCTGGTCCATCACCGCCTGCCGGCGCGGGAGACGGCGCTGGTGGTGGTGGACCTTCAGATCTGGTTCATGGAACCGGGCATGCCGGCAGAGGTGCCGGCGGCCCGCGCGATCGTGCCCAATGTCAACCGGCTGGCAGCGGCGCTGCGCGCGGCCGGCGGCACGGTGGTGTGGATCCGCACGCTCTATACCGATCAGGCCCTGGCCGAAATCCCGCATTTCCACCGGGTGCTGATGCGCCCGGAACGCATGCAGGCCCGATCGGCCGCCCTGGCCGAAACCGCGCGGCCCTCTTTGCTCTGGCCCGAACTGGATGTGCGGCCGGAAGATCTGGTGGTGGGCAAAACCCGTTACAGCGCCTTCATCCAGGGCGCATCGGATCTGGATGCTGTATTGAAGGCGCGCGGCATCACCGCGGTCGCGGTGGCCGGCACCATGACCAATGTCTGCTGCGACAGCACGGCGCGCGATGCGATGATGCTGAACTACCGCACCACCATGGTGGCGGATGCCAATGCCAGCCTGACGGCCGAAGAACATTGCGGCGCGCTGACGAATTTCGCGCTGCAGTTCGGCGACGTCACCACGACGGATGAGATGGTGGCGCGCTGGCAGGCCGAGGCGGAGGCGGCGGCCTGAGGGGTGGTCCCGGCGGGCTTGCAATCCGGGCACGCCCGCCGCCCCCGATCACCGACGCTCAGCCATGAGGGAGGGCAAGTGCCCGGCGGTAGAACGACGTCACCAGATCGATGAGATCTGCCCGGTTGACCGGGGTTTTCGAGGCGAGACTGTCGTCGACCGCCCCATGCAGGGCGTCGAACAGCATGACCGCGATCAGGCGCGGATGGTCGATCGTCCAGGCCCCCGCCTGCGCGCCCTGTTCCAGCAGCGAGGCGAGCCGGAGGATCACGAGATTGTCGGCCTTCATCTCCCGATTGGCCGGCGCGTGCTGATGAAACACCAGATCATGCCGCGCCACGCCGTCGAGCCAGGCGTTCACGCTGGTCCTGACCCAGATGTCGATGCGGCCGGGCCAGTCCCCATCCTCGACCGCAAGGGCCGTGTCCAGCTTTTCGCAGAACCCTTCGATGAATCGGGTGCGGAGGGCGTCCAGAACATCGTCCTTGGTCTTGAAGTACAGGTAGAAGGTGCCCTTGGCGACCCCGGCTTCCACGACGATTTCACCGACACTCGTCGCCGCAAAACCCTTGCGCAGAAACAGGGCCTCTGCGGCATCCATCAATTCGTCCCGACGGATGTCCGCCGGCTTTGTCCTTGGTCGCTTTTCGGCCGCCCCGGTCATCTGCCGCCCCCTTCGGATCGCTTTCGAAGTGATAGCCCATCCGCCCACGGGTTTCACCCACGCTCCGCGCCGATGACGTGATCGCGGCCGCCCCGCAGCCCGGCAAAGCCGTTGAAGACGAGCAGGGCAAGCAGGAAACCGATCGGCCAGTCCCAGCCGCCGCGCCAGTCGTGCAGCGCCGCCGCGATCACCGGCCCCGTGGCAGCCATCAGATATCCGAAACTCTGCACCATGCCGGACAGCTGCATCATGCCGATCTGGTCGGCGGTCCGTCGGGCGTAAAGAACGCCGGGGATCCCCTGCCCCGCCCCCATCCCGACCCCGAGAACGACCGACCACACGGCCCCCATATCCGCCGGCGCCAGAAGAATACCGGCGAGGCCGATGATGCAGAGCACGATGCAGGCGATGATATGGCGGCGATGATCCGGCCGGCGCGCCGCCAGCATGGGCCCGAGGAAGCCCCCACCCGCAACCGCCAGGATGCAGAGGGCGAGATAGAGGCCGGCCGTGGCGGGCGCGGCGCCCTTGTCGACATAAATCGCGGGCAGCCAGGCGAGGATCACATAGAACACAAGGCACTGGATGCCGAAGAAGCAGACCAGGCTCCAGGCCGTGGGATGCCTGAGCAGCCAGTGCGCACGCCGCGCCGCGCCGCCGGAACCGGCCGGCGGACGGGGCGCGCCAAGCAGGGGAACCAGTGCCGCCAGCGCCATGACGGCGGGCACCGCCGCACTGACCAGCGCAACCGGCCAGCTGTCGCCGGCGGCATGATAGATGGGCACCGTCAGCGCGGCCATGATGCCGCCACCGCCACCCATCATCATGGCATAGACCCCCATCATCACCCCGATCCGGGGGCCGCCGAAATTGCGGCGCACGAAAACCGGTGTCAGCACGTTCAGCGCCGCAACGCCCAGGCTGGCAACGACGGTGCCCGCCAGAAGCCCGGTGATCCCGCAGGACCGGATCAGGATCCCGGCGGTCAGGATGGCCATGGCCGCGAACAGGGCACGCGGCTCGCCCAGCCGTCGCCCTGCCATGGCGCCGAGGGGCGCGAACAGGCCCATGCACAGCGGCGGAAAAGCGGTGAGCGCGCCGGCCGTCAACGGGTCGAGCGACAGATAGGGCAGGAGCGGCCCCACCCCGCCGAAAACAATGCGAAGGTTGAGGCAGACCAGGACGAAAGCGATCGTGATCGCCGCCCGGCCCGGCACCCCTGAGGCTATGGCAGGTTCAGTTGTCTGCATGATGCGGCTTCCATCCCCGACGGCCCTTGCGCCGGCGGTCGTCGCCGGATCGCTCCATCTGTCTATATTATGACTGACGGTCAGTCAATTTCGATGGAAAGGCGCGGCGGCGGCTTCGGAAGCCGCCGCCGGATCAGGGGATCAGACGGGCCGGGCCGCCATCACACCCGCTTCAGCGCCGCCGGATCGATCGGCAGGCGGCGAAGGCGTTTACCGGTGGCGGCGAAGATGGCGTTGGTGACGGCGGGGGAGACCGCGGCGGTGGCGGTTTCGCCGATGCCGCCCGGGGCCTCGCTGCTGTCGATCAGATGGGTTTCGACCACCGGCACCTCGTCGATGCGCATCGGCAGACAGGTGTCGAAATTGCCCTGCGCCACCCGGCCGTCGGTGATGGTGATCTCGCCATGGAGTGCGGCGGTCAGGCCGAAAATGGCGCCGCCTTCCATCTGGGCGCGGATCTGATCGGGGTTGACCGCACGGCCGCAATCCACCGCCACGACCAGGCGGTGGACGCGCACCCCGCCATCGGCCGCGACCTCCACCTCTGCGACCATCGCCAGATAGCTGCCGAAGGCGTATTGCAGCGCCACCCCGCGGCCATGGCCGGCCGGCAGCGCCCCGCCCCAGCCGGACGCCGCGGCGGCACGGTCGAGCACGGCGCGGGCGCGCGGATTGGCATCCAGCAGGCTGCGACGCCAGGCGACCGGATCGGCGCCGGCCGCGGCCGCCAGCTCGTCGACGAAGCTTTCGACCACGAAGACGTTGTGGGTGGGGCCGACGCCCCGCCACCAGCCGGTCGGCACATGGCGCGGCTCGACCCGCTGAAATTCCACCCGGATGGCCGGGAAGGCATAGGGTGGTTCGGCGGCACCCTCGACGCCATCCGGATCGACGCCGTTGACCACCGCGGCCGGCGCGAAGCGGGCCATGATCGACGAGCCCGAAACCCGATGCGTCCAGGCCACCGGGCGGCCCCCGGCATCGAGCCCCGCCTGCAACCGGTCGTAGTAATACGGCCGATATACATCATGGCGGATGTCTTCCTCCCGGCTCCACACCAGCTTGACCGGGCCCGAAACCTGACGGGCGATCTTCACCGCATGGGCGATGCCGTCGGCCTCCAGCCGCCGGCCGAAACCGCCGCCGATCAGATGGTTGTGGATCACGACCTTCTCCGCCGGGATGCCCAGAATGCCCGCCGCCACCGCCCGGGCGATGCCGGGGATCTGGGTGCCGACCCAGATGTCGCAGGCGCCGTCATGGACGTGCACGGTGCAGTTCATCGGCTCCAGCGCCGCATGGGCCAGGAAGGGCAGTTCATAGACCGCCTCCAGCCGCTGCGCCGCCCCGGCCAGCGCCGCATCCACCCCGCCCTCGTCGCGGGCAATGGCACCGGGACGGCGCGAGGCGGCGTCCAGATCGGCACGGAGATCGGCCATGCCGACGCTGCCGTGGTCGCCATCGTCCCAGCGGATCGCGGCCGCCTCCAGCCCCTTATGGGCCGCCCACCAATGGTCGGCGATCACGGCCACCGCCTCGTCGGTGGTCACCACCTGATGCACGCCGCGCACCGCTTTTGCCGCCGCCTCGTCCAGCCCGGCGGGGCGGCCGCCGAAGACCGGGGCGATGGCGATCGCGGCGATCTTCATGCCCGGCAGCCGGGCATCGATGCCGAACTGCGCCCGGCCGTTCACCTTGTCGGCCGTGTCCAGCCGGTGGAGCGGCCGGCCGATCAGGCGGAAATCGGCGGGATCCTTCAGCGCCACGGCGGCGGCATCGGGCAGCGGCAGCCGGGCGGCATCGTCGACCAGCGCGCCATAGCCGAAGCTGCGCCCGCCTGCGGCATCATGCACGCGGCCGTCACGCGCGGTGCAGCCGGCGGCATCCACGCCCCAGCGCGCGGCGGCCGCCTGGACCAGCAGGGTACGGGCCACCGCCCCGGCCTGCCGCAGCGGCAGCCACATCGCCCGGATGGTGGTCGACCCGCCGGTGATCTGGCCGCCGATCAGCGGATTGATATAGGCGGGGTCGGCCGGCGCATGCTCCAGCCGGACCTGATCCAGGCCGATCTCCAGCTCTTCGGCGATCAGCATGGCCTGGCCCTGATACACGCCCTGGCCCATCTCCACCATCGGCATCACCAGGGTGGCGATGCCCTGATGATCGATGCGGATGAAGGCGTTGGGGCTGAAGCGCGCGGCATCGGCGGTGGCGGTGCCAGCATCGGCGGGGCGGGTGCCCAAAGGCAGGGTCAGCGACACGACCAGGCCGCCGGTCACGGCGGCGCCGGCCTTCAGGAAGCTGCGCCGGTTCATGCGGGTCGTCGCGATATGAGTCATCGGATCGCCCCCCTCAGGCCGCGCCGGCGGCGCGATGGATGGCCGCACGGATGCGGGGATAGGTGCCGCAGCGGCAGACATTGCCCGACATGGCGCCGTCGATCTCGGCATCGGAAGGCTTCGGCGTCGCGGTCAGCAGGGCCGCGGCCGACATCAGCTGGCCCGACTGGCAATAGCCGCATTGCGGCACGTCCAGCGCCACCCAGGCCGCCTGCAGCGCCGGGCCGACCGGCAGGGTCTCCAGCGCCTCGATGGTGGTGACCGGTGCCTCGCCCACCGCCTCGACCGGCGTGATGCAGGACCGGACCGGCTGGCCGTCCATGTGGACGGTGCAGGCGCCGCAGAGTGCTGCACCGCAGCCGAATTTGGTGCCGGTCATGCCCAGCACGTCGCGCAGCACCCAGAGCAGCGGCGTGTCGCCGTCGACGTCCACCCGATGGCGGGCGCCGTTGATCGTGATCTCGAAGGCCATGGCTCTTGTCCCCATTCCGCCTTGTCGTCGTCTCGCCCCCCGTCCCGCGCCCCCGTCCTTGAGGTTATTGCTCCGCCAGCCATGGCGGATGCGGGTCCGGTAGATGAAGAAGATGGCACAGCGGCGCCGGGCGGATCAGGGGCGATTTTCCGATCGGCTTTATGACCGTGGTTCATTAATCCTGGTGAGACGCGTCACAAGGTGGGCCGCTTACAGGCCGGAACGACGACGGCCACGCCCCCCAAGGGGAGCGTGGCCGCGGCGTCGATATGCAGGGCGTTACCCGGTCAGATATGCAGGGCGTGGCCCAGGCCCTTGAGCGCCGCCTCCTGGAAGGCCTCGCCCTGGGTGGGGTGGGCGTGGATGGTGCCGGCGATGTCTTCCAGACGCGCGCCCATTTCGATGGCGAGCGCAAAGGCGGCGGAGAGTTCCGAGACACCCTGGCCGGTGGCCTGGATGCCCAGCACCAGATTGTTGTCGGCACGGAAGACCACCCGCACGAAGCCCTGCTCGCCCAGCTTCGTCATCGCGCGGCCATTGGCCGTGAACGGGAACTGGGCGGTCCTGACCTCGGTGCCGAGGCGCTTCGCCTCTTCCGGCGACAGGCCCGCGGTCACGATTTCAGGATCGGTGAAGCAGACCGCCGGGATGCAGCGCTTGTCCCAGACGCGCTTATGGCCGGCGATGATCTCGGCGACCATCTCGCCCTGGGCCATGGCACGGTGGGCCAGCATCGGCTCTCCGGTCACGTCGCCGATGGCATAGATGCCGCGCATCGAGGTCTGGCAGCGCTCGCCGACCGAGATGAAGGGGCCCTGCATGTCGAGCACCAGCTCCTCGATCCCCCAGCCGCGGGTGGCCGGGCGGCGGCCGACGGTGACCAGGATCTTGTCGGCCGGCAGGGTGATCTCGTCCCCGCTTTGGGTTTCGACCACGAGACCGTCGCCGCCGCGCGACAGGCCGCGCGCCTTCGCACCCGTCAGCACCTCGACGCCCAGCTCTTCCAGCCGCTTCGCGGCCGGCCTGGTCAATTCGGCATCATAGAGCGGCAGGATGCGCGACTGGCTTTCCACCACCGTCACCTTCGCACCCAGCTTGGCATAGGCGGTGCCGAGTTCGAGGCCGATATAGCCGGCACCGACCACCACGAAGCGCTCCGGCACCGCCGGCAGCGCCAGCGCCTCGGTCGACGAGATCACCCGGTCGCCGAAGGGCAGGAAGGGCAGTTCCACCGGCTCGGAGCCCGTGGCGATGACCACCGCTTCGGCCTTGATCACCTGAAGGCCGGTTTCGGTTTCGACCTCCACCGTCTTGCCGTCGCGGAAACGGGCATGGCCCTGAACCACCTTGACCCGCGCCTTCTTCAGCAGGCCCGAGACGCCGCCGGTCAGCCGGCCGACGATCTGGTCCTTCCAGGCGACGGTGCGGGCAAGATCGATCCTGGGCGCCGTGGCGGTGATGCCGAGCGGCGACGTGCCCCCGGCCATATGCACCAGCTTCTCGAACTCCTCGGCGGCATGGATCAGCGCCTTGGAAGGGATGCAGCCGACATTGAGGCAGGTGCCGCCCGGCTTCTTCGCCTCGACGATCACGGTGTCGACGCCCAGCTGGCCGGCGCGGATCGCGCAGACATAACCGCCCGGGCCGGCGCCGATCACCAGCAGCTTGCAGGAAATATCCTTCATCGTCTCAGCCCTCGATGAAGATGGTCGCCGGGGTTTCCAGCAGCGACCTGATACGCTGGACGAAAACGGCGGCATCCCAGCCGTCGATCACGCGATGATCGAAACTGGACGACAGGTTCATCATCTTCCGCGGCACGAAGGCAGACCCGTCCCAGACCGGGCGGATCATCATCTTGTTGACGCCGATGATGGCAACTTCCGGATGGTTGATCACCGGCGTGGTGACCACGCCGCCAAGCGCCCCCAGCGAGGTGATGGTGATGGTGGAGCCGGTCAGCTCTTCGCGCGTTGCGGTGCCGTTCCGGGCGGCCTCGGCCAGGCGCGAGAGTTCCGCGGCGCAGGCCCAGATGTCGCGGGCCTCGGTATGCTTCACCACCGGCACGACCAGGCCCGTGGGGGTCTGGGCGGCAACGCCGATATGCACGCCGCCATACTGATGGATGATGCCCGCCTGATCGTCATAGCGCGCATTCAGCCGCGGCTGTTCGGCGATCGCCTTGACCATCGCCCGCATCAGGAAGGGCAGGATGGTGAGCTTGGGCCGGTCGCGGCCCTTCTCGGCGTTGAGCTTGCCGCGCAGCTCTTCAAGCGCCGTGACGTCCACCTCTTCCACATAGGTGATGTGGGGGATGCGCGACTTCGACAGCGTCATCTGCTCGGCGATGCGCCGGCGCAGGCCCACCACCTTGATTTCGCTGACGCTGGTATCGGCCACCAGCCCGCCCGCGGCGGGGCGCTGGTCCTGGCCGGCAAAGAAGCGGTCCAGGTCTTCATGGGTGATGCGGCCGGCCGGGCCGGTGCCGCGCACCTGGCGCAGATCCACCCCGGCCTCGCGCGCCCGATGGCGCACGGCGGGAGAGGCGATCGGCTTTTCGTGCTCCCCCCGGGGGGCACCCGGGGCCATGGCGACTGTGCCGGCACCAGCTCCCAGCGGCTTCGCAGCCGGCTGCGGCTTGGGCACGGTCTTCAACTCGGGCGCCGGCTCCGCCGCCTGGGCGGGGGCGGCCGGCGGGGCGCCGTCTTCCTCGTCCGCAGGCTGGGCCGCGGCGGGCTTTGACGCCGCGGCGGCCGGTGCCGCCGCACCGGCGGCGACATTGCCCTCGCCTTCCACCTCCAGCCGGATCAGCGGCGCGCCGACACTGACCACGTCGCCGATCTCGGCGCCCAGCCACAGCACCTTGCCGTCGACCGGCGAGGGGATTTCCACCGTCGCCTTGTCGGTCATCACCGCCGCCAGGACCGCGTCCTCACGGACGATCTGGCCGACCTCGATATGCCATTCGACCAGCTCGGCCTCGGCGATGCCTTCGCCGACATCGGGCATCTTGATGATATGCTCGCCCATGGGTCAGCTCTCCAGGATCTCTTGAAGGGCACGGCCGACACGCGCGGGGCCGGGGAAGTAATCCCATTCCTGGGCATGCGGATAGGGCGTGTCCCAGCCGGCGATGCGGGTGACCGGCGCCTCCAGATGATGGAAGCAGTTTTCCTGCACCAGGGCGGTGAGTTCCGCGCCATAGCCCGAGGTGAGCGTGGCCTCGTGCACCACCAGGCAGCGCCCGGTCTTGCGCACCGAGGCGGTGATGGTGTCGAGGTCGAGCGGCACCAGCGTGCGCAGGTCGATGATCTCGGCATCGATGCCGGTATCGGCCGCGGCCGCCTGGGCGACATAGACCATGGTGCCGTAGGCGAGCACCGTGACGGCAGAGCCAGGACGGACGATATTGGCCTTGCCCAGCGGCACGGAATAATGGCCCGCCGGCACCTCGCCCGCCTCGTGCTTCGACCAGGGGGTCACCGGGCGGTCGTGATGGCCGTCGAAGGGGCCGTTATAGAGCCGCTTCGGTTCCAGGAAGATCACCGGATCGGGATCTTCCAGGGCCGAGATCAGCAGACCCTTGGCGTCGTGCGGGCTGCACGGCACCACCACCTTCAGCCCGCAGACATGGGTGAAAAGGGCTTCCACGCTCTGGCTGTGGGTCTGGCCGCCGAAAATGCCGCCGCCGGTGGGCATGCGGATCACCAGCGGGCAGGTGAAATCACCATTGGAGCGATAGCGGATGCGCGCCGCTTCCTGGGTGATCTGGTCATAGGCGGGGTACATATAGTCGGCGAACTGGATCTCGACACAGGGGCGCAGGCCATAGGCGGCCATGCCGATCGCCGTGCCGACGATGCCGCTTTCACTGATCGGCGCATCGAAGCAGCGGGTCTTGCCGTATTTCTGCTGCAAACCCTGGGTGCAGCGGAAGACGCCGCCGAAATAGCCGACATCCTCGCCATAGACCACCACCCGGTCGTCGCGGCCCATCATCACGTCGAGCGCGTCGCGGATGGCCTCGATCATCGTCATGCGTGGCATGGGGTCAGACTCCCGCCTGCTGGCGCTGCCGGCGCAGATGGGCCGGCATCTCGGCGAAGACGCCGTCGAACATGTCGCGGGCCGAGGGCTTGGCACCCGCATGCAGCGTGCCGTGGCTTTCGGCTTCCTTCTGGGCGGCGATCACGGTGTCCAGGATTTCGGCCTCGGCCTGCTTGTGGCGGTCTTCCGACCAGACACCACGGGTGATCAGATGGTTCTTGAGCCGGATCACCGGGTCGCCCAGCGGCCAGGCGGTGCTTTCCGCCTTGGGACGATAGGCGGAGGGGTCGTCGGACGTGGAATGCGCGCCCACGCGGTAGGTGACGTATTCGATCAGCGTCGGGCCCAGATTGCGCCGCGCCCGCTCCGCCGCCCATTTGGCGACGGCATGGACCGCCAGATAATCGTTGCCGTCGACGCGCAGCGACGGGATGCCGAAGCCCAGGCCGCGGGCGGCGAAGGTGCCCGAGCCGCCGCGGGCGATGCCCTGGAAGGTGGAAATGGCCCACTGATTGTTGACCACGTTCAGCACCACCGGCGCCTTGTAGGTAGAGGCGAAGACCAGCGCGGCATGGAAATCGCTCTCGGCGGTGGAGCCGTCACCGATCCAGGCCGCGGCGATCTTCGTGTCGTTGCGGATGGCCGAGGCCATCGCCCAGCCGACCGCCTGCACGAACTGGGTCGCGAGATTGCCCGAGATGGTGAAAAAGCCGTGCTCGCGCGAGGAATACATCACCGGCAGCTGCCGGCCCTTCAGCGGGTCGCGGGCATTCGAATAGATCTGACACATCATGTCGACCATCGAATAGCCGCCGGCGATCAGCAGCCCCGCCTGCCGGTAGGTGGGGAAGTTCATGTCGCCGTCGACCAGCGCCTTGCGGAAGGCGCAGCTGACCGCCTCCTCGCCCAGATGCTGCATATAGAACGAGGTCTTGCCCTGGCGCTGGGCGATGAGCATGCGCGCATCGAAGGCGCGGAGCGTCATCATATGGCGCAGGCCGTCCAGCAGCTCGTCATCGGTGAGCGCACCGGCCCAGGGGCCGACGGCTTCACCATTGCGGTTCAGCACGCGGATGATCGAGAAGGCGAGGTCGCGCATCTGCTCCGGATCGGCATCGACCTCGGGTCTGGGCACGGCCCCGGCTTTGGGAATCTTGACGGTCGAGAAGTCGGGTGTGTCGCCCGGCCGGACCGCCGGCTCGGGCACATGCAGGCTAAGGTGTTCGGATGTGGACATCAGCGTCGAACTTCCCAGACGAGGATGGCATCCCAGACGAGGATGGGGCGCTCCGAGTGGCCAAACTATGACAGCGAATTATCGGGCCTGTCATCCCCGCTCTTTACACCAAGAGTGGCGGCGGCCTGCCGGCGCCTGCAACTCTGGCGGCATTCAGTCGACCGCCCCCAATGCCCGCGGCGCGAGTTGCACTGCACCTAGAACGGTTCACGGCACCGGAGGGTCATAAAATTACCGAACGAGATCCGGGCCGAAAAAATTTCGTCGTGAATTGAATGGGGTCGGTTTTCCGGCCCGGGCAGGCCGCATGCCGCCGCGCGCGTAAAAAAATTTCGCGGACTGGCCGCCGGCCTCAGGAAAGCCGAGGCCGGCTGACACCGCCGGCCAGGACTCCGGGGGATCGCCCCCCCGGATCCGGGCCGGCGCCGCTCAGCGCCGCCGCCGGCCGCCGATGAAGCGCCGGGCGGCGGCGACGATGCCCTCGGCATCGATGCCGTAATGGGCATAAAGATCCTCGACCGTGCCGGTCTGGCCGAAATGGTCGACGCCCAGCGCCGCAACCCGGTGGCCGTTCACCCCGCCCAGCCAGGCCAGCGTCGCCGGGTGGCCGTCGATCACGGTCACGAGGCCGGCATGGTCGGGCACCTGGTCGAGCAGGCGTTCGACATGCGACACCGCCCCGGGCTCACCCTCGGCACGGGCCTTTTCGGCCGCGGTCCAGCCGGCATGCAGCCGATCGGCCGAGGTGACGGCCAGCACCGCGACATTGCGGCGGCTGCCGCCGATCATGCCCGCCGCGGCGATTGCCTCGGTGATCGTCACCCCCTGACAGGCGATCACCACCTCGCAGCCGGGCTCCGGCGCCCGCAGCCAGTAGCCGCCGGCCAGGATGTCGGCCGCAAGCCGGTCGGTCATCTCGCGCCGGATCTGCTCCACCGGCCGGGTCGACAGGCGCAGATAGACCGAGCCGCCGGCGGCATCGGGCAGGAAGGTATCGGGGTCGGGCGTCTTTTTGCCCGCGCGCTGCATATGGGCGAAGCCCCAGTCCATGATCACCGCCAGCTCGTCGGCGAACGCCGGCTCGAACGAGGCGAGCCCGTCCTGGCTCATGCCGATCAGCGGCTGGGCGATCGACTGATGCGCCCCGCCCTCGCCCGCCAGCGACACGCCCGAAGGTGTGGCCACCACCATGAACCGGGCATCCTGATAACAGGCGTAATTCAGCGCATCGAGCCCGCGCGAAATGAACGGATCATAAAGCGTGCCGACCGGCAGCAACCGTTCGCCGAACAGTTCATGGGCAAGCCCGGCGGCGCCCAGCATCAGGAACAGGTTCATCTCGGCGATGCCCAGTTCGATATGCTGGCCCTGGGGCGAGAAATGCCATTTCTGGGTGCTGGGGATGCGCTGGCGCTGGAAGATGTCGGCGATCTCGTCGGCGGCGAACAAGGCCCGGCGGTTCACCCAGCCGCCCAGATTGGTCGACACCGTCACATCGGGCGAGGTGGTGACGATGCGCTCTGCCAGATCGCTGTCGGTTTTGGCGATCGCATCCATGATCCGGCCGAAGGCCGCCTGGGTCGAGGTGGTGCCGGTGGTGGTGAATTGCGGGCCGATCGGGGCCGCGACCGGTGCCGTCAGCCGGCGGCTCTCCGCGGTGTTGAACGGCACCCGGTCCAGGACGTCGCGCAGCACCGCTTCGTCCAGGTCCAGCCCTTCGAAGGGCTCCCATTCATGGCCGGCGCGGATGCCCATGGCATCGCGCAGCGCATGGATCTGCGCCTCGGTCATCTGGCCGGAATGATTGTCCTTGTGGCCGGCGAGCGGCGTGCCCCAGCCCTTGACCGTATAGGCGATGAACACCGTCGGCCGGTCGTCCCGGATGCCGTGGAAGGCATCGAGCAGGCTTTCCAGGCAGTGACCGCCCAGATTGGCCATCAATTCCGCCAGCTCGGCATCGCTGCGCCGGGCCAGAAGCGCGCTCACCTCGCCCTGATCGCCCAGATCATCCTCCAGCCGCTCGCGCCAGGCGGCGCCGCCGCGGAACATCAGCGCGGAATAGAGCCCGTTCGGGCAGGCATCGATCCAGGCGCGCAGCTTTTCGCCGCCGGGCTCGGCAAAGGCGGCGCGCTGCAGGGCGCCGTATTTCACCGTCACCACCCGCCAGTCGAAGGCCTTGAAGATCGCTTCGATCCGCTCGTACAGCCCCTCGCGGACCACGCCGTCCAGGCTCTGGCGGTTGTAGTCGATCACCCACCAGGTGTTGCGCAGCCCGTGTTTCCAGCCTTCCAGCAGGCATTCATAGACATTGCCCTCGTCCAGCTCGGCATCGCCGACCAGCGCGATCATCCGGCCTTCGGGCCGGTCGGTGCGCGCCCAGGATTTGGCGCGGATATAGTCCTGCACCATGGATGCGAAGGCGGTGAAGGCGACGCCCAGCCCGACCGAGCCGGTCGAGATGTCGACATCGTCGGTATCCTTGGTGCGCGAGGGATAGGACTGCGCACCGCCGAAGCCGCGGAAGGCCTTCAGCTTGTCCAGGCTCTGGCGGCCGAACAGATACTGGATGGCGTGGAAGACCGGGGCGGCATGGGGCTTGACGGCGACCCGGTCTTCGGGCCGGAGCACGTCGAAATACAGCGCGGTCATGATCGCGGTCATCGAGGCCGAGGACGACTGATGGCCACCCACCTTCACGCCCGAAGCATTGGGCCGGATGTGGTTGGCGTGGTGGATCATCCAGTTCGACAGCCACAGCGCCTTGCGGTTCAGCGCCTCCAGCACGGTCATATGCTGCCCCGCCATCTTCTCTTCAGTCTCGCGCGTCACCATGCCGGTCATGGGCGTTTCACTCCTCCCGTCGCACCGGTGGCCTCTGCCACCGAACGTCCTATTCTGCGCCGGGTTGAGCAGCGGTTCTTGCCTATTTTCGGTCCCAAAGACAGACTGCACGCAGTGTTCTGCTAAAAAGGGGCCCCCGCATGGCAGCATCTGCCGAAGCCGATCTGGACGCCGTCGACCGCCGGATCTTAAGGGCGCTGCAGGAAGACGGCCGCACCACCGTGCAGGCCCTGGCGGACAAGGTCGGCCTCTCCCCCTCCCCCTGCCTGCGCCGGATCCGGATGCTGGAAGAGGCCGGCGTGATCACCGGCTATGCGGCGCTGGTCAACCAGAACGCGGTCGGCCTGCCGGTTTCGGTCTTCGTCTCGATCAAACTGGAACGCCAGCGCGCCCCCGAACTCGACGCCTTCGCCCGCGCCATCACCGCCTGGCCCGAGGTGATGGAATGTTACCTGATGACCGGCGCCCGCGACTTCCTGCTGCGCGTGGTCTGCGCCGACCTTGCGGCTTACGAGGCGTTTCTGAGGGACCGGCTGACCCAGCTGGACGGGGTGGGCTCGATCGAATCGAGTTTTGCGTTGGGGCAGGTGAAGTATTCGCGGGTTTTGCCGGTGGGGGGCGGGTGACGCGGTCGGCTCAGTGTCGTACGCGGTTCCACTCGATCGCCCGGCGGCGCCAGTGCTCGCCGATCGCCTGGGTGAAATCGGCGCGGACCAGCTTGGCGCGGGCGATGAGGTGGGTATCGTCCTCGCGCCGGATCACGATGCCTTCGGGCGGGCCGTCGCGATAGCGGCTGCGGGCGCCGGTCAGGATGCGCAGAAGCCCGGCGACGCCGTCGGTGACCCGGCCGGTAAACAGGGCGGGCACGGTTTCGATGCCGATCTGCTGCGCCAGGCGGTTGCGGGCCGTGGTGCTGCGGAAGCGGCCGGTTTCACGCTCGTAAACGTCGAAGGCCAGGAACAGATCGGGCAGCGCGTCATAGCCCAGGGAATGCCGGGCGGCCAGCCATTCGCCGAACAGGATCAGCCGGTCGATGGCCAGCGCATCGAACAGCCGGTCTTCATGCAGCGCCAGCCAGTCGCCCAGCCGCTCGAACTGGCCGGTGAAGGGGGCATGAAGATACTGGCCGCGGTTCTGCGCGCGCACCAGCCCGGTGTCGGGATCGACCGACAGGCCCAGATTGGCGCCGTCGACCTTCTCTTCGATCACCACCGGACCATCCAGAAGGTGATCGATCTCGTCGGGCGAGAGCAGCTTGTCGTCGCGCGGCGCGCCTGCCCCCAGCCAGGCGACATGGGCGGTCTGGGGAAAGCGGAAGAACCCTGTCATCGGCCGAACTTGTTGTGGTGGAAACGCTGCGCCTCATCCTTGCAGATGAAGCGGACCTCCACCCCGTGATGCGCCAGATCCGGCGCCCAGTCGAGCCATTTCGAATCCGCCGCCTGCAGGATCGGCGGATGGGCGGGATGGGCTGCGGCCACGGCGACGAATTTCCGGTCGGGCGGATCGAAATTGCCAAGGGCCGGATCGTCGGGGAATTCGGCCCAGCCCCGGGCCTCGTCGGGGGTGATGGCCACCTGTTCGCAGCGCGCCGGATTGCCCGTCTGGCGCAGCAGCCATTTCAGGAACACATCCCCCGGCCCCTTGCCGCGATTGGGGCGCAGCTTGTGGCCGTATTCCTCCAGGATCGCCCAGCCGTCATCGATCACCACCCGGCCGGATTGCAGGATCTCCTGCAGGGTGAGCGCGCAGGCCGCCACGCAGTCGGGCCCGACATCGTCATGGGCGCCGTTGGCGATCAGCAGAACATTGGTGTCGATGATCCACCGCGGGCCGGGCATGCGTCCCTCGCTCATGCCCCGCCCTCCCGGCGCGCCTTGCGCCGGGCGGCAGCCGCCACCGCGCGGGCGGTGACATCGGCCATCTCGTCGCCGAAAACATCGTCGGGCCAGTTCAGGATCTCGCCGGTCTCGTCCATCTCCAGCCGCTCGATCGTGGCCGGCACCGTGCCCGGGCACCAGTGCACCGCCACCCGCTCCGCATCCAGCCGCGCCTCGGCGATGCGCCGCTGGATGCGGTTCAGCAGCGGTTCGGAATGGGTTTCGACCAGGATCTGAAGCCGGCGCGCGCGGCCGCCCTCGCGGGCGTCGAGCGCATCGATCAGCAGATCGCCCAGCCCCGCCTGGGCGGCGGCATGCAGGTGCAGTTCGGGCTGTTCCAGCCAGAGCGTGGAGCCCGCCGGCACCAGAAAGGCCGCAACCGCCGCCGGCAATACCTGCGACAGGCCGAACCCGGCTTCGGCAAAGGGGGCTTGGCCGCCGCGCCGGCCGCGGGCCATCAGCGCCACCCCGCCCGGGGCATCGACCAGGTCCACGCCTTCCACCAGCCCCAGGGCCGCCAGACGGTCGGAAATGACATCGGCAAAGCCGCGCTCCGCCCCATCGTCCACCGACAGCCGACGGCCGGCGCGGTCGGCCGCGGCCATGGCCGGCACGGCGCCCTGCCCGCGCGGCCCCACGCCCGCCGGCACCCGCGCCGGCACGGCATAGCTGCGCCGCGGCCGGGCGCGCAGGGGGCCCAGCATCACGAAACGGCCGGCCGCGGCGGCGGTGGCGGCGGCCAGCACATCGATGGCAGCGGCATCCTTGTCCACGGGGTTGCCGTCATGAACCGCCACCACCCGCAGCGGGCGGTCGGCCCTGTCGGTCACGGTCCAGTGAAGCCCGTGCAGCCGCGGCCGGCCGGCCGGATCGAGGCCCAGTTCAACCGACACCGCCAGCCGGCGCGCGCCCTGCACCAGGGCCGCCTGCATCGATGCATCCGGCTGCCAGGCCAGATCGATGCCGATCAGCCGCCGGGCGTCGCGGTCGCGGATCATGTCGTGCACGGCATCGCCCGGCAGGGCGGCGACCAGGGCCGCCGGATCGGTAAGACCACGCCCGGCGATGCGGGCCAGCGCGTCGAGCGCCTGGGCGATGCTGCTTTTGCCGGCACCATTGGCGCCGTAGAACAGGGTGAGCGGGGCCAGAGCGATCTCGCCGCTATCGGCCCAGGCCCTGACATTGCGCAGACGGATGGTGGTGTACATGGGGGGCAGATCTCCGGCCGGGTCCGCATGATGCGGAACGGGCCGACCCTATCAAGCCCGCCCGCCCATGGCCAGAGGACCCGGGGTCGCAGCCTGACGGCGGCGGCTCAGGCGCCCGCCGACAGCTTCTCCAGCGTGCCGCCCGGGAACCACGAGGTGTCGATGCGGTAATAGCGGTCCTGGAAATCCGCCATGTCGCGCAGGCCCTGCTCGTCGGCGATGCGGATCGAGCGGTCGATGCGCTCGATCAGCCCGGCGCGTTCCATCAGCGACAGGGTGCGGCTGACATAGACATTGGTCAGCCCCAGCGTGTCGCCGATCAGCTCCTGGCTGAGCGGCAGTTCGAAACTGTCGCCGACATCGGGGTTGGTGATGCGCAGCCGGCTGAGGATTTCGAGCAGGAAATGCGCCACCCGCTCATCGGCATTCATCCGGCCGATGGTGCGGATCCGGTCGAGCAGAACCACATGGTCGATCATGCCGAGCGTCATGATCAGCGCGGTCAGCCTGGGGCTGTCGGTGAAGATCGTGTCCAGCCGGCTTTTCGGGAACGGGCAGAGACAAAGGTCGGTCGCCGCCTGCAGGCCGGTGACGGCATGTTCATAGGCGATGTCGGGAATGCCGATCACATCGCCCGGATGATGGATCTGAAGCACCTGCCGGCGGCCATCGGCCATGATGGTGTAGGAAAAACACCAGCCGGTCTTGACGACATAGAACATTTCCGTGGGGGCGCCCATCTCGCGCACCACATCCCGGATCCGCCATGTCTGTTCCTGGCGCTGAAGATCGGTGAGGTGTTCCACATCCTGTCGGGAAAGCTCAAGATAATACCCCATCTTATCGATGAGGCAGTCACCCGATCGCGGTGATTTTCTTGTATAAAGATCTCTCATACGAGGATTCGCCCGTGCCACAGTTCGTAGATACCTTTTTTTGTAAGTAGCATACCGGCATTCTGGTTCCGAAATCTCTGCATCTGATGCAAAATGACATGTTTTAACAGTCCAGGCCAGCCGAAAATAAATGTCAGGGTTTAAACCGGTTTAAAGCCCGGAACAAAAGATGCGGGCAAGTGTTGAGCCGTCCGTACCCGCCAGCCGGTGGGCATGGACAGCAAGAGGAAGGACGCTCCCATGGCGACCCCTGCGACGACCGAAACCTCGAACCTCATCTCGGCCGACCGGGTCGAGGGCACATCAGTGTATGGGGCCGACGGCGAGAAGATCGGCTCGGTCTACGGCGTGATGCTCAACAAGCTGAACGGTCGCGTGGCTTACGCGGTAATCTCGTTCGGCGGCTTTCTCGGCATCGGCGAGAAGTACCACCCGGTTCCCTGGGAGGTGCTGAAATATGATACCTCAAAAGAAGGTTATCTGGTCAATCTGACCCGCGATCAGCTTGAAAACGCCCCGACCTATGATCGCGGCGACGAGCGGCGGCTCTATGACCGGACCTATGAGGAATCGGTCCACCGCCATTACGGCGTGCCGCCCTACTGGATCTGATCTTCGTCTTACCCGAGATCGGCACGGCCAAAGCGCAGCCCCGCCCTCGCCGTGCCGATCGGTGGAGGAAGGCCCGGACACCCTTGGGGAGCCGGGCTTTTTTCGGGTGGGGCCTCCTCGCAGATGCCACGGGCGTGTTAGGCTGTTCAGGCGACGCTCATTCCAGGGAACAGGCCCGATGGCAGGCGATCCGCCGATTGATGATGTCCACGACACCGCGGACGACCGCACCCGGGCAATCCGGGAGATCGTGCGCCTGTGGGACGAAGGCCTTGCGAGCGGCCCCGCCATTGACGGGGAAGCGGCGTTCGAAGAGATCCGGATCATGCTGGAGGGGCGGATGGGGTGCGGTTCCAGGCCATAACATTTCCCGCGGCGAACGATATTGCCGGCCTGAAGATTGCAGAAACACGCTCCTCGGCCCCAGGCTCCATCTCCCCAGAATGCGACGATAACGATGAGATCGTCATGGCGGGGTGCGAGATGATTGAAATCCTTGCATATCCGTCAGGAGGTAGATTTATGGCTCGCCCCCGCGACCTGCCGATCGCCTGAACGTTTGCCCCCTTCTTCCCCCATGTGCAGCGCCGGTAGGCCGAGCCTTCACACAACTTGCGTCTGATAGCGTCGAACGGCCCCAAGGCCTTCACTCAGTCTATCAAGGAAAGACGCCCGGACCATCCGCGGTAGCGGATTATAGACGATTGTAGGAAGTCCCATGGTCGGCCAGGCAGCCACACCACCGACACACGGTCCGCACTACGCCGATGGTCCTGCGATCAGCCGCCGCTCATCTGCATGTCGGACGCCCTGCTGGTTCCTGGGTAGGTGCGGTTCTAGCTGCGCCCACTGTTCGTCCGACAGCCAGAAAACTGAGACAATCACATTCCTCGTGGTTGCGAGCCACGAGAATCACGTGATGCTCACTTATCAGAAGGTTGGTTGGGTTCGGGCCCTATAACGTCGACCGCCGCTGCTGATATGCATTCGAGAAAAATAACAGTAGACTTTTTCTACTCAAGATGTTTCAAAATTACTGTTTGGCGAGATGTTCTCCCGTCTTAGGAAAAAGTGCCGACCGTCATCTCAGGATGTGCTCCTTGTAAGCCGCGCTCAATCTACAAACATCCCTACACAGAAGACCCGCAATGGAGCCTTGCGGGACAACTTTATTCTCGAACACCGTCGCAACCGAGCACAGGATGTTACCTTAGTAATGCTCGATCAGATGTTCACAGCGGAGAACTTCCGCCGCATTTATGACGCCGAGAACCGCAAAGGCCTGGACTTGGTTAGCCGTTACTTTCCCTCGCTCAAACCACTCACTCTTGCTGTTCGCGCAAAGGTGCAGGACATTCGTGATCTTCGCGCCGCCCGGGCGACAATGAATGTGAAAGAGTTTGAAGCGACGTTGCTGGTTCTGCAAAATGAACTCAACGCCCTTAAGGCGGACAAATCGGCCGCCATCGATGCCCTGATGGATGAGTTGAGCCATAAAGTCCTCAAGTCCAGCTTCAAGATCGAGCTGTCTAAAAAAGACGGCCCGAATGGAAAACCGGTGTTTTGTATCGATGCAGAGCCTGAGACATTTTTTGTCATCAAGCAACTGCAACGTAATATCAATAAGATCTATAAAGTTAAACCAGCAAATCGGCACGACCTTGTCTGTCAAGTTCGCGACATGCTGGGCAGCCCCTTCCCCTTCGAGTTGGTCCGAACCGATATTTCTTCTTTCTACGAAAGTATCGACAGAAAGAAGCTTCTCGAAAAGCTCGACGGCGACCAGCTCCTAAGCCCGGCATCGAAGAAGTACATCAAACAGATCCTGGAATCCTATGGCGTGAAATCCGACGCTACAGTCGGCATACCACGCGGGGTGGGTATCAGTGCCTACCTCGCCGAATTTTACCTGCGCCCCATTGATAGCGCGATCCGGGCAATCCCCGGTCTGGTTCTTTATTGCCGGTTCGTCGATGATATCGTGGCTGTCTTTGCACGGCCCCCGGCTGGCGACAGCTTCGGCTCCTACAAGGACCGGATCATCGACATCTTCGGCAAGAACGGGCTTACGCACAATGCAGAGAAGACGCACGAATTTGCTTTTCCGGACCAGAGTTCGCAACATTTTGAGTATCTCGGTTACAAATTCAACATAGACTCTAAAGGATGCGAGATTTCACCTAGCACGACGAAGATAAAAAAATATCGTGCGCGGATGGAAATCGCATTCAATGAATATCAGCGGGAGAGGCCGTTGCGTCCGCGGTGCGCCTACCGCAAATTGATCTCGCGAATCAAATTCCTGACCGGCAACACGCGGCTTAAAAACAGCAAATCTTGCGCGGTTACCGGCATCTACTACAACAACTCGATCGCCACCGACCTGACAAGCCTCCAACAGCTGGACCGGGAACTGAAGGTGCGGATCAAGTCCCTACGTAGCAGCAGCCTGCAACAGAAATTGAAGAATCTCGAATTTACTACGGGATTCGAGCAACGCCGGTACCATAATTTCAGCGTTGAGGAATTGCAGACGATCGTGAGAGCATGGAAATATGTCTAAGCGTCGTGTTTCGCTCACCCATCGAAAACAACGGTCTATCCTCACGGACATGCTACCGTTCGAGGTGCCCCCCACGTTTTCAAACCGGGGCTATTATCGCTTCCTGCGCGACAACAGCGTAGAGATCAAGAAAGATCAATTGTGCTGGGTTTGCGAGACTGACGCGCTCGACCGCACGATGCAACTTCTGTTCGGTATCAAAGATATCAGGTCCATCACTGCCGAAGTGGCGATCGAATGGGGCAAGACCAAGACCAGACGGTCGGTGCCCTATAACAAGTGCCAGATGGCCACGATCCCGTTCAATTTTCGGGTCGCGCATAATTTAGATGGCCGCACCCTGAGCGTCGTCCACCCGCGCAATCAGGTCGCAGTCGCGAACTTCTACGCGACCCACAGCGCACTGATCATCTACCACACGTCGATTAGCGAATTTTCAATCCGCCGCCCGGTGTCGGTGTCACGATATGTCTATTTTAAGGACAAGCTTCATGAAGAGCGGCTGGAGTCAGTCGCAGGGCTGGAAGAGGAAGATCGCGAGTATGAGCAGGTAGGATCCTATTTCGTTTACCGGAAATATCGGAATATCCATCGCTTCTTCGAGTCCTACCAATACCATCGCAGCGAGAAGAAGTATAATGCGATGGTACAGATCGATATCAGCAAGTGTTTCGACAGCATCTACACTCACTCGCTTCCCTGGGCCGTTCTTGGCAAAGATCAAACGAAATTCAAACTGAATGAGTCAAAAAGAACTTTCGCGGGGCGTTTTGACGCCCTTATGCAGAACCTAAATCATAAAGAGACAAACGGCATTGTTATCGGTCCAGAATTTTCGCGAATTTTCGCCGAAATCATTTTACAGTCGGTGGATGACGATTTGCTCAAGCAATTGACGAAAGCTAACCTCCACCACAAGGTGGATTATGAGATTTTTCGCTATGTCGATGACTTTTTCATTTTCTACAATGAGGAATCGACGCAACTCAAGATTTTTGAGGCGCTCCAGCAAATCCTCAAGAGCAAGAAGCTCAGTATCAACACCGGAAAGATTAAATATTACCAGAAGCCGATCATCACCGAGATTACGATCGCCAAAGAGCGTATTTCTGCACTCCTAAACAACGAAATTGACCCGGCGTGCGAGGAAGAGCCGCTGGTCGATCCGGCCGAGCCGCCAAAGAAGAAACTTGTCTGCGCGATCAATGCTAATCGGCTGACCATTCGCTACAAAGCCGCGATCAAGGAAGCCAGCGTCACTTACGGCGACCTTCTGAATTACACCTTCGCGATCATCGAGAACAAAATCGAGAAGCTTTTCAAGACCTACGTTGAGAGCGACAAATCGGACCGGGACCGCAAGCGTTTGTCCAATGCTCTCTTGGCAATCATGGAGTTTGCGTTCTTCGCCTATTCCGCGAGTCCCAAGGTCAATCACACCATCCGCATCTGCCGGATGATCGCGACCTCGGTGGACTTCGTCCACGCGCAAGGGCTGCCCTACGAGCAGAAGCATCTTTTGTTTAAGTACGTTCACGATAACGTGATGCAACAGCTCGAAAAAAACACGATGAGCGAATATCGCGAGGTAGAAAGCCTGTACTTGCTGATATCGCTCTCGCAGATCGGGCGAGAATATTGGCTGCCAGTCTCTGTGCTACTGCGGCACTTTCTGATCAAGGAGGAAGAGGGGACCGGAAATTACATTCGGCCGACCGGCTTCATGAACCATTTCTCGGTAACGATCCTACTTTCCTATATCAAACATAAGGTCAGATACGCGAAGCTGAAAGACTTCGTGGAAGCCCAAATCCTCGCCAAGCTTCAATACATGAAGGCACATTGCCCGAACGACGCCGAGACGCTGATCATGCTACTCGACCTGATCGTGTGCCCATACATCAGCAATGCAACCAAGGGCAAAATCGGGGCAATCTTCGGGCTGGACGCCGCCGGCCTCGCCGCTGTTCAAGCGACCAATGACCATTGGTTCACCGCATGGGGCGATAAATTCGACCTCGGTAAGGAGCTGGACGCCAAGCGCAGCCGTGAGGTATATTAATGTCGGCGCTCCGCTCTACCCTTAATGGCTGTTGGCAGCTCACACACAAGCGCCCACCCTTTCCCCTGTATCAATCGGGGGGTGGGGTAACGGAACGGTCGGAGCGGGCCGTTCCCCCCATTTTAAGCGACTATTATCAAAAATCTGTCGCCGCGTTTGCGGGCATTATGAGATTTGTCATCTTGTCGAGATCATTGATCATGGCAAGGGTAGCGAGCTGTTTGTCGTTCGGTGTGCCGAACCACGTCCCGGCGACAAGGGCCAGTTCACAGCTTGGCAGGGTGATCAAATCGCCGGTGGCAATCAGGCTAAGGGACGCACCAACCGAAAACGGAAGGTGGCGCACGACGTAAGCGCTATTGCAATCGCCATCTCGTCGACAACGCGCTTTGCCGTCTCAAGAACTGCAGGCGTGTCGCGACACGCTATGACGAGATTGCGGTCAATGTCCTGTCAGCGATGATTCTGGCGGCCATCATTACGTTCTGGATATGATTGATTCTGGAGTCTAGAAGAATTTTTGGCCACGGCGGCATACACTCCGGATACAGAGTGTTGACCACACGCCCCACCTATTCCCCTCACCCCACCGCCCGCCCACCCTCCGCCGTGGTGCGGAGGTAATCGCGCGGGCTGGCGCCCAGGATGCGGCGGAACATGGCGGTGAAGGCGCTGGGGCTGTCATAGCCGAGGTCGAGCGCGACATTGGTCACCGTTTCGCCCGAGGCGAGGCGCGGCAGGGCTTCGAGCAGGCGGATCTGCTGGCGCCATTCGGCGAAGGTGAGCCCGGTTTCGCGGCGGAACTGGCGGGTCAGGGTGCGCCGGGCCATGCCGCCCACCGCCGCCCAGTGGTCCAGATCGTGTTCGGCGGCCGGGTCTTTCAGCACCGCGCGGCAGATGCGCGCCAGGCGCCGGTCCTGGGGCATGGGGGCGTGCAGATCGACATCGGGCATGCGGGCCAGTTCGCCGATCAGCAGCTCGGCGATGCGCGCCTCGCGGCCGGCCAGATCATATTCATGCGGCGCGGCAACCATTTCCACGATCAGCGCGTGCAGAAGCTCCGACACCCGGAAGACGCGGCATTCGGCCGGCAGCGCGCCGCAGACGCTCATGTCCAGATAGAGCGTGCGCAGGGTGAGCGGCCCCCAGTTGCGCACCTGGTGCATGGTATGGGCCGGAATCCAGAGCGCGGTGCGGGTCGGCACCACCCAGGTGCCATGATCGGTGATCGCGGTCATCACCCCGGTCAGCGCGTATTCGATCTGCCCGCGCGGGTGATCGTGATGGCTGCCGACATTGCCGGCGGCAAACTCCGCCGCCATGC
This sequence comes from Tistrella mobilis, assembly GCF_041468085.1. NCBI lineage: Bacteria > Pseudomonadati > Pseudomonadota > Alphaproteobacteria > Geminicoccales > Geminicoccaceae > Tistrella > Tistrella mobilis. The sequence continues at coordinate 342,555 of NZ_CP121014.1, read as the reverse complement.
CGACCACCGGCCGGTCGATCGCCTGCAGGCGTTCCGCCGCAGACCGCGCGGCCAGATGGCCGACGATCCCGGTGACATAGGGTTCGGGCGACGGCAGGTCTGCCGCCGCGTCGAAAGCCGAAGATCCGGCATGTCCGAGCATATGGCCCATCCTCGACGATAAATGGCCCGGGACCCGGCGGAGGTCGGATGTGCCATCAGTATCCTTCGGGACGGCGCCGGATGCAACCGGCCCCCGAAAGGACGACCACATGCGGGAGCATCCATGCCCAAACTGATTCTGATCGGCGGCATCCTGGACCTCGGCTTCATGAAGGCGCCGCTGCTGGCGGCCGATCCCCGGCTCGACATCACCGTCTGGCCCGAGGATGACGGCGCCGAGGCCGACATCGCGGTCTGCTGGCGCCCGCCCGCCGGGCTGCTCGGCACCATGCCGAAGCTGAAACTGGTGCAGTCGATCGCCGCCGGCGTCGACGGCGTGCTGAACGATGCGGGCCTGGACCCCGCCCTGCCGGTGGCGCGGATCGTGGACGACAGCCTGCCGGCCGCGATGACCGAATTCGTGCTCTGGTCGGTGCTCTGGTTCCATCGCGGGCTGGACCAGGTGGTCCTGCGCGACCGCCCGGCGCTCCGCTGGCAGCGCCCGCCGCAGCGTGCCGCCACCGACCGCCGCATCGGCGTGCTGGGGCTGGGGGAGATCGGCGGCCGGGTGGCCCGGGCGCTCTCCGCACAGGGGTTCGATGTCGCCGGCTGGTCGCGCACCCCGCGCAGCCTGCCGGGCATCGCCGGCCATCACGGACCCGACGGGCTGGATGCCCTGCTGGCCCGCAGCGAAATCCTGGTCAACCTGCTGCCGCTGACGCCCCGCACCCGCGGCATTCTGGGGGCTGCAACCTTCGCGAAACTGCCCCGGGGCGCCGCCGTGATCAATGTCGGCCGCGGCGAACATCTGGTGCCCGAGGATCTGATCGCGGCACTGGACAGCGGCCATCTGCGGGGCGCCGTGCTCGACGTCTTCGCCGCCGAACCGCTGGACCCGGCCCATCCGCTCTGGACCCATCCGGGCGCGCTGGTGACGCCCCATATGGCGGCGATCGCCAGCGACGCGGCGGTGATCGGCCAGATCGTCGAGAACGCCTGGCGGATCGCATGCGGCCGTCCGCCGCTCAACCCGGTGGAACGCGACCGCGGCTATTGATCGGGCCGCGGACCGGAAATGGCCCGGACGCGACGAAAGATGGCCCATGCCGCGACGCGGGCCACCCGGGCCGGGCCCTACACTGATCGACGACAGAACGACAGGCCCCCGCCACGGGGGCAAACACGGCCGGGGAGGCCAGGGTGACGCCGGAAAACCGGCGCGCCGACGCATGCGGGACTATCAAGCCAAGGGAGTCAGGGCTCGCCATGAACCGTCGCGACTTCAACAAACTGATGCTGATGGCCGGGATCGTGGGATCGACCGGCATTCCGCTGGGCATCCGCCGCGCCGCCGGTCAGACCCGGGGCGGCACGCTGGACGTGATCATCCAGCCCGAACCGCCGGTTCTGGTGGCGGCGATCAACCAGCAGGCCCCGACGCTGACCGTCGCCGGCAAGATCTATCAAAGCCTGCTGAAGTTCAATTTCGACCAGACCCCGCGCCCGGGCCTGGCGAAGAGCTGGGAGATGTCCGACGACGGCCTGACCTATACCTTCCATCTGGAAGAGACGGTGAAGTGGCATGACGGCACGCCCTTCACCGCCGACGACGTGGTGTTCTCGACCACCAAGATCCTGCCCGAGACCCATGCCCGGGCGCGCGGCAACTTCGCCCGCTGCGACAGCATCACCGCCGCCGATGCCCATACCGTGGTCTTCAAGCTGAAGGAGCCCTTCGGCCCCTTCCTGCAATGCTTCGAAATGTCGTCCTGCCCGATCATGCCGAAGCACCTCTACGAGGGCACCGACTACCGCAACAATCCCCACAATGCGAAGCCGATCGGCACCGGCCCGTGGAAGTTCGCGGAATGGGAACGCGGCTCGCATATCCGGCTGGTCCGCAACGACGACTATTACAAGCCCGGCCAGCCCTATCTGGACGAGATCATCTATCGGATCGTGCCCGACGCCGCCTCGCGCGCGCTGGCGCTGGAGAACGGCACCGTCGATCTCACCCAATGGGGCGATGTCGAAATGTTCGACGTGCCGCGGCTGAAGCAGCTGCCCCATGTGGAGTTCACCACCAGGGGCTATGAATTCTACGCGCCGCTGCTCTGGCTGGAATTCAACAACCGCATCAAGCCGATGGACGACAAGCGCTTCCGCCAGGCGGTGATGCATGCCATCGACAAGGATTTCCTGGTCCGCAAGGTGCTGTTCGGCCTGGCCCGGCCCGCCACCGGGCCGATGTCGAAGGCGACGAAATTCTACGACCCCAAGGTCAAGATCTACGATTTCAACCCGGCCAAGGCGATCGCCCTGCTCGACGAAATGGGGCTGAAGCCCGGCGCCGACGGCAAGCGGGCGAAGATCACCTATCTGGTCCCGCCCTATGGCGAGGTCTGGATGCGCTTCGCCGAATACATCCGCCAGGCGCTGTCGAAAGTGGGCATCGAGGTGGTGCTGGAGGCAATCGACGTCGCCGGCTGGGCGACCCGGGTCGGCAACTGGGATTTCGAGGTCACCGCCCCCTGGCTCTACCAGTTCGGCGACCCGGCGCTCGGCGTGTCGCGGACCTATATCTCGTCGAACATCCGCAAGGGCGTGCTGTTCTCCAACACCTCGGGCTACAGCAACCCCAAGGTCGACACCCTGTTCGCCGAGGCCGCCGTGGCGGTCGACCCGGCGAAGCGCCAGGCGCTCTATTCCGAGGTTCAGCGCCTGCTGGTCGAAGAGGTGCCGGTGGGCTGGCTGGTCGAACTCGATTTCCCCACCATGTACGACAAGCGCTTCCATGATCTGGTGGTCTCGGCCATCGGCGTGAACGACGATTTCGACCAGGCCTGGTACGAGGGCTGAGCATGTACCAGGCCATCGCGGCGGCGGCGGCCCGGCTGGTGAAGATCGCGGTGATGATCCTGGTCATCGCGACCTTCAACTTCCTGCTGGTCCATGCCGCCCCCGGCGACCCGGCGGCCGTGATCGCCGGCCAGTCGGGCGCCTCGGATGAAAAACTGATCGCCCAGATCCGGGCCGAATACGGGCTGGACCAGCCGCTCCATGTTCAGCTGACCGACTATCTGGCCAAGGTGGCGAGCTTCGACCTCGGCTATTCCTACCGCCAGCGCCAGCCGGTTTCGGTGCTGATCGGCGAACGCCTGCCCGCCACCCTGCTGCTGACGGTGACCGCCTTCCTGCTGGCGCTGGCCATCGGCAGCCTGCTCGGCACGCTGGCCGGCATGCGCGCCGGCCGCTGGACCGACACGGTGATCTCGGTGCTGGCGCTGCTGTTCTATGCCATGCCGGTCTTCTGGCTGGGGCTGATGCTGGTGCTGATCTTCTCGGTTCAGCTGGGCTGGCTGCCGGCCTTCGGCTTCGCGACCATCGGCCCCAACCTCACCGGCCTCGATCTGGTGCTGGATGTCGCGACCCATATGATCCTGCCGGTCACCACGCTGGCGGCCATCTATCTCGCGATCTACGCCCGGCTGATGCGGGCCTCGATCATCGAGGTGGAGCATCAGGATTATGTAAAGACCGCCCGGGCCAAGGGAGCCTCGCGCGGCCGGATCATCCGCCACCACATGCTGCGCAACGCCTTGCTGCCGGTGATCACCTTCGCGGGCGTCCAGGCCGGCGCGCTGATCGGCGGCTCGGTGGTGGTGGAGACGGTCTTCGCCTGGCCCGGCCTCGGCCGGCTCACCTTCGATGCGGTGATGCAGCGCGACTATCCGGTGCTGCTCGGGATCTTTCTGGTCATGTCGGTGCTGGTGATCGCGATCAACCTGCTGACCGACCTGATCACCCGGATCATCGATCCACGGCTGGCCCGGGCCGGGTGACCGAAGACGGCCGGCAATGACAGCGCAGGACGGAAGCAGGACTGTCCGGCACTGTCATTTCAAGTACTCACACAACAATACCCACCGTCATCCCGGCGCAAGCCGGGATCCATGCAGGCATCTACGGGAATGAGCGGCTGATGTTCGGGGAGGGACGGGCCTGTCGGGCATCGCGGCGAATACCGCCATCCCGGCCGGACACCGCCTGTCCGACACCCTTTGTGCGGAGGCGAACCTGGATCCCGGCCTTCGCCGGGATGACGGTATCGGTGTCGTACAGAAGCCGGTCGGGACAGAACCGGACATGCGCGGCGCAGAACGGACCCGCCCTTTCGCCGGGATGACGGTATCGGTGTCGTACAGAAGCCGGTCGGGACAGAACCGGACATGCGCGGCGCAGAACGGACCCGCCCTTTCGCCGGGATGACGGTATCGGTGTCGTACAGAAGCCGGTCGGGACAGAACCGGACATGCGCGGCGCAGAACGGACCCGCCCTCGCCGCTGTCCGGCCCCATCATCCCGTCAGGCTCGGTGTCCGACATCCTCTGTACAACCTTTCCACCGTCATCCCGGCGAAGGTCGGCCAACAAGGTGAACAGAGTTTGGCAAGCACCGAATCAAAAACGAGGACTCGATAAACCCATGCGGGCCTTCTTCTCCGCCTTCTTCCGTCACCCGAGCGGGATCACCGGTGCGGTGCTGCTGGCGCTGGTGACGGGGCTCGCCCTCGGCGCGCCGCTGCTGTTTCCGGTCGATCCCTGGGAAATGGTCGGTGCCCCCTTCGAGCCGCCGCTGTCCGAAGGGCTGATCTTCGGCTCCGACACGCTGGGGCGCGACGTCGCCGCCGGCATCGCCTGGGGGGCGCGGGTGTCGCTGATCATCGGCATCGCCTCGGCCGTCTCTGCCGCCGGCATCGGGGTGATCATCGGCGCCGCCGCCGGCTATTTCGGCGGGCTGGTCGACGACGTGCTGATGCGGATCACCGAACTGTTCCAGACCATCCCGGGCTTCGTGCTCGCCATCCTGCTGGTCGCGATCCTCTCTCCCGGCATGGAAACGGTGATCTTCTCGATCGCGGTGGTCAGCTGGCCGCCGCTCGCCCGGCTGACCCGTGCCGAGTTCATGAGCCTCGCCACCCGCGATTTCGTCCATGCCGCCCGCTGCCAGGGCGAAAGCGCGCTGGCGATCATCATCCGCCACATCCTGCCCAATGCCGCCTCGCCGATCGTGGTTGCAACCTCGCTGACGGTGGCGACCGCGATCCTGATCGAAAGCGCGCTGTCGTTTCTGGGGCTCGGCGATCCCAACGACATGTCCTGGGGCTTCATGGTCGGTTCCGCCCGCACCGTGATCCGCCAGGCCTGGTGGACCAGCGTGTTTCCCGGCCTCGCCATCCTGCTGACGGTGGTGGCGGTCAATCTGGTGGGCGAGGCGCTGAACGATGCGCTGAACCCGCGCATCTCCCGCGCCCGCAGCACCCAGGGAGGGCAGTGACGGTGACAGAAACCTCCCTTCTCGACATTCGCGATCTTTCCATCGCCCTGCCCCGGGGCGGTGACCGGGCACGGGCCGTGGACGGGGTCTGGCTGTCGGTCGCCGCCGATGAAATCGTCTGCCTGGTGGGCGAAAGCGGTTCGGGCAAATCGATGACCGCCCATGCGGTTCTGGGCCTGCTGCCGCCCCGGGTGCGGCTGGCCGGCGGCGAGATCCGGTTTCGGGACAACGATATCGGCCGCCTGGACGAGACGGCGCTCCGCCGGATCCGCGGCGCCGATATCGGCATGATCTTTCAGGAACCGTTGAGCGCGCTGAACCCGCTGACCCGGGTCGGCGATCAGGTGGCGGAGGCGATGGTGATCCATGGCCGGCTCGACCGCGACGGCCGCCGCAACCGGGTGGTGGAGCTGTTCGCCGGGGTCGGCCTGCCCGACCCTGAGACCATCGGCCGGCGCTTCCCCTTCCAGCTGTCGGGCGGCCAGCGCCAGCGGGTGATGATCGCCATGGCGCTGGCCAATGATCCGGCGCTGCTGGTGGCGGACGAGCCGACCACGGCGCTCGACGTCACCACCCAGCGCCAGATCCTGGATCTGATCCGCGCCCAGCAGAAGGCGCGGGGCATGGGCGTGCTGTTCATCACCCATGATTTCGGCGTCGTCGCCGACATCGCCGACCGGGTGGTGGTGATGCGCCATGGCAAGGTCGTGGAGGCGGGCCCCGGCCGCACGGTGCTGGCCCGGCCCTCGCACGCCTATACCCGAAGCCTGATCGAGGCGGTGCCGGGCCGGGCCGGGCCGCGGGCCGCGGCCGATACCACAACCAAAGCTCCGGTTATTCTGGAACTCAACAACCTTCGGAAGCAGTACGCCAGCCGCACCGGCTGGCACGGCCGGCGGGTGGTGAAGGCCACCGACGATGTGACGGTCGCACTCCGTGCCGGGGAAAGCCTGGCGGTGGTGGGGGAAAGCGGCTCGGGCAAGTCGACACTCGCCCGCATGGTGATGGCGCTGACCCGCCCGGATGGCGGCGAAATCCTGTTCGAAGGCCGCAATGTCGCCGGGCTCGGCGGGGCGGCGCTCAAAACCTATCGCCGCCGGGTGCAGATGGTGTTCCAGGACCCCTTCGCCTCGCTCAACCCGCGCCACAAGGTGGGCGATGCCATCGCCCGCGGCCCGATCGCCTTCGGCACGCCCAGGGCCGAGGCGATGGCCATCGCCGCCCGGCTGCTGGAACGGGTGGGGCTCGACGCCTCGGCGGCGGCGCGCTACCCGCATGAATTCTCGGGCGGCCAGCGCCAGCGGATCTGCATCGCCCGGGCGCTGGCGCCGGACCCCGCGATCCTGGTCGCCGACGAGGCGGTTTCGGCGCTGGACGTCTCGGTCCAGGCGCAGATCCTGGCCCTGCTCGCCGATCTGAAACGCGAGCTGGGCCTCGCCATGATCTTCATCACCCACGACCTCCGCGTCGCCGCCGAGGTGTCGGACCACACCATCGTGATGCGCCATGGCCGCATCGTCGAACAGGGCCCGACCGCGGCGCTCTTCGCAAACCCCGCCCACGACTATACCCGCGATCTTCTGGCCGCCATTCCCGGCCGCACGATCTTCGCCGCCCGTCACGGGGCGGCATCGGATGCGCCATCCCCCGCTTGACAGGTACGCTCATGACCGCCTCTCCATACGATGTTCTCGACCCCGACATCGCGATCTTCGTGCGCCGGATGATCGCCGATGCCTCGGCCCACCCGCCCCGGGAACAGCTGACCCCGCCCGAGGCACGGCGGGTGGCCGAGATCGTCCGCAAGCCCTGGACCGAAGGCGGGCCGGTGATGGCCAGCCGCGAGGATCACATGATCCCCACCCGCCACGGCCCGGTCCGGATCCGTTTCCACCGGCCCGAAGGGCTGGCGGCACCGGCACCGGCGCTGATCTATATCCATGGCGGCGGTTTCGTGCTGTTCAGCCTGGATACCCATGACCGGCTGATGCGCGAATATGCCGCCCGCGCCCGGATGGTGGTGATCGGCATTGACTATTCCCTGGCGCCGGAAGCCCGCTTCCCGCAGGCGCCGCAGGAGGTGGTGGATGTCGTGCGCGCCATCCATGCCCGCGCGGCCGAATTCGGCCTCGATCCGGACCGGATCGCGCTCGGCGGCGATTCGGCCGGCGGCAACCTGACCGTCTCGGCCTGCCTGACCTTCCGCGATGCCGGCGAGGCGCCGGTTGCGGCCATGGTGCTGAATTACGGCGGGTTCTCGATGGATCTGGTGAGCCCGTCGGTGTTGCGCTGGGGCGGCGGCAACTATCTGCTGACCACCCATATGATGCTCTGGTTCCTGATGAATTACGTGTCGGACCCCGAGCAGCGCTTCGACCCGCGGCTGCGCGTGCTGGATGCCGACCTGACCGGGTTGCCGCCGGCCTGGATGGTGATCACCGAATGCGACCCGCTTTATGACGAAAACCTGGAGATGCGCGATCGTCTGGCGGCAGCCGGGGTGCAGGTGGGGGCGAAGGTCTATCCCGGCACGGTGCACAGCTTCCTTGAAGCGGTCTCGGTGGCGAAAGTGGCCGGCGAGGCGCTGGACGACACCGCGCACTGGCTGGGCCAGACGCTGGGCCTGAACTGACGCCCGGCCCGGGCTTTGAGGGAGACACCGCCGATGTACACCCCCGCCGCCTATCTGGAAGAGCGGCCAGAGGTCATCCACCAGGCGATGCGGGCCTGGAGCTTCGCCACCCTGGTCTCCACCGGCGCCGAGGGGCCGGTCGCCACCCATCTGCCGATGCTGGTGGACGAACGCCCGGATGCGCCGCCGCGGCTCGTGACCCATATGGCGCGGAACAACGAGCAATGGCGCCATTTCATCGACGGGGAAACCCCGGCCCTCGCCATCTTCCAGGGGCCGCACGCCTTCATCTCGCCGTCCTGGTACGAAGACCGGATGACCTTCCCGACCTGGAACTATGCCGCCATCCACGGCATCGGCCGGCCGCTTCTGGTGGAGGAGCCGGAAGAGATCCTGGCGGTGCTTCGCCGCACCGTCGCCCTCTGGGACACGCCGCTCGGCGGCCCCTGGTCGTTCGCGGCCATGCCCGACGCGCTGATCCTGCCCAGGCTGGAACGGATCGTGGCGCTCGACATTCCGCTCGACAGGGTCGAGGCGAAGTTCAAGCTCAACCAGGACAAAACCGCCGCCGACCGCGCCGGGGTGATCGCGGCGCTGGATGCCGCCGGTGACGATCAGGCCCGGGCCATGGCCGCCATGCTCCGCGCCTTCGAAACCGAGGGTGCCGACGCCCCCGGCGGTGCCACATTGTCGGGGCGATGAGCCCCTGATTTCCTCCTTCTCCCAACCTGCCGGAGGGTCCTTCATGACGACGGAGACATCACTGCCGACCACGCCGCTCTGGCAATGGGATGCGACCGATATCGCGGCCGGCATCCGCAGCCGGGCGATTTCGGCACGCGAGGCGCTGACCGCCTGTTTCGAGCGGATGGACGCCGTGAACGGCCGGATCAACGCCGTGGTGATCCGGCTGGACGAAAGCGCCTTCAAGGCCGCCGACCGCGCCGACGCGGCGCTCGCCGCCGGAGAGGAAGCCGGGCCGCTGCACGGCGTGCCGGTGACGATCAAGATCAACATCGATCTTGCCGGTTCCGCCACCACCAACGGCCTGCCGGCGCTGGCCGGCAATATCGCGGCCGAGGATGCGCCGGTTTCCCGCAACTGGAAGCTGGCCGGCGCCGTGCCCTTCGGCCGGACCAATGCGCCGGGCATGTCGCTGCGCTGGTTCACCGACAACCCGTTGCACGGAGCAACGCTGAACCCGCACGCCCCCGGCCGGTCGGCCGGCGGGTCGAGCGGCGGCGCGGCGGCGGCGCTGGCCGCCGGTATCGGGCCGCTTGCCCATGGCAATGATCTGGGCGGATCGGTGCGCCTGCCGGCCTTCTGCTGCGGGGTGACCGGCATCCGGCCGACTCTGGGCCGGGTGCCCGCCTTCAACCCGTCGCTGGGCGTGGAACGGATGATCGTCTCCAACCTTGCCGCGGTGCAGGGGCCGCTGGCGCGCAGCATCCGCGATCTGCGGCTTGGCCTGGGCGCCATGGCGGCACGCGATCCGCGCGACCCCTGGTGGGTGCCGGTGCCGGAACGACCCCGGCGGCATGCGGCCCCGATCCGGGTCGCCCTGTTCGTGCCTGAAGGCACCACCCCGCCGATGGCCGATGCGCTGCGCCTGGCGGCCACCTGGCTCAGCGAAGCGGGCTATGTGGTCGAAGAGGCGAGCCCGCCCAATTTCGCCGAAGCCCATCAGCTGTGGCTCGACCTGCTTGCCACCGAAAACCTGTTCGGCGCCCGCGAGACCGCCCGGACCTATGGCGATCCGGTGCTGAACAACATGGTCGACGCCATGGCGCTGGCCGGGCGGGAACTGGACCTGACCGGCTTCATCGCCGGCCTTGCCCGGCGCAACGCCATCCTGCGCAACTGGCTGGCCTTCTTCGAGCACACGCCCCTGATCCTGATGCCGGTGTCGCTGGAACCAGCCATGGACCGCGAGGCCGACCGCAGGCCCGCGGCAGAGCTTCGGCCGCTGATCGACGCCTTCGCGCCGCTGAACGCCACCGCCATTCTGGGCCTGCCGGGACTGTCGGTGCCGGTGGGCTTCATGCCCTCGCCCGACGGCAGGGGCCGGGTGCCGCTGGGCGTGCAGATCGTCGGCGGCCGCTATGAGGAGGCGACCATGCTGGATGCCGGTGCCGCGATCGAGGCCAGGCTGGGCCCGACCCTCCCGGTGGATCCTCTCTGAAGACGAGAGGCGGAGGTCGTTGAACTCTTCAACAAACCTTCCATACCTCATCTCCGAAATATTATGACGATGTGATGACGACACCGATTTCTTAAGACATCGCCCGCATTCTGTCTTCAGAGATGCCAGGCGGCCCGGCTCCCTCGGCGAAGCCGGGCCGCATGTCGACCTGGAGATGATCGGGATGTCCCTTTTCCGACACTTACGCCTGTCCGCCAGAATTCCCGGGCTGGTGGCCGCCGCCGCCCTGATCGCCGTCGTCGCGGTGGGAAGCGCCGGCTATCTCGCCGCCGCCTCGGCGGTGCGCCAGGCGGCGGAGGAAAAGCTCTCGGTCGCGGTCGAAGCGCGATACGACACGCTGCAGGCCTATCTCAGCACCATCCGGGAAGACCTTCTGCTGACGGCAGGCCAGCCGACCACGATCAAGGCGCTGAACGATTTCCGTTCCGCCTATGCCACGTTGAACGTGCGTGGTGGCGCGCCGGATCTGCTGCAGCGCCTCTACATCACCGACAACCCCTTCCCGACCGGCGAGAAGCAGAAGCTGGACGGCGCCAGCGACGGTTCGACCTACAGCTTCAATCATACGCGGTATCATCCGGGCTTCCGGGATTTTCAGCAGACCCGCGGCTATTACGACGTCTTTCTGATCTCGCCGCAGGGCGAGGTGGTCTATACCGTGTTCAAGGAGAATGATTTCGGCACCAGCCTGGAGCAGGGCCCGTGGAGCCGGACCGGGCTGGCCGGCGTGTTCCGCGCCGCCCGGGATGCCGGGGCGCCGGGACAGGTCGCCTTGGTCGATTTCGAAGCCTATGCCCCCAGCGCCGGGGCACCGGCCAGTTTCATCGCCACCCCGGTCTTCGACGGCCCGCGCCTGGTCGGCGTGCTGGCCTTCCAGATGCCGATCGGGCGGATCAACGACATCATGCAGGCCACCACCGGCATGGGCCGGACCGGCGAAACCTATCTGGTGGGCGCCGACGGCCTGATGCGGAGCGATTCGCGCTTCGGCACGACCTCGACCATCCTGGTGACACAGGTCGACAGCCCGACAACCCGGGCGGGCCTGGCCGGCAAAACCGGCATGGCGGAGATCATCGACTATCGCGGCCACGAGGTGCTTTCGGTTCATCGTCCGATCGATTTCGAGGGGGTGCGCTGGGCGATCATCGGCGAGGCCGATCTGGCCGAAGTGCTGGCCCCGGTCCATCGCCTGCGGGACCGCAGCCTGATCACCGGCCTGATCATCCTGGCCGTGGTGACCACGGCGGGCATCGCCGTCGCCCGCCGGATCACCCGGCCGATCAACGCCATGACCCTGGCGATGGACCAGCTGGCCGGCGGCCGCGACGATGTCGACATTCCGGGCACCGACCGGCGGGACGAACTCGGCGTCATGTCGAAGGCGGTGCGTGTCTTCAAGGACAGCATGGTCGAAGCCCGTGAACTGGCGGCACGCGAGGCCGAGGAACTGCGCCGGCGCGATGCCCGCGCCCGCACGGTCGAAGAGCTGATCGCGGCATTCGAGCGCGACATCGCCCGCGCCCTGGACACGGTTGCCACGGCCGCCGACGGAATGACCGCCACCGCCGCGGCGATGGCCGGCACTGCCGAAGAAACCGAGCGCCGCTCAGGCGCCGTGGCGGCCGCTTCCGAGGAAGCCTCGGTCAATGTCCAGGCCGTGGCCGGTGCCGCAGAGGAATTGAGCGCGTCGATCGCCGAAATCGGCCATCAGTCCGGCCATTCGGCAAGCCTGGCGGGCCGGGCCGTGGCCGATGCGACGGAAACCAGCCGGCGCATGCAGGAGCTGGCGGAGGCGGCGGGCAAGATCGATCGGGTGGTGGCGCTGATCAACGATATCGCCGCCCAGACCAATCTTCTGGCACTGAATGCGACGATCGAGGCGGCGCGCGCCGGAGAGGCGGGCAAGGGCTTTGCGGTGGTCGCATCCGAGGTGAAAGCCCTGGCCGGCGCCACCGCCCGGGCGACCGACGAAATCACCGGCGAGGTGACCGGCGTGCAGCAGGCCACCGCAAGCGTGGTCAAGGCGATCGACGGCATCGGCGGCACGATCCGGCGGATCGATGAAATCGCCACCGCCATCGCCTCCGCCGTGGAAGAGCAATCGGCTGCGACACGCGAAATCACCCACAATGTCGCCCAGGCCTCTGCCGGCACCAGCGAGGTTTCTACCAATATCGACGAAGTCGCCAAGGCCGCAGCCACCACCGGATCCGCCGCCGGCCGGGTGCAGGACGCCGCCCATGCCCTGTCTGAAGAGGCGCAGATCCTGCGCCGGCGGGTGGAAGACTTCCTGGCCGGCATCCGCGCGGCCTGACGCGGATCCCGGCCGGGAATTTTCCATGCGGCCACAAAACGACGCGGATGGGCGGATGGACGGATGGCGGCCGTTCGCCTAGCATGGGGCGAGTTCACCCCACGAACGGCACACCAGCTGTCGCGGAGCGGCCGATGATCGACCCGGATTCGCCTGATTTCGTCGCCTCCTTCGCCCGCGGCCTGAGTGTCGTGCGCGCCTTCGGTGCCGAGGCGCCACGCCAGACGCTGAGCGAGGTGGCCGACCGCACGGGGCTGACCCGTGCCGCCGCGCGGCGCTTTCTGCTGACGCTGGAGGCGCTGGGCTATGCCCGCAGCGACGGCAAGCATTTCGAGCTGACGCCGATGGTGCTGGAGCTGGGCTTCTCGTATCTCTCGTCGCTGGACATGACCGAGGCGATCCAGCCCTGGCTGCGCCGGGTGAGCGACACGCTGGGGGAAAGCTGCTCCGCCGCCGTGCTCGACGGGATCGACATCATCTATGTCGCCCGTGCCGCCGCCCGCCACCGCATTCTGGCGATCAGCCTGAATGTCGGGGCGAGGCTGCCGGCCTGGTGCACCTCGATGGGCCAGGTGCTGCTGGCCAATCTGCCGCCGGCCCGGCGCAACATGCTGCTGCGCGACGTCTCCTTCGAGCCGCGCACCCCCCATAGCCTGAGCGACATGAAAAGCCTGGGCGACCGGCTGGCCCTGGTCCGCGACCAGGGCTATGCCATCGCCGATCAGGAACTGGAGCTGGGGCTGCGCTCGATCGCCGTGCCGCTGCACGACCGCAGCGGCGTGGTGGTCGCGGCCATGAATGTCAGCGCCCAGGCGGCACGGGTGAGCGTGGAGATGCTGGAGGGCGAATATCTGCCGGTGCTGCTGGATGCCGCCCGGCAGTTCGAGGCGACGGAGCGGGTGCGGGGATGACCGCCGCCACGGCCCCGGCACCGGATCGCTTCCGGCTGTGCCGCAGCTGGCTGTTCGTGGAAGGCGCCTCAGAGGCCGCGATCGCGGAAGCGGCGGCCTGCCCTGCCGATCTGCTGATCCACGAGCTGGAAGATTTCACCCCGCCGGAGCGCCGCCCCGAGGCACGGACGCTGGCGCCTGCGGCCTATGACCGCTGGCGGGCGGCGGGCAAGCGGGTGGCGGTGCGGGTGAATCCCCTCGACGGCGACGGCATGGCCGATCTGGCGGCCGTGATGCGCGGCCGGCCCGACATCGTGGCCCTGCCCAAGGTGAGCGGGCCCGACGATGTGATCCGACTTGCCGAGGCCGTGGCCGCGCTGGAAGCGGCACATGGCATCGCGCCGGGTACGACCGCGCTGCTGCCCAATATAGAGAGCGCGCGGGCGCTGAGGCTGACCTTCGAGATTGCGACCGCCAGCCCGCGCGTCGCCGGCTGTGTGCTGGCCTCGGAAGATCTGGCCGCCGATCTGGGCGCCGAACGCGGGCCGGATGCGACGGAGCTGGACCATGCCCGCGGCCGCTTCCTGGTCGATTGCGTGGCGGCGGGGGTGATCGCGGTCGACTGCCCCTATACCTGGCACGACCCGGCCGGCGCCGAGGCCGATACCTGCCGCGCAAGACGGCTGGGCTATGTGGCCAAAAGCCTGGTGGACCCCGCGCATGCCGCGGTGATCAACGCCGTGCTGACACCTTCGCCACACGAGGTGGCCCGGGCGGAACGCGTGGTCGCCGCCTTCGAAGCGGCGCGGGCGCGCGGCGAGGCCCGGGTCATGCTGGACGGGATCGAGGTGGAACTGCCCCGCTACGGCAATGCGAAACGGCTGCTGGCCCGTGCCGCGGCGCTGGCATCTGCGGGCGGGTCCCGGCATAGTCCCGTGCCATGACCCCGCCCGTGATCCATATCGATGCCGATGCCTGCCCGGTGAAGGCTGAAACCTACAAGGTGGCGCAGCGCCTGTCGCTGAAGGTGCGCGTCGTCGCCAATGCCTGGCTGAACGTGCCGCAGGACCCGAGGATCGAGCTGGTCACCGTCAGCGACGGCTTCGATGCCGCCGATGACCGGATCGTGGCCGATGTCACGCCGGGCGATGTGGTGATCACCGCCGATATCCAGCTGGCCGCCCGCTGCCTGGATGCGGGGGCGGCCGTGATCGCGCCCGATGGTCGCGAATTCAGCCGGGCCAATATCGGCCAGGCGCTGGCGATGCGCGCCCTGATGGCCGATCTGCGCGCCGGCGCCGACCAGGGCGGGCTGAAGGGCCCGAAGCCGATGACCCAGCGCGACCGGTCCAATTTTCTGCAAACGCTCGACCGGGTGATCACGCGACTGATGCGGGGCTGATCGCCGTCGGGAATTCAGGGTTGAGGACAAGATTTTCTGGCTTCATTTCGAGTATAGGACTCACATTACCATTCAGAATAAAAACCAAAAATTAAACATGCGCCTCCGTTTATAAATCTCTCCACCCTGAAATTTACCTCTCCTTAAATCAATATACCCCAATGTCTTCTCGCACCGATCGTGTATCGGAGCCGGAAGCGTCAGGGTGCAGAATCTTTTCGTTCGATCGAAATGATCGCCCACACACCTCGCCCGCGATCCGGAGGAATCAGCACCCTGTGTCGGAAATACCCAATGATCGCGATCCACAACCTGAAGATATCCCGCAAGATCCTGATGATCATCGCCGTGATGGCGGTGGTGTCGATCGTCATCGCCCTGGTGGCGCAGTCCGGCATGCGCGACCTGATCGGCGCGACCCAGGCACTCAAGGAAGCAAGTCTCAACGTCCGCGATGCCGCCCGGTCGAACCAGTCGGTCATCGACATGAACCGGGCGGAGTACCGCATCGCCGCCGATGCCCGCACCTTCGACCGGTCGAAGGAAGAGGCGCTGGCCGCCAGGACGCGGTTCGAGACCCTTCTCGCCTCGACGAAATCCCGCGCCACCCCGGATGAGCTGGCGCTGATCCAGCGGGTGGAAGAACAGTCCCGGACCTATTACGACCAGCTGGACGGCACCTTCCGGGTGGCCGTGCAGGCCGGCGACCGCACCCTTTCGGCAGCGCAGACCGCCGTCGTCGACGAAGTCAATGCCAGTGGCGTGGCATCGGCGGAACTGCGCAAGCGGGTCTCCGCCCTGGTCGACGCCACCGTGGATCGCGCCGATCAGACCTATGAGATGGCCGAGGATCTGGGTCAGCGCACCACGATGATCCTGATCGTGATCGCCGGGGCCGGTGTCGTGCTGGGTATCTCTCTGGGCCTGCTGATCTCCAGCCGGGGCATCGTGCAGCCGCTGATGGGCACGGTGAAGGGGCTGGAAGGCCTGGCTGCCGGCGATCTCGGCATCGAGGTGCATGGCACCGAACGCCGCGACGAGGTCGGCGACATCGCCCGCACCATGCTGGTCTTCAAGCAGAACGCCATCGAACGCAAGCAGCTGGCCGATGCCGAGGCGGCGGCGGCTGCCGCCAAGGTGCAGCGCGCCGAGCACATCAACGGCGTGATCCGCAGCTTCGATCGCGACGTTGCCGCACTGCTCGGCGTGATGCAGCAGTCGGCGCAGGAACTGGAGGCGACCGCTCAGCTGCTCTCCGCCGGTTCGGAAGAAACCTCGCGCCAGGCGGCGACCGTCAGCGCCGCCGCGGAACAGGCTTCGGTCAACGTCCAGACCGTCGCCGCCGCCACCGAGGAACTGACCTCGACCGTCGCCGAAGTCGCCCGGCAGATGGAAGAGGCGCGGATGGTCGCGACCGACGCATCGGGCGAAGCCGATCGCGCCAAGACCTTCGTCAACGACCTCAACCAGGCCGGCCGCGCCATTTCGTCGGTCATCACGCTGATCAGCGAAATCGCCGCCCAGACCAATCTTCTGGCGCTCAACGCCACCATCGAGGCCGCACGGGCCGGCGATGCCGGCAAGGGTTTCGCGGTCGTGGCTTCCGAGGTGAAGAGCCTCGCCAACCAGACGTCGAAGGCGACCGACGAAATCCGCACCCAGGTCGACGGCATGCAGGGCAGCATCGACAAGGCGGTCGACGCCATCACCCGCATCGCCACGGTCATCTACCGCCTGAACGACATGGCGACCACCGTCTCTGCCGCCGTGCAGGAGCAGTCGGCGGCCACTGCCGAAATCGGCCGCAACGCCAACGAGGCGGCCCAGGGCACGACCCATGTCACCGACAACATCACCGGCGTGAGCAGCGCCGCCGAGACCACCGCCGACGGCTCCACCAAGGTGCTCCGCGCCGCCCGCGAGGTGTCGGAACGCTCCACCCGCCTGCGCAGCACCGTCGACGGTTTCCTGCGCGAAGTCTCTGCCGGCTGATCAAGCCGATCCCCCGACACCACCTGCGCGCTGCCCGAATCCCTTCGGGCAGCGCGTCTTTTTTGCGCTTCATAATCATCATCATTCTCTACTAAATCATGTTGCCATTTTTTCTCAGAAAAATTGGACATCGTTTTACCGTAATTTAAACAGCCGCTTGGATACTGAGCAAAAACAAGCATCGTCCTTACGAGGTTATCATTGCCATGCTCAGCCGGTTTGTCTCCAACCTGAAGATGACCCACAAGGTCGCATCGATCGTCATCCTGATGTCGGCCGTGACCGCGGCGATCTCGGTCGTGTCGTATCGCGGGCTGGTGGTCTGCATCGATGCAACCACCCGGGTCGAAGAGGCCGGGATGGAGGTGCTGGACGGCACGCTCGTGACCAAGGCGATCAGCGATATCCGCCGGGCCGAATACCGGCTGGCGGCCGATCCGCGCGAGCTGAATGCAGCGACCGCCGAGATCGAGGAAAGCGTGCTGCGCTTCCGCGAACTGATGGACGACATGACCCATCATGCCGAACCCGGCGATCTGCCGCGCATCGCGCTGATCGAGCAGCATTTCGCAGCCTATATCGGGGAAGTCCACCACGCCCTGGAGGTGGCGCGCCGCCATGAGGGCCGCGAGATCGACGCCGCCCAGCAGGCCGTGGTGGAAGAAGTGGAGCGGGGCCGCGCCACCGCCCACGCCCTGTCCGACGAGGTGGCGCATCTCGTCGAGGAGATCGAGGCCCGGGCGCATGCGGTTGCCGACGAGGCCCGGACGCTGGGCACCGAAACCGAGACGGAGATCGTGGCGACGGCCATCGCCGGCACGCTGATCGGCCTGGCCGCCGGCTTCCTGATCGCGATCGCAACCATCGCGCGCCCCCTGCAGCGCACCGTGCGGCGGCTGAACGGGCTGGCGGCCGACGATCTGGATGCCGAGGTTCAGGGCACCGATCGCCGCGACGAGATCGGCGACGTGGCCCGCGCCATGCTGATCTTCCGCGACAATGCGCAGGAGCGCCGCCGCCTGCTGGAGGCGGAGGCCGCGCAGGTGGCGGCACGCGAACGCCGCGCCGCCGAGGTGGCACAGCTGATCCGCGATTTCGACCGCGAGGTGGCCGAAATGCTGGCGGTGATGAGCAGTTCGGCCGTGGAGCTGGAGGCGACCGCGCAGCTGCTGTCGTCGACCTCGGAAGAAACCTCGCGCCAGGCCTCGACCGTGGGCACGGCGGCGGAACAGGCATCGGCCAATGTTCAGGCGGTGGCGGCGGCAACCGAAGAGCTGACCGCGACCGTCTCTGAAGTGGCCCGGCAGATGGAAACCGCGCGCAGCGTGGCAAGCGATGCAAGCGATGAGGTAGAGCGCGTGAAGGCGCTGGGCGGCGAGCTGGACCGTGCGGGCAACGACATCGCCGCGGTGATCGCCCTGATCGAAGAGATCGCCAGCCGCACCAATCTGCTGGCGCTGAACGCGACGATCGAGGCGGCACGCGCCGGAGAGGCCGGCAAGGGCTTCGCGGTGGTGGCTTCTGAAGTGAAGGGGCTCGCCACCCAGACCGGCCGCGCGACCGGCGATATCCGCAGCCGGGTGGAGCATATGCACGGCAGCATCGGCGCGGCGCTCGATGCCGTCGGCCGCATGGCCGAGGTGGTGCACCGGGTGCAGGGCATGTCGGGTGCTGTCTCGGCCGCGGTGCAGCAGCAGTCGGCGGCCACGGCCGAAATCGGCCGCAACGCCGATCAGGCGGCCCGCGGCACCCAGGACGTCACCGACACGATCGGCGGGGTGAGCATGGCGGCGGAGGCCACCGCTTCGGGGTCGGCGCAGGTGTTGAGCACCGCGCGCACGCTCTCGGAACGCTCCACCCGGCTGCGCAGCACGGTGGACGGCTTCCTGAGGGCGGTGGCGGCGGCCTGACGCCGCGGATCGGCAATGGCGGAGGCCTGTTCAGGCCTCCGCCATCGCCGGCGCCGACGCCTGACGGAAGATGGTGTGGATCGGCAGGCCGGGCTTCAGGCGCAGGGTGACGGGCGTACGCTCGGCCAGATCTGCGAGTTCAGCCCGGGCGGCATCGGAGACCGGGCCGTGCAGGGTGATCACCCGTTCCACCGTCACTGCATCTTCTGCGGCTTCATCGCGAATGAAGCTCAACTCCACGTCGAGCGCCAGCAACGGCCAGTGCTTGTGATGCGCATACATCTTCAGCGTGATCAGGGTGCAGGACGCAAGGCTCGACAGAAGAAGGTCATGCGGTGTGGGCCCGTGATCGCTGCCGCCCATGACAACGGGTTCGTCCGATGACAGGCGATGGTTCCCGGTCGAAATCGAGACGGCGTAGGGAAGATTTCCGATACTTGCGGTGACATGTGACATGACGCATCCCCCGTCGGCTGTGTTGACCGATGACAGGCGAGCGGCTGCGGTCTCTGTTCAGTTCCGCCGCGCCTGTCAGATCATATGGGTCCGATGCCACAAAGATCCAGGCGGCGCCGTGTGGCCACATCCGGGGGCTCCGCGCCATTCCGGGCCCATCCGCCAGGGCTGACATCCCGAGGACATCTTCCGGCAATGTTTTTCACCCGGCAGGACAGATATCCGTTCGGGCATCTGCTGTTGCCGGCGACATACAGGCAAGAAAAACCGGTTCAGATACCCTCCTGCCCTGAAAATGACACAGATCCATACCCCATCCCCGATCGCAACCGGCGACATATCATGCAGTTTCCTGTCGCCGGCCGTGAAAAAACGATCCGCCTTCACGCCTCGTTAAGCAGCATGGCGATAATCTGATTTGGACATCGGGACGGACCGGGTCATCGGACCTTCGGCTCGTCATGGTCGTCTCCTTGCCCGCACTTTCCCTGTGCGATCCTCCACCGCGCCAGCCGGGATCCTGTTTCCCGCGGCGCGGTTTTTTTTGTGCGGGCCGGGCGATCAGCCCCGCGGTGCGGCCAGCAAGGCCCGGCAATGCGCCGCCACCGCATCGATCAGCGGCAGCGGCGTGCGCAGCCGGTCGCGGATCAGCGGCAGTTCGGTGCAGCCGAGCACGACGGCATCGGCCCCGCCGGCGACAAGATCGTCCAGGGCCGCCTGGACCGCGGCGATATCC
The DNA here is from genome assembly GCF_041468085.1 of Tistrella mobilis. Classification (NCBI taxonomy): domain Bacteria; kingdom Pseudomonadati; phylum Pseudomonadota; class Alphaproteobacteria; order Geminicoccales; family Geminicoccaceae; genus Tistrella; species Tistrella mobilis. The sequence continues at coordinate 322,539 of NZ_CP121014.1, read as the reverse complement.
TCCGGGGCCGGGCGCCCCGCCGAGATGCCGGTCTTGATCGCCCGGTCGAGCCCCGCCGCCACCCGGCCTTCGGGCCTGAGCACCCGGTGGCCGGCCGCGGCCAGGGGGCCCGAAAACACGCCCTGCTCCAGGGTTTGCGCCGTGCCGAGCACGCCCACCACCGCCCCCGGGGGCACAAGATCCGCGGGGGTGCGGAAGGGATCGGCGATGTGCAGGCAGGGCAGATCGACCGCGGCGGCGACGGCATCGAACGCCAGATGCGCCGTGGCGGCACAAAGGCCGATCACCCCGGCGCCGGCGGCATCCAGCGCCTGCGCCGCCCCCACGAAGGCGGCGGTGACCAGATCGAACCGGCCCTGTTCGGCATGGGCGAGCACGGGGGCGAAGGACAGGCTGGCGATCAGCACCGGCACGGTGCCGGGCTCCGCCAGCCGGTTGAGACGCTCGTAATAAAGCGCGGTGGAGGGCCAGCCGGTGCCGCCGATCAGGCCGATGGCGCCGGTCATGGGGAGGGTCTCGCGGGATCTGGGGGCGCGCATGGCTCAAGCGGCCTCGGCCAGCACCAGCACGATGCCGCCGGCCTCGGCCGCCGGCACGATCAGCCGGCTGCCCTCGTCCCGGAAGCTCACAGCATTGCGGGTAAGCACCGCGCGGGCGGTATCGGCCGAGGCGACGCGCACCTCCACCGCCAGCTCGGCGAGACTGCCATCGGCGCGGCGCGCGGCATCGCCCCAGCCGGCGGCGAAGCCCGCGGCATCGACCGCCGTCAGGGTCTGATCGCCCATGGTTACCGAGACAGGCCCTTCCGGCACCGGCTGAATGCCGTAGATCGCGCCGAAATGGCGACGCATCGCCGCCAGATCATCGCTCACCACGGTGGCCGCCGCCCAGTATTCGGCGCCGTTTTCATGCGCGATCCAGCCGGGCCGCAGATAATGGCTGCGGTCCATCACCTCGCAGGCATTGAAGGCGAGCGGGCCGCGCGGCGCATCGGGCACCAGAACGCGGAAATGGATCCGGTCGACCGTGCCGTCGTCGGGGTCGTGATAGTCGGTGTCGAGTTCGTAATACAGGCAGGGCGGGAAACCCGCCGCCTGCCAGCCCTCGTCGAGTGAGCGCAGATCGGTCGCCGCGTGCACGATCATCGCCAGCGCCGGCCGGCGACCCAGAAGATCGCGCATATAGGGCACGGCATGGGCCGGGTCGGCATAGGCGAATTCCAGAAAATTGGTCATGCGGTCATCGGTCGGGCGGAACAGCACCAGATGGTTGCCGCCGCGGCCGCCGGTTTTGCCGCCGCCCATCGGCTCGTTGGTCCGCCAGGGCGTCACCGAGAAACCCAGCCGCAGATAGCAGGCGCGGATCGCCGGCAGATCGGGGGTTGAAATCATCAGATGATCGAGACCGATCAATTCCTTACGCATATGCGGGCGTCCTTGACAGATGGCGGAGGGTATTCCACGATCCAGAATATCTTCCGCGATACAGGACATCAAGCCGGTCGCGGAGCGGGAGACGATGCACCGGGGGACAGAACCCATGACCACACTGACCAGACTGCGCCACGGGCTTGCCGCCGCGGCGATCTGCCTTGCCGCGGGTACGGCGGCCGACGCGGCGACGCTGACCTACGGCTCGCCGGTGCCGGAACAGGCGCTGTTCAATCGCGACGGCGTGGTGCCCTTCCTGAAGGGCATCGAGACGGTGACCGAAGGCCGGGTCAAATTCCGCGGCCTGTTCGGCGGCACGGTGGTGAAGATGCCGACGGTGCTGCCCTCGATCCGCGACGGGGTGGTCAATGCGGGTTTCGTGGTGCTGGCCTTCTATCCGTCCGACCTGCCCCATGCCTCGGTGATGTCCGAGCTGACCGGTTTCGGCGTCGACCCGGTGGCGACGATGGGGGCGATCAACGAAGCTTTCTTCCAGGGCTGCCCCGACTGCCTGGACGAGATGCGCCGCGAGGGCCAGATCCCGCTGTTCCTGAATGCGACCGCGCCGATGGCGATGCAGTGCACCAGCCCGGTTGCGGGCAAGGCCGATCTTCAGGGCCGCCGGGTCAGCGTGATCGCCAGCCCCGAGGCGCGCTGGGCCGAGGCGCTGGGCATGATCCCGGTCACCACCTCGATCACCGATCTGCTGATCTCGCTTCAGACGGGCAAGACCGATTGCGCGCTGGTGCCGATCAGCTGGGCGCAGAGCTATGGCCTGACCGATGTCGTCAAAGGCGTGATCGACATGCCCCAGGGCATCGTCGGCGGCGCCGTCCCGGTGTCCGTCAGCCTGGAGGCCTGGTGCCGGATCGGCGAGGCCGACCGCAAGGCGATCCTGGCCCATGCCGCCGCATCCGCCCTGCCCTATGTGCAGAAGGCCTATATCGATGCCGATGCGCAGGTGCGGCCGAAGCTGGAAGCCGTGGCCGGTTTCTCGGGCGGCGATGCGGCGATGCAGGCGGCCTGGCCCGCCTATCAGGCGGGCGAGGTGACGGCGCTCGCCGCCCGCGCGGCGGCGCGCGGCATTGCCGAACCCGACGCCTTCGCGGCCCGGATCGCCCGGATCTACCGCAAATGGCACGAGGAATATCTGCCGAAGATCAAGGCCGACCCGGCGGAGATGACCCGGCTGCTGACCGAGACCGTCTTCCCGGAAAGCCTGGCGGCGTGCCCCGGCTGATGCGCATCCTCGACCGGATGGCGGCGCGCGCCGCCGCGGCCACCGGTGCGCTGGGCGAACTGGCGGTGCTTGCCATGTTCGCCCATATGGCGCTGGATCTGATCATCCGCCTGATCGCCGGCGGCACGCCCGAGGGCATGCCCGAGGCGGTGGCGCGGATCTATATGGTGATGGCGGTGTTCCTGCCGCTGGCGGGGCTTCAGGTCACGGGCCGGCAGATCGAGGTGGGCGTGCTGGCGGATCGCCTGCGCGGCTGGCCGCGCCGGCTGCAAAGACTGGCGGCGGCGCTGGTGACGGTGGCGGTGGCGGGGCTGTTCACCTGGCTGTCGTTCGATGTCGCCTGGGTGGCGACGCTGCGCGGCGAACGGGTGGTGCTGACCGGCTTTTCCCTGCCGGTCTGGCCGGGGCGCTGGGCGGTGGTGGCGGGGTTCGGCGCGCTGGCGCTGGCGGCCGTCGCCCAGCTGGTCCGCGTGGCCGCGGGCCGCGAACCGGTGGAGCTGGCCCATGGCGGCTGACTATCTTGCCCCGGAATATCAGGCCTGCCTGGCCCTGCTGCTGTTTCTGGGGCTGGCGGCGCTGCGGGTGCCGATCGCCTTCGCCCTGTTCACCGCCGGGCTGGCGGGGACGGTGGCGATGATCGGCATCGGCCCGGGCTTCGCGCTGCTGTCGCGCGCGCCGCTGGAATTCGCCGCCAGCTGGGAACTTTCGGCCGTGCCGATGTTCCTGCTGATGGGCAATATCGTCGCCCGGGCCGGGCTTGCCGATGTGCTGTTCGCGCTGTTCCAGCACCTGACGCGGCGGGTGCCGGGCGGGCTGGCGGTTGCCACCAACATCACCTGCGCGGCCTTCGGCACGGCATCGGGGTCCAGCCTGGCGGCCACGGTGGGTGTGGGCCGCATCGCCGTGCCGCAGATGCTGAAGCGCGGCTATGATCCGGGGCTGATCGCCGGGGTCTGCGGCTGCGCCGGCACCATCGCCGCGGTGATCCCGCCCTCCATCCCCTTCATCATCTTCGCGATCCTGACCGAACAATCGGTGCTGACCATGTTCGCGGCCGGCCTGCTGCCGGGGCTGCTGACCGCCCTTGCCTATACGGTGATGATCATCCTGCGCGCCCGGCTGAACCCGGCGATCGCCGGCGGCGATGCCCGCGACGAGGCGGGCGGCCGGCCGGGCCTGCGGGATCTGCTGGGGGTGTGGCCGGTGGCCGCCATCGCGGCCATGGTGATCGCGGGGCTTTATGGCGGCTTCGCGACGCCGACCGAGGCGGGCGGGCTGGGCGCGCTGGCGGCGCTGATCGTGGCGCTGATCCGCCGCACGCTCGACCGGGCGGCGTTTCGTGCCGCCATCGCCGACACCGCCCGGACCACGGCCGCGATCCTGATCGTGGCGGTGGGGGCGAGCACGCTCTCCACCTATCTGGCGCTGACCGGTTTCCCCGAAGTCGTCGCCGGCCATCTGGCGGTCTTCGCCGACAGCGACATCGCCTTCATGCTGGTGCTGTCGGTGGTGCTGCTGGCGCTGGGCACGGTGCTGGACCCGATGGGGGTGATGCTGCTGGCCCTGCCGATCTTTCTGCCGGCGGTAGAGGCGCGCGGGCTCGACATGGTCTGGTTCGGGGTGATCGCGGTCAAGTATATCGAGATCGGGCTGATCACGCCGCCGCTTGGATTGAACTTGTTTGCGGCCCATGGTCTGATGCCGGCCAGCATCTCGTTCGGCCGTGTCGTGCGCGGTGCGTCGTGGTTTCTTCTCGCCGAAATGGTCGTCATGGTTCTGTTGCTCGCCTTCCCCGCCATTTCCCTCTGGCTGCCCTCGGTGATCCGATGAGCGGGGTGGAGATGGAGGACGACAAGGGGACAGAGGACGAAAAGGGGGGGGAGCGGCGATCCGGCACCATTCAGTCGGTCTCGATCGCGGCGCGCTTTCTCACCATTCTGGCCGATGCCGAAGGGCCGATGGCGCTGGGAGAACTGGCCCGCCGCGCCGGCACCGGCACCTCGACCGCCCATCGCTATATGCAAAGCCTGATCAAGGAGGGGCTGGCGGTGCAGGAAACCGCCAGCGGCCGCTATGATCTGGGCCCCACGGCGCTGGATATCGGCATCGGCGCGCTGCGCCGGATCGATGCGGTGGAGGTGGCGGCACGGCATATGAAGGCGCTGGCGATGCGCATCGCCGCCAGCGGCGGGGTGGCGATCTGGACCGATCGCGGCCCCACCGTGGTGCGCTGGTATCGCAGCGCCTATTTCTCGATCAGCGCCATCGGCCTGGGCGATGTGCTGCCGCTCGACAACACCGCCTGCGGCCTGGTCTTCCAGGCCTTTCTGCCGCCGGAGCGGATCGAGGTGGCGCGCAGGCTCCAGCCGGCGCCGTTCCGCGGCAAGCCGCCGGCCGCCCGCGATCTGGCGCGGATCCGCCAGACCTTCGGCCATGAACTCAGCGGCCATCTGCTGTCCGGCATCACCGGCCAGGCGGCGCCGGTTTTCGATGCCCAGCACGAAGTTGCCTGCGTGGTGACCACCACCACCACCACCGCGCTGTCGGAAGACGACCGCGCCCTGATCTTCGCCGCAGCGCGGGAGGCCTCGGCCGAAGCCGGCGGCGCCGGCGCCTATGGCCGGCCGTAAGATCTTTCAAACACCGTATATTTTGCGCTGCGGCGCGCAGCCGCTATGATCGCGCCTGCCCGCGGCAGACGCGCCGCGGGCGGCGGGTCCGCCGATCATGCCCCCATATGCCTGAGGCGAAGGTGTGCCCAGGGGTCATATGCCAAGAGGGTGGCCGGACCTGCAAAGCGGAAGACGACCGACAGGGAAGGTGGAGTTCATGAGCATGAGGTTCGACGGCCGCGTTGCCATCGTGACCGGGGCCGGCGGCGGTCTTGGCCGTTGCCATGCGCTGGCGCTGGCCGCGCGCGGTGCGAAGGTGGTGGTGAACGATCTGGGCGCCGACGGGCGGTCTTCGGATGCGGCCGCCCAGGTCGTGGCCGAGATCGAGGCCGCCGGCGGCGAGGCGATGGCGAGCGGCGCCTCGGTGACCGATGCGGCGGCGGTTGAGGCGATGGTCGCCGAGACCATGGCGCGCTGGGGCCGGGTCGACATTCTGGTCAACAATGCCGGCATTCTGCGCGACAAGAGCTTCGCGAAGATGAGCCTGGACGATTTCCGCCTGGTGGTCGACGTGCACCTGATGGGTGCTGTGATCTGCACCAAGGCGGTGTGGGAGATCATGCGCGCGCAGAATTACGGCCGCGTGGTGATGACCACCTCGTCCTCGGGCCTGTACGGCAATTTCGGCCAGTCCAATTACGGCGCCGCCAAGATGGCGCTGGTGGGGCTGATGCAGACCCTGTCGCTGGAAGGCGTTAAGAACGACATCCGCGTCAACTGCCTGGCCCCCACCGCCGCCACCCGCATGACCGAGGGCCTGATGACGGCCGAGGTTCTGGCGGCGCTGCGCCCCGAGACGGTCTCCCCCGGCCTGCTCTATCTGGTGTCGGAAGACGCGCCGACCCGGATGATCCTGAACGCCGGCGCCGGCAGCTTTGAACGCGCCTATGTGACGCTGACCGAAGGCGTCTACATCGGCGACGGCCCCGACGCCGCCGAGCAGATCGCCGCCCGCATCGACGAAATCGGCGACCGCGCCCGCGAAATCGTGCCCGAAAGCGGCACCGCCCAGGGCACGTTCGAAATCGGCAACGCCACGGCGGCGCTGAAGAAGAGCTGACCTCTGGCCTGCCCGGATACGGGCGGGGTGGAGGGGTGAGAACGGCCGCATCCTTGGGGGTGCGGCTGTTTTTTTGGGGGGGTGGTAGGGTCAGAGATCGGGGGGTGAGAGATCGGGCGGGAAATCGGGCTGGTCGCGGCCGTCGATCATGACGTCGTCGCTCAGGCCGCGGGCGATGGCGGCGCGTAACGCCGCCCGGCGCCGGTCGGCATCAATCTTCGGACGCAGCACCACGGCATCGCCCTCTCGCGTGATTTCAACCTCGTCAACATCGAAGCGGAAATCCTTCGGCAACCACACAGCCTGTGAATCGCCGGATTTGACTATCTTTGCGAGCTGGGGCATGTCGGGCCTCCCGTATACACCAGATCGAATATATACCGGGATGATCGTCAGAAAAATATCGGACGACATGCCCTTAGATAAAGGGATTTATGAGACAATAACTTCAACGTCAGTGTGTAGCCAGATGGCGCTGAAGGACTTGCAGACTGGCTCCAGAACCCGCCCATGCATTGGCTGAGCCGATCACGTACAGGTTCTGTTTCGCGCGTGTAACAGCGACATTGATAATGTTGGGCGGGTTCGCTGCCCACTGCCGGGCCCTGTGCTGAGCCGCGTTGGGTGCACCCAATAGCAGGATAACCGTATCCGCTTCCCGACCTTGGAACGTATGGATGGTACCGACGCGATCCCGGGCCCATTGATCCTTCTGTACCCCGAACTCTCGGAGCAAGTCTACTTCGCCAGCGACTCGTCTTCGCATTTCCGTCTCAATTATTTTAAATGGTGTAATTATAAAGAGATCAGGATTACGGACACCAGATGCAGCCAGCTGTATTAACATCCGGACAACGACCTCGCCCTCCTCGGGGCACCATTTAGTGTCGGCGTGACCATTAATATTGATCCATCGAGATGGCCCCCACACTGTGCCGATCGGGCCGGGACGCCTCGCCCCTGCTGCATGTACCATCTGGCGTGCGTAGGCGATGGAATTGGAAACGTCGAACATCGGATTCTGACACCGCCGATGTACGAGAAGAGGCAAACCGACCTCTCGGTCGCCGACATCCGCAACGAAGATTGATCGAAAACGCGATGCCTGATCGGCGAGTGTCTGTGCAGATGCCGATGGCGCGGACCATTTGGTTTCCTCAATATTGTAGTATTTGCAGATTTCAGACGTCAATCTCTCGGGCAGCGTGACTACCGGGGGAACTTGCAGCGGATCACCCACGACAATAGAGCGCTTCACCCGCATGATCGCGCCGACCGCTGCCTGAGGAAGTGCCTGCCCGGCTTCGTCAATCAGCAACCAACCCAGGCTCTCAGGGGGCAAATCGCCGAACATGGCTCTGACGGAAGCGAAGGTCGTTGAGACAACCGGCACTACCATGAACAACGTAGACCAGAGATCGGGCAGCAGTTCACGATGGGCCGGAGATTTGAACGAACCGGCGTTCATCGCTGACATCAGCAAACCCAGATTGTGCTGCAGACGACTTGCAGAGGCGTCGATGAACGCTTTGTGGACCGTCAGGGCCGCAGCAAACAGATCTTCACGCATACTGTGGAGGTTGTTGGGCAGCCACGGCGCTGTCAGATGAATTTCGTCATGCGCGCGCTTAAACAGCTGCTCATCGACAATTCTGCCACCCAGTTGGTTTCGTGCCTGCACCACAGCCGCATCAAGAGCGGATACATGCTGCCTTTTTTTCAAAGTTTCTTCCTCGACCGCCTGCAGCCGAGCTTGAAGTCGCATCAAGCCGGTCTCGGCTTTCTGCAGAGCATCCTGCGCCGTTTTCTGCTGTCGGATGGCTTGGTCGACCGATTCGGAAAGGTCCCGTTCAGTAGAGCGCCAGGATTTCCCCGCAGATCCGAGAACACGAGAAAAGAGTCCGGGCCTGTTGGCATTGTGAGCATCCAGCAGTGCCGTGCGCACCCCAACCTGTACCACGGCGTCTTCGTGCGCCTGACGGCACAGTTTTATTGTCTGAAGAGATTGCGCGACGGCCTGCTTCAGTTCAGAAAAAATTCGTTCAAGATTCAGCAGATCGTCTGAGGCTTTCTTGGCCGCCAGAACATCCTTGCGGATTTTCTCAAAGCCGGCAATTTCGGTGTCCACCGCCTCTTTGATCCGCAGGAAGGCAGCACGGGCCTGCCGCCAGGCAGCAGCAGCATCCGTACCATTATTGCTCGGGCGTTCGAGAGCGACCACCGGTGGCAACACCCGATCCAGAATTTTGCCGGTCTGCTGATCCTTGATCTCGCACAGGACGTCAAGGCCGCGCGCCGCTTTCAGATAGGTACGAAAGCCACCGTCATCGTTCCACCAGAACGCCCGCTGAAACGCCGCGCGGTTACCGCTGTTGCCGAGCACGGCAGCCATCAGTCCCCAGGTTTCGACCGGCTCGCGATAGGAGATGTCGTTCTCGCCATAAGAATCGATAGGATTGGGGTTCGCGATCAGATCGCTGATCGACCTGAAGTACGACATCCGGTCATGACGACCATTGGCGTCCTTCAGAGGCAGTTCCTTGCTGACGTTCTCAACGGCCCTATTGTTCGACGACGCAATGATGACCTCGTGGCCTTTCAGCGACGCATCCAACCGATAAAAGTGCAGAAACGCGTTCTGCCCCATTGCCGCCTTCTGGCCCGTCGCCTCAAACGCCTCCTCCGGCTGGTCGAACGCAACCATTGCGATGGCGCGATCGACAATGCATCCGACGACAATGTCCCTGAGAAGCGTCGTCTTTCCGGTTCCCGGCGGTCCATTGATGCCCAAGATACCGGCTGTTCCGCCAAGTTCCGCACGTGCAATATTGACGGCAGCCTGTTGCAGCAGAACCAGTGGGTGGCCGCCCGGCGACGGCCAACGTGCCGGCGGCATAAGCGACGGCGAGACGAAAGGTTCAATAGCCGCAGCGGGCGAGAGGACGTCGACTTTCTCGGCAGGCTGCCCGATGCCCATATAGCGCAGAAGGCCAAGCCCGCCCCGCCCCCCCTCGATCACTTTGACAGCCTGGCCAAGATCCTCAAGATAGAACGAATTCAGCAAAGATGGCTCAGGCGGCGTCTTTGCTTTATAGTAGTGAAACACCTTCAGTGCAAAGCTTGGCGGCTCGACAAGATGAGCGGGCACGCCAAACTGGGCCACGAGCCATCGATGCACCTGGTTTACGACATCCAGATCGAGCGGGATCGGTTTTCCGTCGCTGTCGTGATGTCGCACCATCCGGTCCAGTTTTTCGACGACATGCCGTTCTACCTGCGGCCATGCTCCCAATTTATCGAGTTTGCGATCAAGTGCTACCCTGAGTGCCCAGGCAAAACTGGAGACGGCAATGCCCTTCTCCTCAAGTACATGACCTTCTTTATTTACAAGAATTGAGCCGATCGCCGCCTTCTTGCCATCGGGACGAGAACGCTCGACGTCTTCGCCAAACGCCTGAGCCAGTTCATCCGATGCTCCGTCGAGCGCAATGGCGCCGAGAAAGACCTCGAAGTAGAGCTTATGGTTTGGCCTGCTGCGGACCGATGCTTCCCATGGAACACCACGTTCCAATGGCACGACCCGAGACCGCTCGCCGGCCGCAAGGTCCTGTGGACGTTTGTAACTCTGAGGAGACAGGGCCTCCAGGGCTGTCCACGCTGCCAGTATGGCGCGCGCATCATCCGGCCGACCTGACGGAGAGAAGGAGGGAAGAGCCTCCAGATCTATCGGGACATGTACGACTTCCGGCTGCAGGACTGGAGTATCGGGCACAGCCGGGATCTCAGGACCCCTCGGGGAGATCGACCTGCCCAAGCCGTGCGCATTACTCGGCGGAGTTGCAGAAAAAGGCATCGACGCAGCATCGGACCGATGCACCGCAACGGCAGGAGTAGGCTCGGCAACGGCCCCGCGCTTGACCAGTACCGCCAGCGCCTTGTCTACCTTTATAGCAAGTGCTCTCGCTCTGGGCGTCTTTCGATAAGACAATTCGTCGACCAGAACATCAAGTTCATTTACATCATCGCGCACGTGTCGAAAAATTTGTTCGAGTTGTGCAATATTTTTATTTATATACGGTCGGCTCGACATATGTCCGCTCCGCACTCCTGACTCTACATGAATGCCGATACCTGCGGTATCTGTTGACACCCACACGGCTCCTAAGGGTGCTCGCCTGCCCTCATCTCCGAAGGCTCAGCTACCGGAAGAGATCCGGCAATCATCAAGGCAGGGCACCCGGAAACGTCAATCCCCCGCATAGTCCCCCTCAGATACGATGCTTCCGATCGTCAACGCACGGATGAAAAGGATATGATGATACACTCGAATACCGGCAAAATGGAGGATATTCACATGGACAATCCAATCACTCCCGACCTCACCCCCCTCGACGCCGCCATCCTCCGCGGCCTCGCCGACGGGGCCGCCGGACGCACCCACCCTGCTGACGAGGTCTTCGACGAACTCGAAGCCCGCTACATCGCCATGGCTGAAGCCCGCAGACCCAGGTAGGCCCCCCTCGCCCCCTGCCCCACGCCGCCGCCCCCCACCGCACCGCACAATTCCTCCTAAAATTTCTCCCGCACCGCACAACACGATTTGATCTTGCGCACCGCCCCGGTTTCGGCGACAAGAATAATGACTCATGAATCATTAATCAGTTCGGAGCGAGGCATGCACGCCGAGTTCACGGCCGAAGAGCGGGCGTTCCGCGATCAGGTGCGGCGGTTCTGCGAGGAGCGGCTGCCCGAGGATATCCGGGCGAAGGTGCTGGAGGGGCGGCATCTTTCCCGCGCGGATCACATCCGCTGGCAGAAGATCCTGCATGAACAGGGCTGGATCGCCGGGTTCTGGCCGAAGAAATGGGGCGGGTGCGACTGGACGCCGGTGGAAGGCTATATCTTCCAGGAAGAAACCGCGCGCGCCGGTGCCCCCTGGCTGCTGCCCTTCGGGGTGAATTATGTGGGCCCCGTGATCTTCACCTATGGCAATGCCGATCAGCAGGAACGGCATCTGCCCGGCATCCTGTCGTCCGACGTGTTCTGGTGCCAGGGCTATAGCGAGCCGGGCGCCGGATCGGATCTGGCCGGGCTGAAGACCCGGGCGGTGCGCGATGGCGACCACTATATCGTCAACGGCTCCAAGATCTGGACCACCATGGCCCATTGGGCCGACATGATGTTCTGCCTGGCCCGCACCGACGGTGATGCCGCGCGGCCCCAGGAGGGGATCTCGTTCCTGCTGCTGGACATGAAGCAGCCGGGGGTGACGGTGCGGCCGATCATCTCCATCGACGGCGCGCATCATCTGAACGAAGTGTTCTTCGACGACGTCCGCGTGCCGGTGAGTGAGCGGGTGGGCGACGAGAACAAGGGCTGGACCTACGCCAAATTCCTGCTGGGGCATGAGCGCATGCTCTCGGCCGAAACCGGCAAGGCAAGGCGGCTGATCGGCAAGATCCGGCGCATGGCCGCCCGCCTGCCCCATGCCAACGGCCGCGGCGTGCTGGCCGACGATCCCCGCTTCCGCGACCGCGTCGCCCGGCTGGACATCCGCGTGCTGGCGCTGGAATGGACCACGCTGCGCATGCTGGATGCCGCCATGGACGGGGCCGCCCCCGGGGCCGAGGCCTCTCTGCTCAAGATCCGCGGCAGCGAACTGGTGCAGGCGATCACCGAACTCGCCACCGACGTGCTGGGCCTCTACGGCATCCCCTTCGATGTGCGGCTGCTGGAGGCCGAGGCGCAGGGCATCGAGATCGGCCCCGACGGCGCCGCCGGCATCCTGGCCGAATTCCTCTACCACCGCGCCCCCACCATCTGGGGCGGCTCCAACGAAGTCCAGCGCAACATCCTGGCCAAACACGCCCTGGGCCTCTGACCACAACGCCCGGTACCGGCCTGGATGCAGCGAATGCCGGATCAGTCGATGCCCGGCAGGCCCGCCGGGGCTCTTCAACTGCGGATGTCAGGCACAGCATCCGATCGCCATCGCACACCATCACAACCGTCATCCCGGCGAAGGCCGGGATCCAGGCAGGCATCTACGGGAATGGCACGCGCAGATGTGTAAGGACGGCGATGTCAGGCATCGTGAAGCACGCCGCCGTCCGGGCCGGCACCTGGATCATCGCGGTCCTTCAGATGGAAGCAAACCTGGATCCCGGCCTTCGCCGGGATGACGGTGGCGAGCGTGTGCAAGTGGGGCGGCGACGGAGTCGGACAGATGCCAATGGATCGGGGGCCAATGGATCGGGGGCCAATGGATCGGGGGCCAATGGGTCGGGGCAGATCGGGCGGGAGCGGCACGCAACGGATCACGGCTGTGCATGATGGATCCTGACCACAGCGCGGACCGAAAGACATGATGAAGACATAATGATGGACGGATCAGATGAACTTCCGCTTCACCGAAGAACAGTCGATGCTGCGCGACATGGCCAGGCGCTGGGTCGCGGAGCGCTATGACCTGAAGCGCCGCAAGGCCGCGGCGGCCGGCGGTTTCGATCGGGCCGCCTGGGCCGATATGGCGGAGATGGGCTGGCAGGGCGTGGCCCTGCCCGAAGCGGCCGGCGGCAGTGCCGGCAGTGCGGTCGAGACCATGATCGTGATGGAGGAGATCGGCCGCGGGCTGATGGTCGAGCCCTATCTGCCGGCCGCGGTGATCGCCCCCGCGGCGCTGATGCTGGCCGGGGCGGCTGCGGAGGATGCGCGGCTGGCCGCCATCGCCGAAGGCCGGCTGGTGATTGCCTTCGCCCATGACGAGCCGGGCCTGCGCGACCCGGCCGCCCCGCGCCGCACCCGGGCGGCGCCCGCGGGTGACGGCTGGCGGCTGGACGGGACCAAAAGCGTGGTCCGCGCCGGGGCCGAGGCGGATTGCCTGCTGGTTTCGGCCGCGATGCCGGGCGGCGCCACCGGGCTGTTCCTGGTGGATGCGACGGCACCGGGGATCACCCGCACCGGCTATCCCACACTCGACGGCATGACCGCGGCCGAGATCGTGTTCGACGGCGCCACCGCGCCGGCGGCGGCCCTGCTGGCCGGTGATGCGGATGCCATCCTGGCCGCACTGATCGACCGCGCGATCACCGCCGAACTTTCCGAGGCGGTGGGCGTGATGGAACGGCTGAAGGCGGCCACGCTGGACCATCTGCGCACCCGCCGCCAGTTCGGCCAGGAAATCGGCCGGTTCCAGGCCCTGCAGCACCGCATGGCCGACATCCACATCGCCTGCGAAGAGGCGCGGTCGATGGTCATCATGGCGACGGTCGCCCTGGCCGAAGACGACGTTCTGGCCCGCGCCCGCGCGGTATCGGCCGCCCGGCTGCATGTCGCCGAACTGGCGATGCATGTCGGGCGCGAGGCGATCCAGCTGCATGGCGGCATCGGCATGACCGACGAGATGATCGTCGGCCACGGCTTCAAACGCCTGAAGGTGATCGCCGCCGGCATGGGCGGCAACGACCTGCATCTGGACCGCTTCATCGCCACCACCGATCAGAGCAATGCCGCCTGATTGCCTCTGACATTGAAGACATCACCCAAGGGCGGCAGACGAACCGCCCCGCCTGAGAGGAAACCCACCCCGTGACCACCGAACCCGGCGCCTTCGAATTCCGCGACTATCAATGCTTCACCTTCGAACGCCGCAACCGCGTGTTGACCGCGACCATCAATCGCCCCGAGGCGATGAATGCGGTCAACGCCCGGCTGCACGAGGAATTCTCGCGGCTGTTCACCGACCTGGCCATGGATCCCGACAGCGACGTGGTGGTGCTGACCGGCGCCGGCCGCGCCTTCTGCGCCGGCGGCGACATCAACTGGATGCAGGAACATATCGATGTGCCGGGCGAGTTCGAGCGCACCGGGCTTGAGGCCAAGCGCATCGTGTTCAGCCAGCTGGATCTTGAAAAGCCGCTGATCTGCCGGCTGAACGGCCATGCCACCGGGCTGGGTGCGACAATCGCACTGATGTGCGATATCATCATCGCCTCCGACAAGGCGAAGATCGGCGACCCCCATGTGTCGGTGGGGCTGGTGGCCGGCGATGGCGGTGCCGTGATCTGGCCGCAGCTGATCGGCTTCGCCCGCGCCAAGGAATTCCTGCTGACCGGCGACCTGCTGACGGCACCCGAGGCGGCGCAGATCGGGCTGATCAACCGCGCGGTCGCGCCGGAGAAGCTGGACGACGAGGTCTACGCCCTGGCCGACCGCCTGGCCGGCGGCGCCACCAAGGCGATCCGCTGGACCAAGACCGCGACCAATATCGCGCTGAAGCAGCTGGCCCATTCGATGATGGATGCCTGCATCGGCTATGAAAGCATGTCGAACCTGACCGAAGACCATCGCGAGGCGGTCGCCGCCTTCCGCGAGAAGCGCAAGCCCGCCTTCACGGGTCGATAAGCTGACCGGTCGATCAGAGGGATCCGCCATGGCCGCCCCCACGCCCCAAGGACCGCTTGAAGCCGATCTCGCCCGCAGGATTGCGGAGACGGGCACGCTCGGCCGTCTTCTGCGGGCGCGGGCGGCGGAGCATGGCGCGGCACCCATGCTGATCGCGCCCTCGCTGCTGCACCCGGCAGAGGCGGACGGGCTGGCCGTGACCAGCTTCGCCGCCATGGCGGCCGGAGCGGAACGGCTGGCCCGGGCGCTGGTGGCGGCGGGGGTCGGGCCGGGTGACGGCGTCGGCGTGCTGGCCACCAACGCCGCCGTCACCGAGGCCCATCTGGTCCAGTATGCCACGGCGCTGGCCGGCGCGGTTCTGGTGCCGGTCAACCCGCGCTATGGCGACGAGGATCTGGACCACGCCATCGCCCTTGGCCGGCTGAAGATCGCCTTCGCCGAGCCGGGGCTGATGGCGCGGCTTCAGGCTGCGGTCAGGCGGATGGGGGGCGATGTCCGCTGCATCGACATGGCCGCGGAGCTCGCCGGGCTGATGGCGGATGCCGATGCCGGTCGCGCCCTGCCCGAGGTGGCGCCCGAGGCCATCGCCGATCTGATCTTCACCTCGGGCACCACCGGAAAGCCCAAGGCGGTGGAGCACAGCCACCGGTCTGCCGTGGCCACGGGGGCGATCTTCGGCACGGCGCTGGGGCTGACGCCGGATGACCGGCATCATCACGCGGTGCCGTTCTTCACCAGCTCGGGCGTGCATTTCAACCCGCTGGCCGCGCTCTGGGCCGGGGCGGCCATGATCGTGGAGCCCGCCTTCGAAGCGCCGCGCATCCTGGAGCGGATCGCGGAGCGGCGGAGCACGGTGCTGCTCTCGGTGCCCTCGGGCTTCCTCTATCTGCTGGACGCGCTGGCGCGGGCCGGCAACGACACCCCCGATCTTTCGAGCATCCGTCTCTGGAATTATGGCGGCGCCGCCATGCCCCAGGAGGCGGTGATGGCACTGACCCGGCGCTTCCCGGACGTCGACCAGCGCCAGAACTACGGCATGACCGAGACGGGCCCCACCGGCACCATGCTTCTCCCCGACGAGGTGCTGGTGAAGCCCGGCTCGGTCGGCCGGCCCATGCCGCTCTGCCGGGTGCGGATCACCGATGCCCAGGGCCGCGCGCTGCCGGCCGGGGCGGCGGGCGAGATCGAAATCCTGAGCCCTGCCAACATGATCGGCTATCGCGACGCGCCCGAGGCGACGGCGGAGACGATCAGGGACGGCTGGGTCCGCACCGGCGACTGGGGGCGGATCGACACCGACGGCCATCTCTATCACCTGGACCGGCTGAAGGATGTGATCGTCCGCGGCGGGCTGAAGATCGCCGCCCGGCGGGTGGAAGACGTGCTGCACCGCATCCCCGGCGTGTTCGAGGCGGCGGTGATCGCCCTGCCCCATCCACGCCTTGGCGAGGACGTCGCGGCGGTGGTGGTGCGTACCAGGCCCGACACAACCAAAGACATCGAAACTGATGAGAACTTCATCGTACGGCTGCGAACGGCCGCCGCGGCAGTGCTGGCCGATTACGAGATCCCGAGACGGATCTTCCTCACCGATGCGCTGCCCCGCAACCCGCTGGGCAAGGTGTTGAAGACCGAACTGCGCCGGCAGCATGCCGGGGCATCCCCACACAACTGACACGATCTGCACCAATCGCACGGATAAGGCATGAAGGCGCGGCCCGCGCCCCAGGGCGACGGCCATCAGAATCGCGCCATGCCAGGGAGGAGACAGAGATGACCCAGAGCTTCAAGGGCCCCAGGTTCAGCCGGCGCACCCTGCTGAAGACGACAGCCGCCGCGGCCGCGATCGCGCCGATGAGCCGGCTGTGGATCCCCGGCGCCCATGCCGCCGACAACCCGATCAGGCTGGGCCTGGTGACCCCGCTGTCGGGCGCGCAGGAAATGATCGGCAGCTTCGTGCGCCACGGCGCCGAGATTGCGGTCGAGAAGATCAATGCCGATGGCGGCGTCAACGGCCGGCCTCTGGCGCTGGAAATCCGCGACAGCAAGGCCAACCCGGCCGCCGCGACCGTGGCGGCGCGCGAATTGCTGGGCCAGGGCGTCAACCTGCAGCTCGGCACCATCTCGTCGGCGGTGGCGCTGGCCATGGGCCCGCTGATGCAGGCGGCCGGCGGCACGGTGCTGACCTGCGGCGCGGGCACCGAGAAGCTGAACCACGAGAATTACAGCCCCAACGTCTTCCGGGTGGGCGACAGCCCCTATTCGCGCCAGTACGGCCTGATCCGGCTGATCGCCGAGCGCTACCCGAACGTCACCAGCTGGGGCGGCATCATCCCCGACCATGAATACGGCCGCACCACCTGGGCGATCTTCGTGGATGCGATGCTGAACATCTTCCCCCAGGTGACCGGCAAGCAGCCCGAGATCCAGCGGCCGATCCTGGTGCCCTATGGTGCCGGCGACTACAAGAACTTCATCGCCGCCGCGGTGCGCCAGCCCTTCGAGGGGCTCTACACCTCGGCCTATGGCGGCGATGCCGTGACCCTGTTCCAGCAGGCGAAGCCCTTCGGCCTGTTCGAGAAGACCAAGGTGGTGGTGGACTCGGCCAATGAATTCCTGGTGCCGCTGGCAATGAAGGATCAGACCCCGGACACCTGGACCGGCACCCACTGGTATTTCAACGGCAACACCGACAACCCGATGTCCAAGCATCTCTACGATGCCTATGTCGCGCGCACCGGCAACAAATATCCGATGGGCTGGGCGGCGGAAGCCCATGCCGCGGTCTATGCCTACAAGGCCGCACTTGAGAAGACCGGCGGCGAGACCAAGGCCGATGCGATCATCGCCGCGCTGAAGGGCCTGACCTTCGACAGCGCCACCGGTAAGCGCACGCTGCGCGCTGAAGACAACCAGGCGATCAAGAACGTCGAGATCATGCGCATCAGCCCCAAGGCCGACAACCCGGATGGCTTCGCGGTCACCGACTTCGTCTCGGTGCCGGGTGACAGCGTGGTGGAGCCGGCGCGGCCCGGGCAGAAGCTGGAACTGAAGTCTCTCTGACGGTCTCTCGACTTGCAGCCACCGGGGCGCGGCCATGACGATCGCGCCTCCCCGGTGACCGGCCGCACCCCCTCCCCGGTGGCTGCACTTTTTTTTCGAGAGACAGTGTGCATCGGATTGCCAACGGTGCGCACCCCGACCTTCCGCATCCCGATGCGGCCTTACGGAGGCGATGATGACGTTCGCCGATCTGGCGCTGATCCTGTTCAACGGCATGGCCTGGGCGGCCGCCACCTTTCTGGTGGCGGCGGGGCTGACGCTGATCTTCGGCATCCTGCACATCCTGAACTTCGCCCATGGCGGGTTCTTCATGATCGGCGCCTATATCGCCTTCACCCTGCTGCAGCTGGCAGGCGGCGGCGGTGTGCCGCTGTGGCTGTATCTGGTGGTGGCGCTGGCATCTGGCATGGCGGTGGCCGTGCTGGGGGTGCTGGCCGATCTTGCCATCTTCCGGCGGCTGCGCGGGGTTGAGGACGCCTATGTGCTGATCGCAACCTACGCCCTGCTGCTGGTCTGCGACGGTGCGGTCAAGCTGATCTGGGGGCTGAACTTCATGTCGGTGCCGACCCCTGAAGAGCTGGGCGGTGCCGTGTTCCTGGGCGATGCGATCATGCCCGAATTCGCGCTGTTCGTGATTGCCTGCGGCCTGCTCGCCTTCATCGGCCTCGACCTGCTGATGGAGCGGACCACCTTCGGCAAGCTGATCTGGGCGGTCGCCATGGACAGCTGGATGGCGAAGCTGCTGGGCATCCGCGTCGGCCGGGTGCTGATGATCACGGTCGTGATCGCCTTCGCCCTGGCGGGCCTTGCCGGCGGGCTGCTCGCCGCCAATCAGAGCCTGTCGCCAAGCCTTGCCGGCGTGTTCCTGCTCCAGGCCTTCGGGGTGATCATCGTCGGCGGCATGGGCAGCATCCGGGGCGCTGCGATCGCAGCCGTGATGCTGGGGCTGATCGAAAGCTTCGGCACCGTCTTCCTGCCGGATTATCCCGGCATCCTCTTCTTCGTCGCCCTCGCCGCCGTGCTGCTGATCCGGCCGCAGGGGCTGATGGGACGCGCACAGGTGGCATGATGACGCTTGCGACCCGGACGACACCGCTTCTGGCGCTCTGGCCGCTGGCGGTGGGCCTGATCCTCTTCGCCCTGGCGCCCGCGCTGCTCAATCAGGGGCTGGTGTTCCTTGCGGGGCTGACGCTGGTCAACATCGTGTTTGCCCAGGCCTGGAACCTGCTGTTCAGCACCATCGGCCTGCTCTCCTTCGGCCAGGCGATGTTCTTCGCCATCGGCGCCTATGCCATGGCGGCCGGCCCCCAGCAGGCCGGCGGCGGGCCGTTCCTGATGTGGCTCGGCATCGCGACCGGGCTGGGCGCGCTGGCCGCGATCGTCTTCGGCATCGTGGCGCTGCGCCGCTCGGGCGGGATCTATTTCGCCGTACTGACGCTCGCCTTCGCCGAACTGGTCCATGTGCTGATCACCAAGACCGATTGGCTGGGCCGCAATGACGGGCTGACCGGCATCTATCGCCCCACGATCGAGCTTGGCATCGCCACCATCGATCTGACGCAGGGCGACGCCTATTACTGGTTCATGCTGGTCGCCTGCGGGCTGGCCTCTGCCCTGCTCTGGTGGGCCGGGCATGGCGTGCTCGGTCGCAGTTTCCGGGCGATCCGGCAGGATCCGGTGCGCGCGGCGTTCCTGGGCCTCGACGTCGACCGCCACCGCCTGGCCGCCTTTGCCATTTCGGGCGCCGCCAGCGCCTTCGCCGGCGCGGTGAGTGCCCCCTGGATGCAGATCGTCACCCCCGAACTCGCCCATTGGAGCATGTCGACCAAGCCGGTGCTCTATGCCCTGCTGGGCGGTGCGGGCAGCTTCTGGGGCCCGGCGATCGGCGCGATCCTGTTCGGCGCGGTCGAATACGCCACCCGCACCATGCACGGCATCGCCGACATCACCACCGGCCTGATGCTGCTGGCCGTGGTGCTGGCGATCCCCGGCGGCGTGATGGGGCTGGTGATGACGTTGCGCGCGCGGCGTGGCGCGACGGCACGCGCCACCCCCGCCCCGCATGCCCGCCGCCCGCAGGAGCAGACGCCATGAGCAGGACCGCTTCCCCGTCTCCGACGTCTTCCACCCCCACCTCTTCCGCGCCCCTGCTTGCGGCCCGCGGCCTGGTGAAGTTCTACGGCAAGACCCAGGTGCTGCACGATGTCTCGATCGATGTGGCGCCGGGCGAGGCCCATGTGGTGATCGGCCCCAACGGCGCCGGCAAGACCACGCTGTTCAAGGCGGTCTCGGGTGAATTTCCGGTCGATGGCGGCGAGATCCGTTTCGACGAGGGCGATGTCACCAGGCTTGCCGGCTGGCAGCGGGTGCGGCGGGGCGTCGGGCGCTCGTTCCAGGTGGCGCGGATCTTCGGCGAGATGACCACGGCCGAGAATCTGACGGTCGCGGTGGAATCGCGCGAGCGCCGCACCCGCGGCGGCTTCAGCCTCACCTTCCGGATCAGCCCGCGACGCAGCACGCTGGCCGAGGTCTCGCGCCTGCTCGACGGGCTGGGGCTGGGGCCGCGGGCCGACGACCCGGCCAAACTTCTCTCCCATGGCGACAAGAAGCGGCTGGAACTGGCGATGAGCCTGGCGCTGCGCCCCAAGCTGATCATGCTCGACGAGCCGACCGCCGGCATGTCGCCGGGCGACCGGACGGCGGCGGCGGAGCTGATCGCCGAAACCCAGCGGCGCCACGGCCTCGCCTTCCTGCTCACCGAACACGATATGGGCGTGGTTTTCGGCCTTGCCCAAAGGCTGACCGTGCTGCATCACGGCCGGGTCATCGCCAGCGGCGAGCCGGCTGCGGTGCGCGACGACCCGACCGTCAAGGAGGTCTATCTGGGCCATGGCTGAACCGCTCCTGCGCATCGAGGCGCTTCATGCCGGCTATGGCGATGCCGCCGTGCTGCACGGCATCGACCTTGCCATCGGCGAGGGCTCGGCCGTGGCGCTGCTCGGCCGCAACGGCGCCGGCAAATCCACCCTGCTCAAGACCATCCTGAATGCCGGCCCCCGGGTCACCGGCGGCCGCATCACCCTGGACGGCCGGGATATCGGCCCGCTCGGCCCCGATGCCCGCGCCCGGGCCGGGCTGATGCTGGTCCCCGAAGACCGGCGGATCTTCCCGCATATCACGGTGGCCGAGAATATCGCGCTGGGGGTGCATGCCGCCCGCGCGGGGGTGAAGCCGATGACGATGGACGAGATCTGGGCCCTGTTCCCGGCCCTCGTCCCCTTCGCCGCCCGCGCCGGCTATGCCCTCTCGGGCGGGCAGCAGCAGATGGTGGCAGTGGCGCGCGGCGTGATCGCCCGGCCACGCCTGCTGCTGCTCGACGAGCCGGTAGAAGGGCTGGCGCCGGTGATCGTGGACCAGATGGCCGAGGAAATCCGCCGCCTGCACCGCGATCACGGGCTGACGGTGCTGGTCACCGAACAGAACCTTTCCTTCGCCCGCGCGGTCACCGACCGGGTGCACCTGATCGACAGCGGCGAGCTGGTCTATTCGGGCAGCTGGGCGGAATTCGATGCCGATCCCAGCCTTAAAGCCCGCTACCTCGCCGTTTGAGTCTTTCAGGCCCTCGGCCCAAGCGGCCACTGCCGTGGCCTTGGCCGCCGCCTCAATGGCGGCTTGTGACGATCATCGCCGTTGTTCCGTGCCCTGTGCTCCTGAGGATCCCCGCGCCCCATGTCCACCATCCTTGTCGACGACCCGAGCGGTTTCCGCCTGCGTTACACCCCGGACGAGACCCGGCTGCGCCGGGCGGCGGGGGAATGGTCCGGGCGCACCCTGGTCGATGATGCCCGCGACCGCGCGCGCCAGACGCCCGACCGGATCGCGCTGCGCACCGAAACCGGCAGCCTGACCTATGGCCAGGCCCTGACCCGCGCGGTGAAGCTGGCGCGGCGGATGCGGCAGGCGGGGCTGATGCCCGGCGATGTGGTCAGCTTCCAGCTGCCCAACTGGGAAGAGGCGGTGGTGCTGAATCTCGCCTGCGCGCTGGGCGGGCAGGTGATCAACCCGATCGTGCCGATCTATCGCGACCGCGAAGTGGGCTTCATCCTGGGGGATGCGCGCTCGAAACTTCTGGTCCTGCCCGCGGAATGGCGGCGCTTCGACTATGCCGCCATGGCGCGGGGGCTGAAGCCCGGCCTGGCGCATCTGCGCACCGTCATCACCGTGCGCGGCGGGGCGGCCGGCTGCGATGCCTGGGAGGATTGGGGCGGGGCCGAAGACGACGGCGCCGTGGATTTCGGCGAGGATTTCACCCCGGCCGATGCCTCGACGCTGAAGATGGTGATGTACACCTCGGGCACCACCGGCCGGCCCAAGGGCGTGCTCTATGCCCACGAGACCTCGCGGCGGGCGCTGATGAATTCGATGGCGGCATGGGCCGTGCAGCCGGGCCAGGTGATCCTGATGCCCTCTCCCGTGACCCATGTCACCGGCTTTTCCTACGGCATGGAACTGCCCTTCTATCACGGCACGACCACCGTGTTCATGGAACGCTGGGACGGCAGCCAGGCGCTGGATCTGATCGAAGAACACGGCGTTTCGGTGATGATCGGCGCCACCCCCTTCCTGCAGGAGCTGACCCAGGCTGCGGAAAGCGCCCGCGCCGCCGGCAGGCCGCCGGTGGCGGCCAGCCTGAAGATCTTCGCCTGCGGCGGTGCCGCCGTGCCGCCCGAAGTGGTGCGCCGCGCCCGCGCCGCCCTGCCCGGCCTTGCCGCCTTCCGGGTCTACGGGTCGAGCGAATGCCCGATGATCACCCAGGGCTATCCCGGCACCGACCCGGTCTCGGCCGAAGCCGCCGCGGTCACCGACGGCGCGGTGAGCGGCTGGGAGGTGAAGGTGGTCGACGATGCCGGCCGCACCCTGCCGCCCGGGGCGGAGGGCGAAATCCTGGCCCGCGGCCCGGCGCTGTTCCGCGGCTATACCGACCCCGAGGCGACCGCGGAAGCCTTCGACCCCGAGGGCTATTTCAGAACCGGCGATCTGGGCACCGTCTCGGCCGCGGGCCAGGTGGTGATCACCGGGCGCAAGAAGGACCTGATCATCCGCGGCGGCGAGAACCTCTCGGCCAAGGAGATCGAGGATGCGCTGCACGAACACCCGCTGGTGCGCGAAGCCGCCGTGGTCGCCATGCCCCATGCCCGCCTGGGCGAAGGTGTCTGCGCCTGGCTGATCCCGACCCGGGCGGCCCGTGATGCGGAACAGGATGGCACCGCCCTGCCCGATCGCGCGGCGATTGCCGATTTTGTTGCATCGCGGGGGCTGGCACGGCAAAAACTTCCCGAACGGATCGAATGGGTCGAGGATTTCCCGCGCACCGCGTCGGGCAAGATCCAGAAGCATCTGATCCGCAGGATGGTGGCGGAGGCACTCGACGGCACCGCCTGACAAAATATCCGGCGCCGGGCATCCGTGGCCGGGCATCCGTGGCCGGACAGTCAACCGAAGGACGGAATTCATGGCGGGGCGCAGACGCAACGAGCGCGCGGAACAGGTGCGCGAGGCGATCATCCAGGCGGCCGCCCGGACCATCGGCGAGAAGGGTTACGACAAGACCTCGATCGCCCGGGTGGCCGAAGAGGCCGGCATCGCCCATGGCTCGGTCTATCTGCATTTCGAAAACCGCCAGGCCCTGTTCGACAGCCTGCTGCCGACGCTGGGCCGGCGGATGCTGGAGTTCATCCGCAAGCGCACCCGCAACGCCCGGACGGTGCTGGAACGCGAACGCGTGGGCCTGGAGGCCAATTTCGCCTATCTCTCCACACATCCCTATCTGCACCGCCTGACCAACGAGGCCGAATTCTTCGCCCCCGAAGCCCATCGCGAATTCTATGACCATCTGGCCGAAGGCTATGTCCGCGCGCTGCGCCGCGCCCATGCCGCGGGCGAACTGCCCGGCTATCAGGATGCCGATCTGGAACCGATGGCCTATATGCTGATGGGCGCGCGCGAATTCCTGCTCTCCCATTACTGCGTCACCGGCACGGAAGTCCGCCCCCTGCCGCAAGAGGTGGAACGCATCTACATGACCGTCGTCGCCCGCGCCCTCTCCGCCACCACCCCTCTGCCCGACGAGGCGGCACCGTCGCCGGAGCATGCGGCGGATGCACTGCGGGAGGCGGCGGAGACGGATTTCGGGAGGGGAGTGGGGTGAGTATTATTTCTGACTCCCCAAGCATTTAACAAATTTCGATCCGTCGAGCCTGATCAAGACCCTGCTCTCACCGTCTTGCCCGATGAGCAGATTCGGCATGATATGCACCCTTCCTGAGAAAATTTCTGTTTCCCCCTCTTTGACCTGGCAGTGGAGCTTCGATGGAGGCGAGAAAATCACACCGAGAAATAGAGACGAAATAATTGGCACAATAAATATTTTCGATACAAATTTTTTCTCAGGAGGAGACCCATTAAAGAAGATATAATTTATTGCAATATTCCCAAGTATAAATAAGATCGTAAACAAAAATGTATAACAAACCATATTGTTTCCAATCCCTGAATCATTCTCCTTAAAAGAAAAGACAAAAGAAAATAAAATTACCAATGCAATTTCCACATAAGTCTCTAACAAATAATAACCTCCAATTCTGGAGAGAAATTTCTTTTGCCCGAATGCGGAACAAATTGAGATATAGAGGCGCTCGTCCCACCTCTCTGCCTCTGCCTTTCTTTCCGCAAGATCGACGAATCTCAGCACGGAATTTTTATACCAACAATATCTGCAGAAGAAGAGGATCAGCATCATAAGAATACAGCCCGTCGGGGGAATTCCGATGTCAAGCGGCTGTATAAAGGGTAGAAATTCTGGTTCTACGGCCACAACGAACCCGAAAGTATAAGCCGCATAACATCCGATGAGAACAATCGGTAAGATTTTTATCAGTTCATCGATGGATGATCTCTCCGACATCATAGCGACCAGCCCTCTTGCATTGCTACACTACCTGTAAAAAAACTTACCGGTAGAAGTGTAGAATATGGGCCATCGCTTGCAAAGCCGTGGCAACGTGCAGTGGTAGGCTGAACTGTTACCTATCTTAGCGGTCTGGACCCCTGGCCCTCGTCCCCCTGGCCCTCGCCCCCTCGGCCATCGTCACCAGAGTGGCGATACCGGGACCTGCAGTCGCCGGACGGCTCCACCTGGCTCCCGCTGCTATTCCCGCTCGCCGCCAAGGAGACGATCATGACCACGCAGAACATGGCCGGCACCTTCCGCCTCGGCGATCGCCTGGTCAACCGCATGGGCCATGGCGCCAGGCCGCTGGCGCTGGCCTGGCTGCTGGCGCGCGCGCCCGACATCCTGCTGATCCCGGGCACCTTGCGCCTGGACCATCTGCAGGACAATCTGGCGGCAGCCGGGCTGGATCTGCCGCGCGAGATGCTGGCGGCGCCGGGCGCGCGGGTCGCGGGCGAGGTGGTCTGAACGGCCGTTCAGCCGCCGGCTTCCTCGCCGAAATAGCCCGCCGTCCGGATGTCGTGAAGCAGCCCCGGCCCGGTCGGCACCCAGCCCAGGCTGTCGCGGGTGATCGTGGCCGAGGCGGGCACGTCCATGGCGGCGAAATGGGTGAACCAGGTGAAATGGGCCGGCGCCTCCTCCGGCGTGACCGCACGCAGGGGCAGGCCAAGCCCCTCTCCGATCGCGGTCGCCACCTCGCGGAAGGCGATGCCCTGTTCGGCAACGGCGTGATAGCGCGCCCCCGCCTGCCCCGCCTCCAGCGCCAGGCGATAGAGCCGGGCGGCATCGCTGCGGTGCACGGCCGGCCAGAGATTGGCGCCCTCGCCGATCCAGGCCGAGGCGCCGCTCCGGCGGGCGATGTCGATCAGCATCGGCACGAAACCGTGATCGCCCGCCCCGTGGACCGAGGGCGGCAGGCGCAGCACCATGACCCTGGCACCGGCGGCCAGCACCTCGGCGGCGGCCTCTTCCGAGGCGACGCGCGGCAGGGCGCCCGCACCGGCGCGCGGGGCATCGTCTTCGGTGCAGAGCCGCCCCTGGGGCAGCACGCCGATGCCGGAGGTGACGATCAGCGGCCGGTCGGTGCCGGCCAGGGCCGCCCCCAGCGCCCGCACCGCGGCACGGTCGGTTTCGCAATGCGCGACATAATCAGTGAAGTCGTGGATGAACCCGGCATGGATCACCCCGTCGGCAGCCGCCGCTGCGGCGGCAAGGCCGGCGGTGTCGCGCAGATCCCCGCGGATGGGGGTAACGCCGGCCCGGGCCAGGGCCGCGGCCGCTTCATCGGACCGGGCCAGGCCCGAGACCCGATGCCCGGCCCCAAGAAGGTCGCGGACGACCGCCGTGCCGACGAAACCCGTGGCACCGGTGACGAAGACATGCATGGCAACCTCGCAAAGCTGCAGGATCGGTAAAACGTCGAGGCCGCAGGATAGGCCCGGCCCCATGGACGATCCATGCCGCAGCCTCCATAATATCTTCGCAATCGTCCTGAGATGGCGATCCCGCCACCCCAAAGGCCCGTGATGGACCCGCTCTCCGAGATCCTCTCCCTGCTCCGCCCGAAGAGCTATGTCTCGGCCGGCTTCGATGCCGGTGGCGACTGGGCCGTGCGCTTCGACGACCAGCAGGGCTATATCAAATGCTATGCCATCACCCGCGGCGGCTGCTGGCTGACGGTCGACGGCCTGGCCGATCCGCTGCGGCTGGAGGCGGGCGAAAGCTTCGTGATGCCGAGCGGCCGGTCGTTCACCCTGGCCAGCGGGTCGGGGCTGACGCCGGTCGCCGCCCGCGACATCTTCCCGCCGGCACGCGACGGCGGCGTGGTGCGGCTGGGCGGCGGCGGCGGCATGTATCTGGTCGGCGCCCGCTTCGCAGTCGACGGCGCCCGCGCCGGCCTGCTGCTGGCGGGCCTTCCGCCCGTGCTGCATGTTCATGCCCCGGCGGATCGCGAGGCGCTGCGCTGGTCGGTGGAGCGGATGATCGGCGAGCTGCACGACCCCCGCCCCGGCAGCCAGCTGATCGCCCGCCATCTGGCCCATATGATGCTGGTTCAGGCGCTGCGGCTGTGCATGGCCAGAGCGGCCCCCGGCCGCATCGGCTGGTTCTTCGCGCTGGCGGATCCGCGCATGGCGGCGGCGATCGGCGCCATGCATGCCGACCCCGCCCGCCGCTGGACGGTGCAGGACCTCGCCACCACCGCCGGCATGTCGCGATCGGCCTTCGCCGCCCGATTCCGCGACACCACAGGCGAGGCGCCGATGGCATATCTGACCCGCTGGCGCATGCTGCTGGCCGCCGACCGGCTGGAGACCACCCGCGATCCCGTTTCGGTGGTTGCGGCCGAACTGGGCTATTGGTCGGACAGCGCCTTCAGCACCGCCTTCAAGCGGGTGATGGGCCGCCCGCCCTGGGCGTGGAGCGGGGGCACCTGACGGCTGCTCAGACGAAGGTGGCGAGGCCGTTGCCGGTGGACCAGTTCTCCGTCGAAACCTCGACCAGATTGATGAACACATCCTGGGGCCGCAGCCCCGGATTTTCAGCCAGAAGCCCGGCCAGGCGGCGGTAGAGCGCCTTTTTCTGGTCGGTGGTGCGGGTGTCGTTCACCGTCAGCTGGATATAGACCAGATCGTCGCTGCGCTCTATGCCGAAGCACCGGGCGCCATAGCGGAAATTGGCGGGCGCGTGCTCGTGGATGGTCATGAACTGGTCGTCCTCGGGCACGTCGAACGTGTCCCGCAGGGCCTGATAGACGCCGTCGAAAATGGCCTGGCGCCAGGCGTCGGGCTTGCCGGCACGCAGAGAGATGTGAACCAGCGGCATCGGAACCTCCTGATCAGATGGGGTGAGGCCCCGAGGCTAGCCGTGCCCCGGTCATTTCGGTATCCTATGAATTCCGATATCAGAAATGATGATCTGAAATGACGGGACCGCATGTCCGACCGCCCGCTCGACCTCGACGCCGTTCAGGCCTTCGTGCGCATTGCCGATTACGGCAGCTTCACCCGTGCCGCCGAAGCCGGGCGCACGACGCAGTCGGCGATCAGCCTGAAGCTGAAACGGCTGGAGGAGAGGCTTGGATGCCGGCTGGTCGAACGCACGCCAAGGCATGTGGAGCTGTCGGCCCGTGGCCTGGTCTTTCTGGAGCAGGCCCGGGCCCTGCTCGCCGCGCATGACCGGGCCTGTGCGGCGGTGACGCCACAGCGGCGGCGGCTCACCATCGGGATCAGCGACCATGTCGCCGGGCCGGAACTGCCGCTGCTGATCGCGCGGATGAATGCCGAGGATCCGCAGCTGTCGATCGGCATCCGCATCGGATCTTCGGGCGAGCTGCTGCGCGCCTTCGACCGGCGCGAGATCGACACGGTGATCGTGCGTTTCCAGGACGGCCGCGACGACGGCGAGATCATCGCCCGGGAACGCTTCGGCTGGTTCGCCGCCGGCCGCTGGCAGCACCGGCCCGGCGAGCCGCTGCCGATCGCGACCATGCCGGAACCCTGCGGCGTGCGGGTGCTGGCGGGCGCGCTGCTGGATCAGGCGGGCATCGGCTGGACGGAGGTGTTCACCGGCGGCGGCGTGACCGCGGTGGCGGCGGCCGTCACCGCGGGGCTGGGCATCGCCGCCCTGTCGCCGCGCATGGTGCCGATGGGTGCCGTGGATGTGGGGAAACGGCTGGGCCTGCCCCGCCTGCCGCGGCTGCCGGTGGTGCTGTACAGCCGTGACCGCGAGGGCCGGAGCGGCCGGGCCGTCGCGGCACTGGTCGCCGCGTATCGCACAGCGATACGCGGCTGAGGCATGCCGGCAGAGGCTACTTCGTCTTCGTCACGCCCCAGAAGCGGTCGAAACCGGCCGACCACGGGGTGTAGCCCTTCAGATCGGGCGCCGTGGCGATGACGCGGACGTCGTTATAAAGGCCGATCACCGGCACCGCCTCGGCCATGCGGCTGTGGATGCGATCGAAGATCTTGCCCCGGACCGCCGGATCCATGGTCTGCCGGGCGGCCTCCAGCAGCTTGATGGCATCCGGATCGTCCCAGCTGGCGCTGGGCTGCTCGGTCTTGTCGCCGATGATCGAGGAATAGGCGAGCGCCGGGTCGAGCCTGGAGGAATAGACGAAGGACTGCATCTGATACTTGCCCTGCAGATAGTTCTGCAGCTGCGCCGCCCAGTCCAGCACCTCGATCTGGGCGTTGATGCCCGCCGCCTGCATCATGGCCTGCGCGGTGACCGCGGTTTCATGATAGCCGCCGGGGCGCATATTGGTCTGGATGCGGATCGGCTCGCCCTTGTAGCCGGCCTCTTTCAGCAGTTTCTGTGCCAGCGCCGGATCATAGGCCGGCCACTGGTCGTGGGTGGCGTTGTGATAGGGGCTGGCGGTGGCGACACCCGAGGGGTTGGCGGTGGCGACGCCTTCGCTCGCGACCGCCACAATCGAAGGTACGTCGATCGCGTGCGCAATCGCCTTTCGGATGCGGGGGTCCTTCAGCACCGGATCCTGGGTCTGGATCAGCAGCAGATGCCAGGACAGGATCGGCTGCTTATAAATCGATGCCCCGCGGCTTTCGGCTTCCGGGATCTCGGCGGCGCCGAGTTCGGGCACGAAATCCAGCTCGCCCGCATACAGCGCGTTCTTCATCACCGTGCCGTCGGGCGCGATCAGGAAGCGCAGATGATCGGCCAGCGCCGGCTTGGCGCCGGTCATGCCGTCGGCGGGTTCATCACGGCCGGTATAGCCGTCGAACCGGTCCAGCTCGACATAGCGGCCGGGCTTCCAGTCGCCGATCACATAGGGGCCGGTGCCGACCGGCGCCTTCCAGCTGCCGTCTTCGTTGACCGAGGACGGGTGCAGGATGGCGGCATTGCACTGCAGGTTCGACATGAACAGCGGCAGCATCGGGTTCGGCTTTTCCAGCCGGAACACCACCGCATAGGGCTCGGGCGTCTCGATCGCGGTGATCGCGGCACCCTGCTTGCCGTCGAAGAAGCGCTTGCACTGCCAGGCGGTCTCCGCCTTCAGATAGCGGTTCCAGCTCCAGGCGACATCGGCCGAGGTCATCTCGGCGCCGTTCTGGAAGCGGACCCCCTTGCGCAGCTGGAACCGCCAGGACAGGCCGTCGGCCGAGGGCTCGATGCTCTCGGCCAGCACCGGGCCCACCGACAGATCCTGACGATGGCCGACCAGGCCTTCGACCACGTGGTTCATGATCAGATCCGCGGTGCCGTCGCGTTGCACGCCGGGATTGGTGCTGCGCAGATCGGTCGGGATCGCGATGGTGATCCGCTCGGTGCGCTGCGCTTCATCGGCAGAAAAGGCAGTCTGCGGCAGGATCAGCGCCGCGGTGACGACGGCCGCGGCGCCAAACTGCCGCGTGGTCACGCAGGTCATGGGTCTTCCCCTTCCCTTCGCTGGGTGATGGTGAAGCGACGCCGGCAGCGCACTGCCGGTCCCCGTCACGGGCCGGCCGGACATTGTTTTCGGATCGTCCGGTCCGGGCGTATGTCGGGGCGGGGCGCATGCTCCCCATGCGCCCCGCCGGATTTCGTGTCTGCGTCAGCCCCTGGTGGCGGCCACGGCCCCGGCCAGGAAGTCCTGGACGGCGCCGACCACCTTCAGCCCTTCATGACGCACGCCCGGCAGCAGATCGAGCCGCACCGGAATGCCCTTCGCCTCGAACGAGGCCTTCAGGCTCCGGATCTTGTCGACCCGGGTGGCGCCGGCGATGTTGGCGTCGGGCATCCAGCCGGGCATGCCCGGCTTCAGCGTGATTTCCCAGGTGTCGAGATCGGCATCGCCCACGACCATCTGCACCGCCACCCGGCGCATCGCCTCGATATCCGGATCGGTGCCGAACACCTCGCGCAGATTGCGGATGCCGACCCACCAGTCGCGATCCTCATCCAGCAGGGTCACCCCGCCCGGCGCGCCGATCGACACCGCGAACAGCCGGTCGGCATGCAGATAAAGGAAGCGGTGGGTGAAATGGCCACCGCCCGAAAAGCCGAACAGGGCCACCCGCGAGACGTCGATGTCGTAGCGCCTGCCCACCAGATCGACCATGTCGAGCACCAGCCGGTCGAAGCGCATGTCGTGGAATTTGATGCGCTTGTAGTTCGACATCTCCCCCGGCTCGATCAGCCCGACGGGGAAGAGCGGCGCCAGCACGATGCAGTCATGGGCGTCGGCGAAGGCGGCGAAATGGTCGCGATAGGCCGCCGCGGTGCGGCCGGTGCCATGCATGGCGACGATCAGCCGCCAGTGCCGGCGGGCTTCCGCATCGGCCGTGGCGAAGCTTTTGGGCACATAGAGGCAATAGGAGACGCGCTGTTCGTTCGGCAGGGCAAAGAACGGCGTCGGCCCGAAATCGTAGAAGTTCAGATGCGGCTGGGCGAGGGTGATGCCGTCGGGGATCATGGGCACGTGCTCCGGCAAGGTCGGGAGGGCAAGGCGGGCGGGGGACGACCCTGGCTCGTCTTCGAGCATAGGACCGCCCGCCGTGGAGGCCAAGGGCAAAAACTGCTTTTATAACGGTTATAGTGCAGAATGATCATTGGCCGGGCCGGCAAGCCGCCAGCCGCCGCCGGCCACCGGTTCCAGCACCGGGGCCGCCGCCAGCAAGGCGCGGGTATAGGCGTGGCGCGGCCGGGCGAACAGCTCTTCGGTTTCCGCCGTCTCGACGATCCGGCCATCCTTCATCACCGCCACCCGGTGGGCGATGCGGCGCACCACCGACAGCGCATGGGTGATGAACAGGCAGGAAAAGCCGTGGCGCTGCTGCAGATCGCCGAACAGATCCAGCACCTGGGCCTGAACCGTCATATCCAGCGCCGAGACCGCCTCGTCGGCGACCACGAAAGCCGGGCGACGGACGATGGCGCGGGCGATGGCGACGCGCTGGCGCTGACCGCCAGAGAGCTCATGCGGCAGACGCTTCGCATAGGCCGATCCCAGCCCGACCTCTTCCAGCACCTCGTCGACCCGGCGGCGGGCCTCGTCGGCCGCAAGGCCCGGAACATGACGCAGCGGTTCCGCCACGATCCGGCCCACGCCATGGCGCGGGTCCAGCGACGAGAACGGGTCCTGAAACACCATCTGGCAGTCCAGCCGCCGCGCCCGCGCCTCGGGCCCGGTGGTGCGGGCAAGATCGGTGCCGCGGAACAACAGCTGCCCGCCGCTCGGCCGGGTGAGGCCGACCAGGCAGCGGCCGATGGTGGTCTTGCCCGAGCCGCTTTCGCCGACCAGCGCCAGGGTCTCGCCCGGCGCCACCCGGAAGCTGACCCCGTCGACCGCACGCTTGTCGGGCTGGCGCGTCAGCATCCGCCGCCGGCCCTTGTGGATGACCACCAGGTCGCGGGCTTCGACCACGGGCACATCCGCCCGGACGGGCGGTGCCAGCCGGCGCGGCCGCGGCATCGCCTCCAGCAGATTGCGGGTGTAATCATGCTGCGGGTCGAGCAGGATCCGCGCGGTGGGGCCGCGCTCGATCACCTGGCCGCCACGCATCACCACCACGTCATCGGCATAGCGCGCGACCAGCCCCAGATCATGGCTGACCAGCAGAATGGCGGTGTCGTTCTCGCGCGCCAGTTCCACCATCAGTTCCAGCACTTCGCGCTGGACCAGGGTGTCCAGGGCCGTGGTCGGTTCGTCGGCGATCAGCAGCCGGGGTTTCAGCAGCATCACCGAGGCGAGCATGATCCGCTGGCGCATGCCGCCCGAGAATTCATGCGGCCAGGCGCTGAAACAGCGGGCGGGATCGTCGATCCGGATCCGGGCGAGCATGGCCAGCGCCCGCTCGCGGGCCTCGGCGCGGCCGATCTTCTCGTGCAGCATCAGCCCTTCGACCAGCTGCGCGCCCACCGACAGGGCCGGGTTCAGCGACACCATCGGTTCCTGGAACACCATGCCGATCTGGCCGCCGCGGACCTTGCGGCGCGCGGCCCCTTCAAGCGTGGTGATGTCGCGGCCGTCGAACAGGATCCGGCCCGAGCGGCGGATCAGCGGCGCCGGCAGCAGGTCGAGAACTGCCCGCGAGACCACCGTCTTGCCCGAGCCGCTTTCGCCCACCACCGCCAGGATGCGGCCGCGCGCGATCGACAGGCTGGCGTCTTCCACAACCGTTGGTCCGTGTTCCAGGCCAACAGACAAGTTTTGGATGTCGAGGAGAAGCGGGTTGGTCATGCGTTGCGCATCCTGGGGTCAAGCCGGTCGCGCAGCGCATCGCCCAGCAGACAGATGCCGAGCAGGGCCATGGTGATGCAGGCGCCGGGGAAGATGGTGAGCCAATCGGCCTGGGCCAGATAGGGCCGGCCGGCGGAGAGCATCGAGCCCCAGGTCGCCGCCGGTGGCGGCACGCCGAGCCCCAGGAAACTGAGCGCGCTTTCCGACAGCAGCGCCCAGCCGAACATCGACGTGGCGAGCACGATGATCGGCGAGGCGGCATTGGGCAGCACATGCACCGCCATGGTGTAGAGGGTGGAATTGCCGGTGACGGCAGAGGCCTCGACGAATTCCCGGGCGCGGAGCGACATCACGATGCTGCGCACCACCCGCGCCATCGAGGGCGTATAGGCGATGCCGAGCGCCATCACGATGCTGGTCTCGCCCGGGCCCATCACCGCCATCAGCCCCAGCGCCATCAGAATGCCCGGGAAGGCAAGCAGCGCATCGATGACCACGGCCAGCAGCCGGTCGACCGCGCCGCCCAGAAAGCCCGCCAGCACGCCGATCGGTGCGCCCAGAAGGGTTGCCACCGCAACCGTGGCAAGGCCGATCGAGACGCTGGTGGTGGCGCCGCTCATCAGCCGCGAGAGCACGTCGCGGCCGAATTCATCGGTGCCCAGCCAGTGCAGTTCCGACGGCGGCTGCAACCTATGGGGGATATTCAGTGCCATTGGGTTGTAGGGGGTCCAGATCGCGCCGGTGACGGCAAGCATCAGCACGATGCCGACCAGGATCACCCCCAGCCACAGCCCCGGCTGAAGCCGGCGGCGCAGCGGTTTCATGCCGCGGGTATCGGCGGCGGAGACAGGTGCAGTGGTCATGCCGCAACCCTCGGATCGAACAGCGGGTGGAGCAGGTCGACGATCAGGTTGATCACCACGTAAAGCCCGGCGATGAACAGCAGCCCGCCCTGGACGACGGGATAGTCGCGGGCATAGATCGCATCCACCAGCAGCCGGCCCAGCCCCGGCAGCGAGAAGATGGTTTCGGTGACCGCGATCCCCCCCAGCAGATTGCCCAGGATCAGCCCGACCAGGGTCAGGGTCGGCGCGAAGGCATTGGGGAAGACGTGCCGCGCCATCACCATGTGTTCGGGCAGGCCCTTGGCGCGGGCATGGGTGACGTATTCCAGCCGCAGCACCTCGACCGTATTGGCACGCGCCATGCGGGTCAGGATGCCGATCTCGACGATGGTCAGCGTCAGCACCGGCATGACCAGATAGGCGAGCGCCCGGCCGGCATCCTCGGCGAAACCCACATAGCCCACGATCGGCAGCCAGCCGAGATTGAGGCCCAGCCACATCAGGATCAGCAGCCCCAGCCAGAAGGTCGGGATCGACATCAGCAGGGTGGCGCCGGCGGTGATGGCGAGATCCGTGCCGGCTCCGCGCCGCCAGGCCGCGATCATGCCCAGCGGCACGGCGATCAGGGTTGCGATCGCCACCGCCGGGAAAACGACACCGGCCGTCACCGAAAACCGGTCGGCGACCAGCTCCGCCACCGGCAGACCATTGGTGATCGACCGGCCGAGATCCCCTGAAATCAGCCGTTCGACCCAGAGTACGAATTGCCAGGGCCAGGGGCCGTCCAGCCCATAGGCCTGACGCAACGCCTGAACCGTGGCCGGATCGGCCTGATCGCCGAGCATGGTGGTGACCGGATCGCCTGGAATCGCGCGGATCAGCACGAAGACCGCAAGCGCCACCACCACAAGTGTCGGGATCGCCGACGCCAGGCGGTAGAGGATGAAGCGCAACATGGCGGGCTCCTGTTGGTTTCGGTGTTAGGGGTCTCGCCGGAAGCGGCCGGCATGTTCATGCTGCGGTGGGTTTAGAGATCCCTTGAGCATCCATGGACATGCACGGATCCCCGTCCGCCTCAACGGCAAATGTCGGGCAGGCAGAACGCAACGCCCGTGTCCGGCGCCACACCCACCGCCGCGGCGCCACCCCTGCCCGCCCCGGCACACCCCCTCCACCGTCATCCCCGCGAAGGCGGGGATCCACCTTTGCCGCCGCGTGAAGGACAGCGACATGGCGGGCGCCGGCCGGGAGGACGGGGGCGTCAGGGGGCTGACAGGGCCGTGGTCGCAATTCGTCATCGGTCATTCCTGTAGAGGCCTACCTGGATCCCCGCCTTCGCGGGGATGACGGTGTTTCTGTTGTGCGAAGACGGTCGACGACGGTGTCGGACAGGGGCTGCGGTGGTCGGGCGGTGCGGGGATGGTCGACGGCGGTGGCAGACAGCGGCGGTGATGGTTGCACGGTGCGGACGCGATCGACGGCGGTGTCGGACAGTGGCAGGGTGGCGGGCACGTTCGATCGTTCCCGCAGGGCCCGGCAGTCATGTCCGGCGCCCCCCTGCCCGCCCCGGCACAGCCCCTCCACCGTCATCCCCGCGAAGGCGGGGATCCAGGTTTGTCGCCGTGCGAAGAACACCGACAAACCGGGCACCGGCCGGGAGGACGGGAGCGGCAGGGGGCTGACAGGGAGGTGGTCGCGAGCGGTCATCGATCATTCCTGTGGAGGCCTACCTGGATCCCCGCCTTCGCGGGGATGACGGTGTTTCTTTTGTGCGAAGACGGTCGACGACGGTGTCGGACAGGGGCTGCGGTGGTCGGGCGGTGCGGGGATGGTCGACGGCGGTGGCAGACAGCGGCGGTGGTGGTTGCACGGTGCGGACGCGATCGACGGCGGTGTCGGACAGTGGCGGGGTGGCGGGCACGTTCGATCGTTCCCGCAGGGCCCGGCAGTCATGTCCGGCGCCCCCCTGCCCGCCCCGGCACAGCCCCTCCACCGTCATCCCCGCAAAGGCGGGGATCCAGGTTTGTCGCCGTGCGAAGAACACCGACAAACCGGGCACCGGCCGGGAGGACGGGAGCGGCAGGGGGCTGACAGGGAGGTGGTCGCGAGCGGTCATCGATCATTCCTGTGGAGGCCTACCTGGATCCCCGCCTTCGCGGGGATGACGGTGTTTCTTTTGTGCGAAGACGGTCGACGACGGTGTCGGACAGGGGCTGCGGTGGTCGGGCGGTGCGGGGATGGTCGACGGCGGTGGCAGACAGCGGCGGTGGTGGTTGCACGGTGCGGACGCGATCGACGGCGGTGTCGGACAGTGGCGGGGTGGCGGGCACGTTCGATCGTTCCCGCAGGGCCCGGCAGTCATGTCCGGCGCCCCCCTGCCCGCCCCGGCACAGCCCCTCCACCGTCATCCCCGCGAAGGCGGGGATCCAGGTTTGTCGCCGTGCGAAGAACACCGACAAACCGGGCACCGGCCGGGAGGACGGGAGCGGCAGGGGGCTGACAGGGAGGTGGTCGCGAGCGGTCATCGATCATTCCTGTGGAGGCCTACCTGGATCCCCGCCTTCGCGGGGATGACGGTGTTTCTTTTGTGCGAAGACGGTCGACGACGGTGTCGGACAGGGGCTGCGGTGGTCGGGCGGTGCGGGGATGGTCGACGGCGGTGGCAGACAGCGGCGGTGGTGGTTGCACGGTGCGGACGCGATCGACGGCGGTGTCGGACAGTGGCGGGGTGGCGGGCACGTTCGATCGTTCCCGCAGGGCCCGGCAGTCATGTCCGGCGCCCCCCTGCCCGCCCCGGCACAGCCCCTCCACCGTCATCCCCGCGGAGGCGGGGATCCAGGTTTGTCGCCGTGCGAAGAACACCGACAAACCGGGCACCGGCCGGGAGGACGGGAGCGGCAGGGGGCTGACAGGGAGGTGGTCGCGAGCGGTCATCGATCATTCCTGTGGAGGCCTACCTGGATCCCCGCCTTCGCGGGGATGACGGTGTTTCTTTTGTGCGAAGACGGTCGACGACGGTGTCGGACAGGGGCTGCGGTGGTCGGGCGGTGCGGGGATGGTCGACGGCGGTGGCAGACAGCGGCGGTGGTGGTTGCACGGTGCGGACGCGATCGACGGCGGTGTCGGACAGTGGCGGGGTGGCGGGCACGTTCGATCGTTCCCGCAGGGCCCGGCAGTCATGTCCGGCGCCCCCCTGCCCGCCCCGGCACAGCCCCTCCACCGTCATCCCCGCGGAGGCGGGGATCCAGGTTTGTCGCCGTGCGAAGAACACCGACAAACCGGGCACCGGCCGGGAGGACGGGAGCGGCAGGGGGCTGACAGGGAGGTGGTCGCGAGCGGTCATCGATCATTCCTGTGGAGGCCTACCTGGATCCCCGCCTTCGCGGGGATGACGGTGTTTCTTTTGTGCGAAGACGGTCGACGACGGTGTCGGACAGGGGCTGCGGTGGTCGGGCGGTGCGGGGATGGTCGACGGCGGTGGCAGACAGCGGCGGTGGTGGTTGCACGGTGCGGACGCGATCGACGGCGGTGTCGGACAGTGGCGGGGTGGCGGGCACGTTCGATCGTTCCCGCAGGGCCCGGCAGTCATGTCCGGCGCCCCCCTGCCCGCCCCGGCACAGCCCCTCCACCGTCATCCCCGCGAAGGCGGGGATCCAGGTTTGTCGCCGTGCGAAGAACACCGACAAACCGGGCACCGGCCGGGAGGACGGGAGCGGCAGGGGGCTGACAGGGAGGTGGTCGCGAGCGGTCATCGATCATTCCTGTGGAGGCCTACCTGGATCCCCGCCTTCGCGGGGATGACGGTGTTTCTTTTGTGCGAAGACGGTCGACGACGGTGTCGGACAGGGGCTGCGGTGGTCGGGCGGTGCGGGGATGGTCGACGGCGGTGGCAGACAGCGGCGGTGGTGGTTGCACGGTGCGGACGCGATCGACGGCGGTGTCGGACAGTGGCGGGGTGGCGGGCACGTTCGATCGTTCCCGCAGGGCCCGGCAGTCATGTCCGGCGCCCCCCTGCCCGCCCCGGCACAGCCCCTCCACCGTCATCCCCGCAAAGGCGGGGATCCAGGTTTGCCGCCATGTGGAGGACAGCGACATGGCGGGCGCCGGCCGGGAGGACGGCGTGAAGGTCGTACAGAAACGGCGCTCAGCCGCCCGCGCCGTCCATTTCCAGCGTGTAGGTGGTGAAGCGGGTCGACAGGGCCGGCATCGGGCAGACTTCCATCAGCCCCAGTGCCGGCTCCATCACCACCATGGCGACGGTGGAGGAGATGGAGCCACCGGCCCCCGGGCGTGGCGGGCGGCAGACCGAGTAGGGGATGCCGAAATCGTCGAAGAAGGCGGCTTTCAGCACGTCGCGGTCGATCTGCCCGGCCTTCGCCGCCAGCGCCCGGCGGACCCGCCAGTCGCGATAGAAGCTTTCGGGCACGAAGGGAATGCCGGTGTCGCGGATCCTGGTGCGGGCGATGTCGCCGATCCAGTGATTGGCATGCACGATCATGCCGTTCTCGTCCGGCCAGATCGGGAAGGCCTCGTCGGGGGCGCATTCGAAATCAATCGCGAAGCCTTCCGACCAGCTCAGCATCATGTTGTTCGACGCCGATTTGGGCGTGCAGGACACCGTCTTCATCGCCAGCGCCATATGCTGCTGTTCCAGCGCCTTGCGCCGGATCAGCGCCAGCGGCACGCCGACCTGGGCATAGTCGCGATCGCATTCCAGGTAATTGGCGGTGATGGCGATGCCGGCCGAATTCAGGCCGCAGCGCGCCAGCCCGCCGGCCTCGGTCATGGTCAGCAGGTCGGGGCCGTCGTCGCGGCGGATCTTCAGCACCACGGTGGTATGCGCGCATTCCGGCCGCCAGTCCCAGTTCTGGCCGTGGATCAGCCGGCCATGGGCGGTGTGGCTGCCCAGAATCACCGCACCGGTGCAGCCGTCCGGCTCCTCGTCCGGGATGCCGGCGCGCTGGCGGCCGATCTGCAGGATCTCGGTGCGGGCATTGATCAGCAGGATGTGTTCAAGATCGCAGCCCGCCCCCTCGGCGATGCCGCGCATCTCGTCCACATAGGCCGGATCATAGCCTTCCACCAGCGGCAGGAATTCCCGCGCAATGGCGGCGATCGACGACCAGTCGTGGTTCATCGCCCGCAGCTGGGCGGTATAAAGGGCGACACTGCCCAGCACCTGGGATTTGAGCGCCGCGCCATAGGTCCGGCCCCGCTCGACAGGCGTGCCGCGCAGCTCGACCATGGGGAAATCGACGACATCGGCGGCGGATATCGGGGCCACGGGTGGGATCATCGGGGGAGGTTCCTCGGGATAGGGCTGACCCATGTTGCACTGAAGGTGCGAAGAAGACAATTTTTCCGGGCCGACCGGCCGCACGGCGCCACGGATGCAACCCGCGCTTGATCGGCGGCCAAAGCCGTGGTTAACAAGGGATGCACGCGCGCGGGCCGCAGCCGGGGCCGGTCGCGCACCCCACAGATCAGGCTGTCTTTTCGATGGTGACGATGCCCGAGGCCGAGGACGACGACGCACCGCAGGCCGGGCTGTCCGCCCTGCAGATCGAGGTGGCGCGCCGGATTCTGGAGCGCATCCGCGACGGCCGCTGGGCACCGGGAGAGCGTTTTCCGGAGCTGGCCCTGGCCAAGGCGCTGGACGTGTCGCGCACGCCGGTGCGCCGGGCGCTGGAGCTGCTGGAAAGCGAAGGGCTGATCGCCCAGTCGCCCGGCCGCAGCTTCCGGCTGATCGACGATCCGCTGGCCATCGCCGCGGCCGCAGCCCGCGTCGAGGCCCGCCTGCCCGCCTCGGATACCGAGCGGGTCTATCAGATGATCATCGCCGACAAGGCGCAGGGCCGGATCGGCCAGGATGTCTCCGAGGCGGAGCTGCTGCCCCGCTATGGCGTCTCTCACGGCACGCTCCGCCGGGTGCTGATCCGTCTGTCGACCGAAGGGCTGGTGACCCGCCAGCCCGGCCATGGCTGGCGCTTCGTCGACAGCCTGGACGACGACGACGCGGTGACGGAAAGCTACGCCTTCCGCATCGCCATCGAATGCCAGGCCCTGGCCCAGCCCCGCTACCGGGTCGATACCACCCGTTTCGCCGAGCTGCGGGCCGCCCATCTGAAGGTGCTGGCCGCCGATCGCGACACGCTGGACGAGCGCGAATGGTTCCGGGTCAACGCCGCCTTCCACGAGGCGATCGTGGCCGGCGCCGGCAACCGTTTCTTCGATCAGGCGATCGCCCAGCAGAACAATCTGCGCCGCATCCAGGAACGCGACGAGTTCCGCCGGTTGACGCCCGACCGGGTGGTGCAGTCCTGCTGCGAACATCTGGCGATCCTCCAGGCGATCGAGGCGGGCAACCGCCGGCTGGCGGCGGCCCTGCTTCGCCATCATCTGGCCCAGGCGGCCGAATTCCCCGAGGACGAGGGGGAGAGTCTTTTTTAGCCCCTCGCCGGGAGTCTGTATGGCCCTCGCCGGGCGGCCACTGTCGTGGCCTTGGCCGCCGCCTCAATGGCGGCTGGGAAGAGTCTTTTTTAGTCCCTCGCCGGGCGGCCACTGTCGTGGCCTTGGCCGCCGCCTCAATGGCGGCTGGGGAGAGTCTTTTTTAGTCCCTCGCCGGGCGGCCACTGTCGTGGCCTTGGCCGCCGCCTCAATGGCGGCTGGGAGGGTCGTTCAGCCCCTCGTCCGGCGGGGCGGTTCACTGGCGGTAGTGCGCGGCCATTTCGGTGGCGAGGGCACGGTCTTCGTCGCGGGGGCTTTCCGCCAGCGCGCGGATCACCGCGGTGCGGTCGGCTTCGGGGCGTTCCTGGCTGAACTTGGCCAAAGCCTCCACCGTCTGGATGACGATCTCGAAGGCCTGGATGCGCGGCAGCATGGCCTGGATATCGGCCTCGTCCAGCACCTCCAGCGGCCAGGGCTGCGGCTGCTGCGCCTCGAAATGCGCAACCGTGCGGGCCAGCGCCGCGCGGTTGGCCTCCGCACCCGTCAGCAGGCGGATATGGCCGGTGACGTGCAGCGCCGAATAGTTCCAGGTCGGCGCATCCGCCCCCGTCACATACCAGGCCGGCGACACATAGCCGTCGGGGCCGGTGAAGACCGCCAGCACCGGCACGCCGTCGCGAAGCCGCAGCGCCTGCGGGTTGACGCAGGCGATGTGGCCGAGCAGCCGGTCGCCCGGCGCCAGGCCGTCATCCAGCCGGATCAGCGGCAGATGGCTTGCAAGCGGCGCCCCGCCCTGGGGCGGCACATCCACCAGCATGGCGAAGCCGTGGGCATCGACGAAGGCCGCGCGCCGCGCGGCCTCCTCGATCCGATAGCGTGCAGGTGCATACATGGCGACGGGCGCCCTCAGCCGCGCGACGCGTGAACCGGCGGCAGGTGCTGCGCCCAGGGCGCCGCCTCCTCGATCCGGGCCGCCAGGCGGAACAGCGTCGCCTCGTCGCCCGGCCGGGCGATGAACTGCACGCCCACCGGCAGACCGCCTTCGCTGAAACCACCCGGCACCGACATCGCCGGCTGGCCGGTGACATTGGCGATATGGGTGAAGCCCAGATGGCCCATCACCCGGTCCAGATAGAGGTCGAGGTCCAGCCCGTCGCTGTCCAGATAGCCATGGGCCATCGGCGCCTGCGGCAGGGTCGGGGTCATCAGCAGGTCGTAATCGCCGAAGAAGCGGCAGAAGCGCCGCGCCTCCGCCCCCATCCGGCCGCGCGCATCCAGCAGCGCCGGCGCCGGCGTGGCCCGACCGCGGGCCGCCGCGGCCAGAAGCCCGCCCTCGACCGTGCTGCGATCGACCGGCCGGCCCATGACCTTCGAAAGGTCGTCGATCTGCGCCGCATCATAGGCGCAGAGCATCAGTTTCAGCGCCTCGGCCACCGCCTCGCCGTCATAGACCGGCACGGCCTCGACCACCTCGTGGCCCATCTCTTCCAGCAGCTTCGCCATGCGCAGCGTGGCGGCGCGGGCATCCTCGGTCACCTCCACCCGCACCGGCGGGGTCAGGCTGAGGGCGATCTTCAGCCGGCCGGGGGCGGCGGCCAGTTCCTCGATCCACGGCCGGGCCTTGGGCGGTGCGAAATAGGGCGCGCCGACATCGGGACCGTCGGTCAGATCCAGCATCAGCGCGCTGTCGCGGACGCTGCGGGTGACGACATGCTCCGACACCAGGCCGCCCCACAGATCCCACGACACCGGGCCGGCCGGGGTGCGGGCGCGCGAGGGCTTCAGCCCGAACGTGCCGGTCGACGAAGCCGGGCAGCGGATCGAGCCGGCACCGTCATTGGCATAGGCGATCGGCACCATGCCCGCCGCCACCGCCGCCGCCGACCCGCCGCTGGAGCCGCCGACACTGAAGCCATGCTTCCAAGGGTTGTGCGTCGGACCATTCGCGACCGGTTCGGTTGTGGCGTTCGAGCCGTATTCCGGCAGATTGGTCTTGCCGACCACGATCACGCCGGCCTTGCGGTAGCGCGCCATGATCTCGGTGTCGTAATCGCGGGTGAAGCCGGCGGCAAGGCGGCTGGCATTGGCGCTCGGCACCCCGGCATAGGACTGGCAGTCATCCTTGAGCAGCACCGGCACGCCATAGAGCGGCGTGGCTGCGGGATCGAGCCGGTCGAGCGCCGCCAGCTGCTCTTCGGCCTGCGCCTCCATGCGCATGATCACGGCGTTCAGGGCAGGATCGACCCGGTCGATCGCGGCAAAGGCGGCCGCAACGGCCTCGCGCGGGCTCACTTCCTTCGCACGGATACGCGCGGCCAGCGCAACGGCATCATCCGTCGCATAGGTTTCGACGAAGCTCATCAATCTGCCCTCTGTCAGAGCGGGGTGCATGTGTCTGATGAGGTGGACCGTAACAAACTGCGTTCTGAACGTAAATAAGACAGTTTAAAAAAGACTCGGCCGGCCGGGCGCCTCCCCGGCGGGGATGATCTCGACCGCGGCCGTCATGCCGGCGACCAGTTCGACCCCGGGCGGCACTGCGTCGATCCGGATGCGGACGGGGATGCGCCGGGCCAGGCGCACCCAGGCAAAGGTTGCCGCCACATCGGGCAGCCCCAGCTGGCCTGGGGCATCGTTGTCGTTCTCGATGCCGCGGCCGATGCTGTCGACATGGCCCGACAACGGCTGGCCCACCCCCATCAGGCGGATCTGCGCCGGCCGCCCCGGGTGGATGTGCCGGAGCTTCGTCTCTTCGAAATAGCCGGTGACCCGGAAACTGGCCGCATCGACGATCGAGATGCGGCTTTCCCCCGCAATGGCGTAATCGCCGGGCCGGAGCCGGAGGTTGCTGACATAGCCGTCGACCGGAGAACGCACGGTCGTGCGCGCCAGATCGAGCCGCGCAATGTCGAGCCGCGCCCGGGCGGCCCGCCAGTCGGCATCGGCCACCGCGGCCGCCGCCTCCACCTGCTGGAGATCTTCACGCGAGATCGCCTCGCGGAGCTGCCGGCGGCGCGCGGCTGCCGCCCGGCGGACGAGCATGTCCTGACGCCGGGCCTCGACATCGGCTTCGGCCGACATCACCGCCAGCCGATAGCGTTCGGGATCGACGACATAGAGCACGTCGCCCCGATGAACATAGGCATTGTCGCCGACCGATACGGTGGCGATGGTGCCGGATACCTCCGGGGCGAGCCGGACGACATCGGCGCTGACCCGGCCGTCGCGGGTCCAGGGCACCTGCTGGTATCGGTCCCAGACATGCAGGGCGACAAGGCCGGCCGGCACCACCAGGCAGAGGGTGAGCGCATAGCGGCCGAGACGGGAAAAGATCTGGGTCATTGAAGCAATCCGGTCGATGGCAGGTACTGCACGAGCAGACCGTAGATGATGGCGAAGACCGCCAGCTCGACGAACGGCCGGCCGGCGAAACGGCGGCTGAGCCCCGTCGAGACCAGGATCCGGATCACCAGCAGGGTGGCGGCCAGCGCGAGCAGCGCCAGCACCAGCAGGCCGGGGACGAACACGCCCCCCAGATCGGCATCGACGATCATGCGCCGGGCTCCCCGCCGGTCGCGCCCTTGAGCCCGAGCGCGAAGCCGAGATCGATGACGAGGTCGAGCAGACGGGCGCGGTTGTGAAGCGAACTGCCGGCGATCAGCCCGGTCAACGCCCCGATGCGCGCCTCCAGGCCCTCCACCCGGGCGGGATCCGGCCGCCGGGCCCCGACATCCAGGGCGATCGCGGAGAGCAGCCCGCGGACATCGCGGCCGATATGCCCCTCCACCCGGCAGATTTCGTGGCGCAGCAGCCCGGCGGCATGACCGATGCGCAGATGATGCAGCGTGTCGTCGAGAATATCGGGGCGCGGTGCGCCCGACAGCCTGAGCCTTGGCAGCAGAAGCGCCGTCCGGTCGATCATGAGGTTGGTCCAGTACGCCTCGTCGGGGGCGGCCCCCAGGATACGCCGCGTCACGTCCCGGCGGCTGAGCCTGAGCAGCCGGTCGATCGCCGCATGGACCGGTACGGTCTGAAAGATCGTCATGCTCACCACTGCAAAGCCGGTTGCCGCAAAAAGCGCGACCACATTGTTGAGAGCCGCGGCGAAGTCGCCGCCATAGCCGGTATCCAGCCCGCCCAGAATCG
The DNA here is from genome assembly GCF_041468085.1 of Tistrella mobilis. Classification (NCBI taxonomy): domain Bacteria; kingdom Pseudomonadati; phylum Pseudomonadota; class Alphaproteobacteria; order Geminicoccales; family Geminicoccaceae; genus Tistrella; species Tistrella mobilis. Next base: position 278,045 of record NZ_CP121014.1, on the reverse strand, counting down.
GGACCGTGAGCGTGATCCCCAGCGCCAGGAAGGTGGTCGGCGGGCGCGCCTGAAGGGAGCCCGCGAACAGGAAGACCGGGGCGAGGACCACGACCAGAAGGGTGAAATCGGGCACCCGGGGCAGGATGACGAAGCCATAGACCAGGCTGATCACGACCCCGTAGACCGAGCCGCGCATATATGTCCGCAGCGGCGGCGCCGGCGCATCGAGATTGCCGAACAGGGCGCAGCAGACGCCCAGGATCGAGACCGCCATCCCGCCATCCGGCCAGCCCGACCAGATCCAGAACAGGCAGCCGATCGTGACGCCGATGGCGGCGCCGGCCCCCGCCCGCACGGCCATCCATGGGTCGCGGTGATAGACATAGCCCCTGGCGGGCCGTGGCGACGCCGCGCCGGCGCGCGGCCCTGCGCCCCCCGAAACCTCCCGCCAGAGCCGGTCGCAATCGTGGAGCAGGCCGATCATGTCCGCCAGATGACCGGCGAGATTGGCGGCAAGCCGGTCATGCGGCGTTACAGCCCCGGCGGCCAGCCTTGCCCCGAGCGACCGCGCCCGATCGATCAGCCCGGCGGCCGCCTCTTCCCGTGCCGCCACATCACCGGTGGCGATCCAGCTGCGGAGATCGGCCACCAGCCGCGTGATCCCGTCTTCCGGACGATCATTCCCGAGGGCCTCGATCTTCTCAACGAGGCCGAGGGCCTCGATCTTCTCAACGAGGCCGAGGGCCTCGATCTTCTCAACGAGGCCGAGGGCCTCGATCCGATCCTCCACCTCCATCGTCAGCGGCAGCAGGCGGGCAAGCCGGTCGTGGATCATCCGGCGCAGCGCGGCATGCGGCGGCCGGGGGGCCGGATCATAGGGCAGCTGCGTCCCCAGGCCCTGCAGGCCGAGAAGATCGGCCGCGAGCTGCCGGCGATCGTCCTGCATCCGCCGGTCCCCGGCACCGCCCAGGGCATCGCCCGCCAGGCGCCGGGCATCCTGAAGGGTGACCGCAAGCCGGCCGATGAATTGATCGGTCACATGCTTCGGCAGAACAAGGCGATGGACCAGAACGGCGCAGAGGATCCCGATGGAAATCTCCTGAACCCGCACCAGGGCGGTGGTGAAGATCTGGCCCGGATCGAGCACGCCCGGAAAGCCGATCAGGCTGGCGGTATAGCCGGCCAGAACGAAGGCATAGGCGCGGGGCGTGCGATCGAGCGCCGAGAGGGCGAGGCACAGGCCGATCCAGCCGGCGAGCACGATGCTGCACAGGATCGGATCGTTCACGAAGGCCGGAATGATCACCACGGTCGCCGCCGCACCGACCAGCGTTCCGACGAAGCGATAGACGCCCCGCCCTGCCGATGCGCCCGCAGAGGTCTGCGAAACGATATAGACGGTCAGAACCGCCCAATAAGGCCGCGGAAGCCCGATGGACGCCGCGATGTACCAGGCCAGCATCGCCGCGGCGAAGCTTTTCGCCGAAAACAGCAGCGCCTCTGCATCCGCCCTCGTCCCGGGCGCATGGCAGAAGCGCCGGAGGCGACGGCCGGCTGCGGCGAAGACGGGCTGGGGGCGATGATCGGTGCTCATGCGGCGGAGTATCACCGCATCGCCATATCGGTTAAATTCGATATCCGGTCATAAAATCACTGAAAACTGCCAATCCCGTGCCCCCTGCCCGATCCGCCGTATCCGCCTTCGACCCCGATCTCACCGATCGGCCGGCCGTCGCAAGCCAGCTCGATTTCGCAGACCATGCGGAAGAGGTTCCCGTCCATCTTCATCGCAAGGGGCAGCTGATCCTTGCCCGGCGCGGGGCCGTGACCTGCACGGCGGATCATGACATCTGGATCGTCCCGCCCGATTGCGGGGTGTGGATTCCGGGCGGGATGCCCCACAGCGCCCGGGCGACCGCGAATGCCCGCCTCAGCTATCTGTTCGTGGAACCGGGGGCCGCCCTGCTGCCCGACAGCTGCTGCACCCTGTCGCTCTCGCCGCTGGTGCGGGAAATGGTCGACCGGCTGGCGCGGGAACCGGCCGATTATCCGGCCGACAGCCATGCCGCCCGGCTGGCGCGCGTCACGCTCGACGAGCTGGCCGTGATGCCGCGGGAGCGTTTCAACCTGCCGATCTCGGGCCACCCCAAGATCCGCGCGATCGCAGACGCCCTGACCGTCGATCCCACCGACCGCAGCACGCTCCGCGACTGGGCAAAGCGCGTGGCCATGAGCGAACGCTCGCTCGCCCGGCTGATGATCCGGGAAACCGGCCTGACCTTCGGCCGCTGGCGGCAGCAGCTGCACCTGATCGTCGCCCTGCGCGGGCTGGCCGGGGGCATGGCGGTGCAGAACGTGGCCGCAGAACTTGGCTATGAGTCGGTCAATGCCTTCATCGCCATGTTCAAAAAGGCCATGGGCAGCACGCCGGCGCAGTATTTCGCGGCGCGGCAGCGGGGATGAGGGGGGATCGGGATCCGGCGCCGGGCCACCGCGGCGGTCTCAGGGCCGGTGGCCGGCCTGATCGGCCGCAGCCGGATGAAGTTCGAACGCGACGCAGATCCGCCGCTGATCGCAGCCGAGCGGCACGGTTTCATGGGTGAAATGGCTGGGCATCAGCACCACGAGGCCGGGCTCGGGGCGGATCCAGCGCTCAGCCCAGCCGACCCGGTCGGCCCCACCCTCCGGCCCGTCCCCGTCACCGGCGGCCGCAAAGCCGCGGCCGGCCGCCGGGCCGACGCGCAGCCAGCCGGGCCGGCCTGCCACGTCCGCCACAACCGGCGCATCCGCCACCACCGGCGGCACCTCGGCGTAATAGACGCCGTTCACCCAGCTGGTTGCATGCAGATGGGGCAGATGATGGGTCTTCGCCCCCGACACCACACTCCAGGCCTTGAGAACAAGCCCGGCCGGCCGGGCGCGCAGGAAAGGATTGTCCGGATCCGCCGGCAGACGGTCGACGTAAGCGCAGGCCACCCGCCATAGCCGGTCGAGCAGGCGGCGCAGCACCGGGCTGTCCGACCGTTCCAGATGGTTGCGGCGCGATCCCATGCGGATGGAGCGGTCGCCGGGCCGATCGTAATGCTCCAGCCCGCTCGCCAGCTCGGCCACCAGCGGCGCCAGATCGGGATCGTCGGGGCCGTGCAGGCGGGTGATCGACAGGAACCGCTCGGGGCTGGTCAGCTCTCGGGCGGCTGGGATATTGCCGGCCCAGATCGCCGTGGCGGCCAGCAGGTCGAAGCTGCGCGGATTGGCAAAGCCCGCATCGACCAGCGCCCGGACCAGGGGATAGAGCCGCTCGCGCGGGCGGGCCCAGGTCAGCAGATCGGTGAAGGCCCCGAAGGTTTCGAGATTGGGGTCGATCGCCTGGATGCGGCCGCAGAGCGCCGCGGCCGCATCGGCCCGGCCCTGCAGAAGCAGAAAAGCCGCCTGGCGCGCCATGGAGGCCAGATCCGGATCGGCGGCCTGAAGAGCGGAAGCCTCTCTCACGGCACCTCCTTCCGCACCAGCCCGTGGGTCAGCATGTCAGAGAGCAGCGCCGCGACATCGCGCCGGATGATGTCGAGCGGCGCGTCATAGCGGGCATGCAGCGCACCGCACAGATCCTGGAACCGCGTCGGGGTCTCCAGCTGCCCCCAGATGGCGGTGCCGATGCTGTCCAGGTTGAAATAGGCGCTGCTCGACAGATCCATCATCACCACCTCGCCATCGATCTCGGTGGTGAGCGGCTCGGGAGAACGGATAAAGACGGTCTCAGGGGGGAAGATCATGACGGGGACTGCCTTGCTGCCTGATCGAGGTTGCACATTCCGGAACCGCCATGGGCGACGGCCGCCAGCCGCTGCCAGGGCGCGCGCAGGAAACGGTCGCAGAGGTCGTGCATCTCCGGGGTGGCGGCCGCCTGCTTCTGCGCCCGATCGTCGCTGAAGGGCCGGCGGCCCCGGCGGCCCCAGGCCTGAAGCCGGGTCGCATCGGCCATCGCCGCCGCCTCGGCCGGTGTGGGCGTGATGCCCAGGCGCGGCAGCAGGCGGGTGATCACCGCATCCGGCAGTTCCGCATAATCCAGGATCAGCCAGCCCGCCGGGTCCGCCTCCACCATCGCCGCCATGGCGGCGAAGGCGCGGCCCAGGCAGCGGGCGATGAATTCGGCATCGCTCAACTCCCGCTGCCGGGCGAGCGCCACCCCCGAGAGCAGCGGCGACCAAACCGCATCGCGCAACTTCAACCAGCCCGGCGGCCCTGTCAGGTTCGACACCAGGATTTCCAGCGGATCGCGGATGATCAGCACCCGATGCATATCGGGGTGGAGCTGCGCGAACAGATCCTGATCCCGCCAGCTGCGCAGCGACTGCTTCACAACCAGGTGCCGTGCCCCGGGCCTGACCCGCTGGCCCAGCGCCCGCAGCGCCGCATCCAGCGCCGCCAGCCGGTCGGCGATGGGCACCAGCCCCCAGAAGGCGCCGCAGATATCGACCACGGCCCCCGGCTCGTCCATCACCTGCAGGGCATCGATGCAGGACAGCATGCGGGCGGTGAGCGTCGAGCCGCAGCGCGTCAGATGCCAGATCGCAAGCAGCGGCGGCAACACCGGCGCCGTCGGCGCATGGTCGCGGATCAGCGCAGAGCGCAGCCCCGCCGCGGCCGGATGATCGGCGGCCGGACTGCCATGCAGGCCGAACAGCACCTCCTCGACCGGGGCATCGGCCGCAATCGGCCGCAGCAGGAAGCTGCCGCCGCCGGCCGAAGGCACGGCGCGGACGGGCATCCAGATCGGGCCGGTTTCAGCGAGACCTTCAGCCATTGCGGCCTTCCTGCATCAGGATGAACTGCCCCACCCGCAGCGCCTCGCCCAGCCCCTTGCGCAGACGGTGAGAGGTGGGGAAGCGCCCGGCCTCTTCAGGGGTGGCCGGCCAGGCGTCCAGAATGGCCCGCATGTGCTGCGTATCCAGAAGGGAGCAGGCCAGGGGCGATTGTTCGATCCGGTCGATCTCTGCCGCCATCCAGTCGCGCCGCCGCCCCATCCAGCCGAACCAGTCGGCATGCTGCAGGCCGATCCGACGTTCATCCAGAATGGGTTGCGGCACGCGATCGGCCAGGGTCCGGCGGGCCAGCAGGCGCGGCACCCCGTTGCGGCGGAACTGGTCGCGCGGCAGCGACAGGCAGAACTCAACCAGGCCCAGATCGCAATACGGATCGCGCCAGGACCAGGCCGTCCCTTGAAAGAGATGGGCGTATTGGGCGTTTTTCTGGCGGAAATGTTCCAGCAGCCGGATATGGTTGTCGAGATCGGGCGAGCCCGTGCGCATGGATGGCTGGTCGTGTTCCGTCAGCTGCAACCGTTCCGCGACCTCGGGCCGGATGCTGCTCCATTCCTGCCACCAATAGTCCTGGCCGCCGCGCAACCGCCGCGTCAGGCGGCGAAGGCCGGGGCCGGCCAGGGGCGCCACCGCCTGGCCCCAAAGCGCCCGGGGGCCCCAGAACAGCCGTGGCCGGCCCCGCAATTCCGGGCGATAGGGAACGAGGTTGCGCCAGGCCGCCAGCGCCCGTCCGCGCAGCAACTGATCGGCGGCCACCCGGCCGCCGGTATAGCTGAGCGTGACATTGCCCGCATCGCCGCTCAGGACCACGCCGATGCCCTGTTCGCGCACAATGCGCGCCATGGGCATCAGCATCCAGGACAGTTGATCAGGCCTCTTCACCGGCCAGTCGCGGCTCTGCAGCGGCCCGCCGGCATATTCCATCGACAGGTCGGGTTGCCAGGCATCGACCAGATGTGGCCTCAACCCGGGATAGCGGGCCAGGAAAGGCTGCAAACGCTCCCACTCGTCGGCGAAATGACCGGCATCCGGGGGCAGCTGGGGAACATCGGGATCGGCGCGGATGGTGAGGGTATGGACGGGCGCGTCATGGCGGCGGGACGCGGTCGCGGCGATGCCGGGCGAATCCAGCCCCGCCGACAGCAGGCACAGAACAGGCGTGCCACCGGGGCAGCGCGCGGCGACCGCGCGGTCCAGATGTTCGCGCGCGGCCTCCACATATTCCGCATCCCGGCGCAGGCGCAATCTGCGCCGCGGCACCGGCGACCAGAAGGGCGCCGTCCGCATGGATCCGTCCTGCCATTCCAGATACCAGCCCGGTTGCAGGCGCCGGATATGACGCCAGGGGGTCCGGTCGCCGATCCGGCTTTCCATTTTGACCAGCGGGTAGACAAGCACATCGGGATCCGGTTCCGGATCGACCTCCGGCACGGCCAGCAGCCAGCTGGGCCGGCTGGCCGCAACGATGCCGTCGGGCATGGCGGCATGGCACAGGCTGTCCCGCCCCATCGGGCAGGCGGCGAGCAGCAGCGCGTGATTGGCGGGCGACCAGCGCACCAGGGTGTAGTCGCCATCCAGCCGGGCAAGCCCGTCGACGCCCCACCGGTCCAGAAGGGCGTCGACCAGCCGCACCGGCGTCAGCGGCATCGTCCGGTCCAGCGCCAGCTCTCGGGCCAGATCGGCGAGATTGTAGATCTCTCCGTTGACCAGCGTCACGGCGCCGGACAGGCCCGGCGCGATCGGCCGGGGTGCGGGGCGCCGCAGCCGGCCCGCCGGGTTATCGCGGCCCAGCCCGACGACGATACCGCCGTCGCTCTGATGCACCCGATCGACGCGGAATTCCGACGGGCAGCGGCGGGCCAGATCGCGCACCGCCCCGCCGGTGCCGGCCAGAAACCCGGCGCCGCCCTGCAACATCCTGGTGGCAGGTCAGGAATGGGTGTTGATAAAGCCGTCTGACGACTGATCGCCGCCCCCCTGGGTCAGAGGCGCGGCGTTGTAGACGCCCAGCACCGGCGCAGCCCAGGGCAGCAGGTTCACATTCCGCGCCGGGGCGGGAGAGGCAGTCGTTTCAGGCTCGTTCATATCCACACCAGCACATAACGGGTTCAGTGGCACAAGGCGGCTCAATTTGCACAGGGCGGTTCCGGCACCCGGCCGATCTTGTCTTCGAAGCACTCTGCAGGAAAACGTGGGGATTTTCAAACATATTTTCTGAACGAACTCTTGGGGCCATGGCTTCAGGCGTCGCCTGGCAAAGTCGTTCCAACGTTGTTTACTTTCGCGTAAAGATGATACGTGTCCCCGGCACGGAACCGGCGCCAACGGTCCGGGGCCGGTCACCCCGCCCGCGGCAGCGGCAGGGTGCCGGGCGTCTTGATTTCGCGCAGGACCAGGCTGGAATGCATTTCGCGGATGCCGGGCAGGCGGCGGACCACGGTCATGGCGAAGCTGCCGAAGGCATCCAGATCGGCGGCGACGACCTGGAGCAGGAAATCGGCTTCGCCCGTGATCGCCCAGCAGGCCGTCACCTCGTCCAGGCGCATCACTTCGGCCTCGAACAGCCGGGCCTCGGCTTCGGAATGCACGCCGATGCGGGCGCGGACGAAGGCCTGCACGCCGAGGCCCAGCCTCCGGCGATCGAGCTGCACGCCATAGCCGCGGATCACGCCCAGCTCCTCCAGCCGCCGCACACGTCGCCAGCAGGGCGAGGGGGACAGGCCCACCGCCTGGGCCAGATCCTGATTGCTCATCCGGCCATCGCCCTGAAGGGTGCGCATGATCCGGATGTCGGCGGCATCGAAGCTGATCTCGGGCATGATCCGTCCACAGGATAAGGAGATGGCGGCAGGATCTTGCGGGATCGATGACTTCAGGGGCAAGCCTGGCACACAGCTTTCCGGCAAAACGCGTTACACTGTGCGCATCCGGTGATTGTTGCCGGGGATCATTGCCTGAAAGTTGCCCGCCATGCTCCGTGGCTTCACGCCCCCGTATACTCCCGACGGCCGTTCCTCGCTGGTGCCGGCCCCGCCCTGGCATTATGCCGGTACGGTGCTCTCCATGGCCTGCCCTGCCGACCCGGCCATGACGGCGCGCTTCCTGCCCGACGGTTTCGGCCGCGCGACCGGGCGGATCATCGCCCATGTCTGCGAATGGCAGGCGACCACCGACGGCTGGGAACTGCTCGACCCGGTCAATGCCCAGTACCGGGAATTCATCCTGCTGGTCGAGGCGGAGCGCGACGGCGCCCTGGTCAATTTCTGCCCGATGATCTGGGTGGATCAGGACATCTCGCTGATCCGCGGCTGGCTTCAGGGCTGGCCCAAGAAACTGGGCCAGGTGTGGATGACGCGCTCTTACGGGCTGGACCATCCGGCCGCCGCCCCGCTGCGCGCCGGCACGCGGCTGGGGGCGAGCCTGGCGGTCAAGGACCGGCGGCTGGCCGAAGCCGCGGTGACGCTGGATGGCGGCGAAGGCCAGGCGCTGGGCTTTCTGGCCGGCCCGACCTATGGGCTGGTGGGGGCGCCGTCGATCATCGGCGAACCGACGGCCGGCGCGCTCCGCCTGGTGTTGCCGGGCATCACCGGCCGCGTCGCCGGGCCGATGGCATCGGGCACGGCGGAGCTGCGCTTTTTCGACGCGCCCCGCGACGAACTGGCCGCCCTCCGCCCCACCGGGCCGGCGGTGGCGGCGATCGGCAATGTCGCGATCACCGTGACCGGGGCGACAGAGGTGGGCGTGGTGGCGGGCTGAACCGCCACATGCCCCCCCGCCACCAGCTCATCCTTCAGGCGGCCGCGCCGGATGCCTTCAGCGCCGCGATCTCGTCGGCTGAAAACCCCCAATCGGCCAGGCCCTGATCGGTATGGGCGCCGGGGGCCGGCGGCGGGGTCGGCCGGCCGGGGGCCGTGCGGCTGAAGCGCGGCGCCGGCCCCGGCTGAACCACGCCGTCCACCTCGATGAAGGTGCCGCGTTCGCGGTTATGCGGGTGCTCCGGCGCCTCGAACATCGACAGCACCGGCGCGAAGCAGACATCGCTGCCTTCCATCAGCGCACACCATTCATCACGGGTCTTCGTCCTGAACACCTCGACCAGCCGGGCCTTCATCCGCGGCCATTCCGCCTTGTCGTTCTGGGCGGCGAATTCGGCCGGGTCGAGCCCGGCCAGGCGGATCAGCTCGGCATAAAACTGCGGCTCGATCGAGCCGATCGAGACATGCCTGCCGTCGGCGGTTTCATAGGTGTCGTAGAAATGGGCGCCGCCATCGACCAGATTGGTGTAGCGGCGATCATCCCAACTGCCGGCGGCGGCCATGCCGTACATCATGGTCATCAGGCTGGCGGCGCCGTCGATCATGGTGGCGTCGACCACCTGGCCCTGGCCGCTGCGCCCGGCTTCGATCAGCGCCGCCATCAGCCCGAAGGCCAGATAGAGCGCACCGCCGCCGAAATCGCCGACCAGATTGAGCGGCGGCACCGGCTTGTCCGGCCCGCCGATCGCATGCAGCGCCCCCGACATGGCGATGTAGTTGATGTCGTGGCCGGCCACCTTCGCCAGCGGCCCGGTCTGGCCGAAACCGGTCATGCGGCCATAGACGAGCTTCGGGTTGCGCGCCAGGCAGATATCGGGGCCGAGGCCAAGCCGCTCCATCACGCCGGGGCGGAAGCCTTCGGTCAGGATATCGGCGCTTTCCACCAGCTTCAGCACCGCGGCGACGCCTTCGGGCTTCTTCAGGTCCAGCACCACCGAGCGCTTGCCGCGGTTGGAGAGATCGAATTTCGGGTCGAACAAACCGCTGCCGGTCGCCCGCTCGATCCGCAGCACATCGGCGCCCAGATCGGCCAGCAGCATGGCGCAGAACGGCCCCGGGCCGAGGCCCGCGATCTCGATGACCCTGATCCCCTGAAGCGGACCCATTCCCAGCCTCCCTGTCGGTTGCGGCGCGTTGCCTGCTCGTGATCTTCGGCCCTGCGCCCTGTCTTGTGGCCGTATGCCTGCCTTGCGGCCGTATGATTGAAGTGAACCGCCCGGCTCCGCAACCGTTTTCATCGACCCGTGGGTTTCTTCCCGTCCCGCGGGTCAGGATCCTGCCACCACCACGCGGTCGCGCCCGGTGCGCTTGGCCTCGTAGAGCATGTCGTCGGCGAGCCGGAGAACGGTGCCGGCATCGGCGCCGTCGTCGGGCAGGGCCGCAATGCCGGCCGAGATGGTGACATGGCCGATCGGCTCGATCCGTTCGGTCGCCACCGCCTTGCGCAGGCGTTCGGCCACCGCCAGTGCAGCCGCCGGCGACCGGTCGGGCAGCAGCAGCAGGAATTCCTCGCCGCCGGTCCGGCAGACGAGATCGGTCTCGCGCGCCGTCTGGCGCAGGATCTGGCCCAGCCGTCGCAGCACGGTATCGCCGATCTCGTGCCCCCAGCTGTCGTTGATGCGTTTGAAATGGTCGATATCGATCGCGATGGCCGCGAAAGGCCGGGCCTCGGCGCGCCACAGCTCCAGCACCTCGCCCAGACCGCGGCGATTGACCAGCCCGGTCAGGGGGTCGGTGCGGGCGTCGCGGTCCAGCCGGCCGATCCGGGCCTGGAGCAGGCCGATGCCGATCAGCATCGCCCGCTTGATCTGCCGCGCCTCCACATACCACGACCGCACGCGCTGGATGCGGTCGGCGGTGCCGGGGGCATCCATCTGGCGGGCGCCGTCGGCCAGCTGGCCCAGCGGCCGCGAAATCGCCCGGGCAAACCACCAGATCGCGATCAGGGTGATGACGGCGACCGGGGCGGTTTTGACCGCCACCCGCCACATCAGCTCGTCGAGCGGGGTCAGCGTCACATCGACCGGCCGCTGGGCGACGATGCCCCAGCCGGCCGCCGGCACCGGCGCATAACCGGCCAGCATCGGAACGTTCCGGCTGTTCACGACCTCCATCCGCCCGGCATCGCCGGCGATGGCCGCCTCGATCACGGGGTTGCCCGCCACCCGCTCGCCGATCCGGTCCTCCTCGGGATGGTAGAGCAGCGTCCGGTCCTGATCGACGACATAGAGATACGACCCGTCCTGGTAATGATGTTCGCCCAGAAGCCGGTTGAGCACATTCCGTTCACGCAGATAGATCGTGCCGCCGACATAGCCCAGATAGCGATCATCCGGTGCAAAAACCGGATGGGATATGACCACCAGCATATTGCCGGTGATCGCGGTATAGGGCTGGCTGACCAGCGGCCGGCGCTGTTCCAGCGCCTCGCGCGCCGCGGCCGACTGAAGCTGACGGCCCTTGATCTGAAGCGCTTCCGGCGAGGTCGCCCGGACGATGGCCGCGGTATCGACGATGGCGACGGAGTTGAAACTATGGCTCTGAAGACGCAACCGTTCGGCTTCCTGAAGAAGCCGGGCCTCGTCGTCGGCATGGCGGGCGATGATGCCCGCCGCATAGGCCAGCTGCTCCTGGGCCTCTTCGATGAAGTTCTGGGTCGTGTCGGCCAGTTTCGCGGCATAGGCGCGGTTGGCCTCCAGCGTGGCATCGATCAGCACCTGCCGCTGGACCAGATAGCTGGAATAGAAACCGTTCACCAGCACCACCGCGGCCGATGCCACGGCGAGCGCCACGATCATGCGTTGAAGATCGACTCGGATCAGGAAACGGAACAGGGGTCTCCGCAGGAGGGAGGATCCGCGCTGCGACATCAGGGCCGGGCCTCGTTCTTGTCTGCCTGGGGGTCTTCTCGGCGGCCGGCATCCGGCCGCGGCCAGTGTACATGCCACCCCTGCCGGCTCCCGAGCAATTTTCGCAAGGCGCACCCCCGACGCCGGCAATTCCCGATTCTCTTATTGAATAGATCTATTGATTTATGCACCATCTCCCCCCGACGGCACCGTTCAAGAGCTGCCGCACGGGAGGAAACATGCCGGACCACACGCGCCTTCAGGGCCGCGCAGACTGCGTGCTGCCCGATCTCTTGGATCGTCGCGCCGCGGACACGCCCGATGCCGCCTTCGTCGCCTTTCCCGATCGCCGGGGCGGGGGCGACAGCCAGGTCTGGAGCTACGCGGAGATGCGCGCGCGGGTGCGCGTCATGGCCGCAGCCCTTCAGGCGCTGGGGGTGAAGCCCCGCGACCGGGTGGTGGTCTGGCTGCCCAATGGCGGCCTGTGTCTCACCGCCTGGTTCGCGATCAACTATGCCGGCGCGGTCTATGTGCCGATCAACACCGCCTATAAGGGCAGCATTCTGGAGCATGTGATCCGGGTGTCTGAGGCGCGGCTGGTGATCACCATCGCGGCGCTGGCGGATCGCCTGGCCGGGATCGACACCAGCGTCGTCGACCGGGTGATCGTGGCCGATGCCGCCGATGCATCCGCCGCCGCGGCCCGGCTGCCCGCCGCCCGGGGGATCACCTGGCTGGGGGCGGATGCGCTGGAGAGCACGGCCTCCCCTGCCCCGCTCGCCGAGCCGGTCGAGCCCTGGGACACCCAGTCGATCATCTACACCTCGGGCACCACCGGGCCGTCCAAGGGCGTGCTGTCGAGCTATGCCCATCTGCATGCGATGGGCACGGCGCTCGCCGCCGATCCGCGGCGGGTGCCGTTCCTGGGCGCCGGCGACCGGTTCATGGTCAATCTGCCGCTGTTCCATGTCGGCGGCACGGCGCCGGTCTATGCCATGCTGGCGCTCGGCGGCTCCATCGCCCTGGTCGAGGGCTTCGACACGAAGAGCTTCTGGCCGGCGGTCCGGCAGAGCGGCACCACCTGCGTCATCCTGCTGGGGGTGATGGCGGCCTTCCTGCTGAAGGACCGGGACGAGGGCGCGGCCCGGGGCAGCCCCCTCGCCCATGTCATCGCCATCCCGCTGACCGAAGAGGGCATCGCCTTCCGCAGGCGCTTCGGCGTGACGCTGCATACCCTGTTCAACATGAGCGAAGTCTCCTGCCCGCTGATCGCCGAAGACAATCCCGAGGTGGTGGCAAGCTGCGGCCGGCCCCGTGACGGGGTCGAGGTCCGGCTGGTCGATGCCCATGACCGGGCGGTGGCGCCGGGCGAGGTGGGCGAACTGGTGATCCGCACCGATCTGCCCTGGCAGATGAACCACGGCTATTCCGGCAATCCGGAAGCGACCGCCGCCGCCTGGCGCAATGGCTGGTTCCACACCGGCGATGCCTTCCGGGTGGATGATCAGGGCAACTGGTTCTTCGTCGACCGCTTCAAGGATTCGATCCGCCGCCGGGGCGAGAACGTCTCGTCTTTTGAGGTCGAGGCCGAAATCTGCGCCCATCCCGCCGTGCGCGAGGCGGCCGTGGTCGCCGTGCAGGCGGCCGACAGCGAAGACGAGATCCTGGTGGCGCTGTCGCTGGCCGAGGGTGCCAGCCTGGATCCGGCGGCACTGATCGAGCATCTGCGCCCCCGCATGGCGCACTTCATGATCCCCCGTTATGTCCGTATGCTTGCGGACCTGCCCAAGACGCCCACGAACAAGGTCGAGAAGTACCTGATCCGCAAGGCGGGCGTCACGGCAGACACCTGGGACCGCGAGGCCGCCGGCATCGTGGTGAAACGCGACAAGATCGGGCCGTTCTGACAGATGACCTCCCCCTCCTCCCCCAATTCTCCCTCGTCTCCCCTCTTCCGCCGCATCCTGATCGCCAATCGCGGCGAGATCGCGATCCGCATCGCGCGCGCCGCCGCCGAGCTGGGCATTCCGACCGTGGCCGTCGCCCCCAAGGATGATGCCCGGTCGCTGCACACGCGCCGCGCCGATCAGGCGGTGGAACTGCCGGGCGTCGGCGCCGCCGCCTATCTGGACGGCCAGGCGGTGATCCGTGCGGCGCTGGAAACCGGCGCCGACGCCATCCATCCGGGCTATGGCTTCCTGGCCGAAAACGCCGGCTTCGCGCGGGCCTGCGCCGAAGCCGGGCTGACCTTCATCGGCCCGAAGCCCGAAGCGCTCGACCTGTTCGGCGACAAGGGCGCCGCGCGCCGGCTGGCGGCGGAAGCCGGCGCGCCGCTGGCCCGCGGCACGGCCCATGCCACCACCGAAGACGAAGCCCGGCGCTTCCTGGAGAGCCTGGGCGACGGCGGCGCGATCATGATCAAGGCCGTGGCCGGCGGCGGCGGCCGCGGCATGCGGGTGGTGCGCGCGGCATCGGAACTGGCCGAGGCCTGGACCCGGGCGGGTGCCGAGGCGCTGGGCGCCTTCGGATCGGATGCGCTTTACGTGGAAGAGCTGATCCAGCCGGCGCGGCATCTGGAAATCCAGGTGCTGGGCGATCGGACCGGCCGGGTGATCCATCTGCACGAGCGCGAATGCAGCCTGCAGCGCCGGCATCAGAAGCTGGTGGAGATCGCGCCGCTGCCCGGGCTCGACCCGGCGCTGAAGGCGCGGATCGCCGGGACCGCGGTGGCGCTGGCCAGGGCCGGCGGCATCCACACGCTGTGCACCTTCGAATTCCTGATCGACGGCCGCGACCCCGACGGGCAGCGCTTCGTGTTCATGGAAGCCAATCCGCGGCTGCAGGTGGAACACACCGTCACCGAAGAGGTGACCGGCGTCGATCTGGTCCAGACCCAGATCGGGCTGGCCGCCGGGTTGAGCCTGGCCGAGCTGGGCCTGGGCGAGGGCCGGCTGCCCGAGCCCGAGGGCGTTGCGGTGCAGCTGCGGATCAATATGGAGAAGATCGGCGCCGATGCCGTCGCCGTGCCCGCGGGCGGGGTGATTTCGGCCTTCGAAGTGCCGGGCGGACGCGGTGTGCGGGTCGAGACCTTCGGTTATGCCGGCTATGCGACCTCGCCCCATTACGACTCGCTGCTGGCCAAGCTGATCGTGCATGTGCCGGGTAACCGGCTGGATCTGGCGCTGGACCGGGCCCGCCGGGCGCTGGCCGAATTCCGCATCGAAGGGGTGGCGACCAATATCGGCTTCCTGCAAAGCCTGATCGCCGACGAGGCGGTGCGCGCCGGGCGTTTCGATACCGGCTATATCGGCGCCCACGCCGCACGGCTGGCCGAAACCGCCGACAGCCATCCGAAGCTCTGGGTGGAAAGCGGCGGCGGCGGGGCGACCAGGGCGGCGACCGGCCCGGTCGCGCCCGAGGGCACCGAGGCGGTGGCCGCCCCGATGACCGGCCGGGTGGTCGCGATCGAGGTGGCGCCCGGCGATGTCGTCCGCCCCGGCACGGTGGTGGCGATCATCGAGGCGATGAAGATGGAGCATACCATCACCGCGGGCCGGGCCGGCATCGTGCGCGCGCTGGCCGTGGCGGTGGACGAGACCGTCTATGGCGACCAGCCGGTGCTGTTCATCGAGCCGGGTGAATTCGAGGGCGCCGCGGAAGAGGAGACGGTCGAGGTCGATCTGGACCATATCCGCCCGGATCTGGCCGCGATCCTGGAACTGCATGACGAGTTGACCGATGCCCGCCGGCCCGATGCGGTGGCGCGGCGGCGCAGGACCGGCCAGCGCACCGCGCGCGAGAATATCGAGGATCTGGCCGATCCCGGCAGCTTCATGGAATACGGCGCGCTGGCGCTCGCCGCCCAGCGCAGCCGCCATGATTACGAGACGCTGAAGAAGATGAGCCCGGCCGACGGGCTGGTGGCGGGTGTGGGCTCGGTGAATGCCGGGCTGTTCGGGGCGGAGCGGGCGCGCTGCATGCTGCTCTCGTACGACTACACCGTGCTGGCCGGCACCCAGGGCTTCATGAACCACAAGAAGATGGACCGCATGTTCCATCTGGCCAATGACTGGGCGATGCCGCTGGTGGTCTTCGCCGAGGGCGGCGGCGGCCGGCCGGGCGATACCGACCATGTCGGCGTGGCGGGGCTGGACGTGCCGACCTTCAAGCTGCTGGCGCAGATGAGCGGCAAGGCCCCGACGGTGGCCGTGGTTTCGGGCCGCTGCTTCGCCGGCAATGCGGCGATCGCGGGCGTCTGCGACGTGATCATCGCCACCCGCAACGCCAATCTGGGCATGGGCGGGCCGGCCATGATCGAAGGCGGGGGCCTGGGTGTCTACAAGCCCGAAGAGGTCGGGCCGATGGATGTTCAGGTGCCGAACGGCGTGGTCGACATCCTGGTCGAAGACGAGGCCGAGGCGGTCGCGGTCACGAAAAAATACCTGTCCTATTTCCAGGGGCCGGTGGCCGACTGGACGGCCGCCGATCAGCGGCTGCTGCGCAATGCCATCCCCGAGAACCGGCTGCGCGCCTATGATGTGCGCAAGGTGGTCGAGCTGGTCGCGGACACGGGTTCGGTGCTGGAACTGCGGCCCGATTACGGCATCGGCATCATCACCGCGCTGATCCGGATCGAGGGCCGGCCGATGGGGCTGTTCGCCAACAATCCCCGCCATCTGGGCGGTGCGATCGATGGCGAGGGCGCCGAGAAGGCGGCGCGCTTCCTGGATCTCTGCGAGGCGCACGGCCTGCCGGTGCTGTCGCTCTGCGACACGCCGGGTTTCATGGTCGGCCCCGATGCCGAGAAGACCGCGCTGGTCCGGCGGGTGTCGCGCATGTTCGTGGGCGGCGCCAATATGACCGTGCCGATGTTCACCATCGTGCTGCGCAAGGGCTATGGCCTGGGCGCCCAGGCGATGGCCGGCGGCAACATGCTCTCCCCCGCCTTCACCGTGTCGTGGCCGACCGGCGAATTCGGCGGCATGGGGCTGGAAGGGGCCGTGCGCCTGGGCTATCGCCGCGATCTGGAAGCCATCGCCGACCCGGCCGAGCGTGAGGCGCTCTACCGCAAGCTGGTCGATGCGCTCTATGCCAAGGGCAAGGCGTCGAACATGGCGGCCTTCCTTGAAATCGACGGCGTGATCGACCCCGCGGCGACCCGCGACTGGGTGCGGCGCGGCCTCGACGGCTTCCCGGTGCCGCCGGCACCGGCGGCGGGCGCGAAGCGGCGGCCCTTCATCGCCACACGCTGAGCCGAAAGACTCCCGGCCGGCGATGCCCGCAAAGACGGGCACACCGGCCCTCCCCCCCCAACGACCATACCCGGGCGCAAAGACCGGGATCGGGAGGAAAGATCACATGCGCAGGATATCGAAACCCGCCGCGGGGCTCGCGGCGGCACTGGCGGTGCTGTGCCAGATGGCGGCTGTCGAGGCGGCGGATGCCGTCAAGATCGGCGTGCTGACCGACATGTCCTCGGTCTATTCGGATTTCGGCGGCCAGGGATCGGTGATCGCGGCCGAACTCGCGATCGAGGATGCCGGCGGCAAGGTGTTGGGCCAACCGGTCGGGCTGGTTTCGGCCGATCATCAGAACAAGGCCGATATCGGCGTCACCGCGGCGCTGAAATGGTTCGACGACGAGGGCGTGCAGGCGCTGTTCGACGTGTCGAATTCCGGCATCTCGCTGGCGCTTCAGGACGTGATCATGAAGCGCGACAAAATCGCCGTGTTCTCGGGCGCCAACAACAAGAGCCTGACCGGCGACAAATGCACCACCAACGGCCTGATCTGGGGCTATGACGGCTATGCGCTGGCCAAGGGCAATGTCGAGGGCATCTTCAAGAGCAACCCCGGCAGTTCCTGGTTCTTCCTGACCGTCGATTATGCCTCGGGCCATGGGCTTGAAGGCGACACGATCAGCGTGATCGAGAAGATGGGCGGCACGGTGAAGGGTGCCGTGCGCTTTCCGCTCGGCACCAATGATTTCAGCTCTTTCCTGCTGCAGGCACAAGGGTCCGGCGCCGATGTGATCGCGCTGGTGGCCGGCGGGTCGGATGTCCGCAACATGATCAAGCAGGCGGATGAATTCGGCATCGCCCAGGCCGGCCAGCGGATCGCGCCTTTGTTCTTCACCGTCAACGACATCCAGGGTCTGGGGCTGGAAGCCACCCGGGGCATGCCGGTGGTCGCCGATTTCTACTGGGACCAGACCGACGGCACCCGCGCCTTCGCCGAACGCTTCAAGGCCCGCCACGGCAAGGTGCCGACGGATGTGCAGGCAACCGTCTACAGCTCGGTTCTGCACTATCTGAAAGCGGTGGAAGCGGCCGGCAGCACCGACACCCAGGCGGTGCTGGCGAAGATGAAGGCGATGCCGGTTCAAGACTTCATGACCGATGGCGCCACCATCCGTGCCGACGGCCGGCTGATGCGCGACATGTATTACTTCGAGGTCAAGAGCCCGGCGGAGTCGAAATACGAGCTGGACTATCTGGCCCAGAAGACCACCATCCCCGGCGCCGAGGCCTATCGCCCGGCGGCGGAAAGCGACTGCCCGCTGCTGAAGCGGTAAGGGGACCGACGCGCCGGTCCGGCCCGGTGATTTCGGGCTGGGCCGGCACGGCGACGGCGGTTATGGTCCGGTCGCAGACACCTGTTCAAACGCGGTAAGAGGGTGATGGCGATCCAGGACGACGACAACCCAAAATCGGCAACAAAGCCTGCGCGCACCCGCAAAGCGAGCGCCGCCGCCCCGCGCCGCCGCCGCCAGGGCCGCCCGCCGCTGGCCGATGCCGGGCCGGATGCCACCCGCAACGCGCTGCTGGATGCCGCCACGAAACTGTTTGCGCGCCTGGGCTACGAGCCGGTAACCACCGGCGCGATCGCGGCCGAGGCCGGGGTGACGCAGTCGATCGTGCATTACCATTTCGGCTCGAAGCAGAAGATCTGGGAGGCGGCGATCGACCGGCTGATGGCCGAACGCATCGCCTTCTATGAAAACCTCGCCGAAAAACCCGGCGGGGTGGACCCGCTGACCCGGCTGAAACTGCTGACCAAGGGCCTGGTTTATGCCAACGCCCACAACCCCGATTTCGCCCGGGTGACGGTACACGAGGGCTCGGTGCCGGGCGATCGCATGCACTGGCTGGTGGAAAGCTACATGAAGACCGCCTTCGACAAGTTCGAAGGCGCGATCCGCGAAGCCATGGCGGCCGGTGCCATCCGCCAGATGCCCCTGCGCGACGTGACCCTGATCATCATCTTCGGCGCCTCGCTGATCTTCACCTTCTCTGGCATGATCGAGCGGCTGTACGGCACGCCGCTGACCGATCCCGAAGCCGCGACCTCCTATGCCGACAGCTTCATCGACATCGTGTTCAACGGGCTGAAACCGGACGGCGCACCGGGGGCGGCGCCGCTGCCCTTCCGGGTGCCGGGGGTGTCCGGCTGAACGGCGCCACCACGGATTGACAACCCGGGCCGGCCATCAGACCATCCGGGCGTAAGGCCATGGAGGTGGCGATGAAAGCCGAGACGACGCGGCAGCGCTGCCAGGTGGCGTTCAGCACCTTGGCGATGGCCGCTTTCAACCCTTCGTGGGCGTCGGAGACCACCAGCTTGACGCCGCGCAGGCCCCGCCGCGCCAGCTTGCGCAGGAAGTCGGTCCAGAAGGTCTCGGCCTCGCTGGGGCCGATGGCCAGCCGCTCGGTGGCAAAACCGATCATCTCGCGCAGCAGATCGGCATCAGCGCTCTATTCCAGCAGGCCACGAAGGCTCATCATTTCATCGGTCATCGTCTTGATCCTTGGTTCGGTTGGGGGTTGCAACCAAACCCTACCGAAGATCGACGATGACCACCCCGATTTCGGGGGCGCCTGGGGATGATGCCTCCGGGCGCTCCGCGCCCTGCGCCATCATCCCCAGGCAAACGCAGTTACATCACATGGCGGGGCGTGACCGAAACCCGGGTTCCCGCGCTTTCCGGCGTCACATCGGGTGAGGCTTACAGCAACCAGTAATCCGCGGGTTCCGGAAGCGGCGGCCCGCCGACAACGCGGCTGTGATCAAGACCGGTGGCCCCCAGGGCATAGACCCTGAGCTTGTCGCCGGGGGCAAGGTGCGGGGTCAGGCGGGCGATGAGCCGGTCGGCCTCCTCCCGGGTCTGGCGAATTTCAAACAGGCTGCGCTGCACGCGCACGGCCACATCTTCCAGGATGCCGGCGATCCGGTCGCGGTCACGGTCGGCGACGATGTCATAGGCATAGACCATCACGAAGCGGGTCTCGGACATGAGGGCGGCTTTCTGCTGGCAGGCGGGCATTCAGTAGTCCAGGTGATAGGGGACGAAGGGTGCGTCGTCCTCGATATGCCGGCACCAGGCGGCAAGCTGGGCGTCGATCAGGCCGCGCCAGGCCCGCCGCCGCCCATCCGGGCCGGTGACCGGCCGGTCGAGCCAGCCTTCCCAGGTGCGGATCACCCGCCGCCCCGCTTCCGGCAGCACCCGCCAGCCGCCATCCGGCTGGCCGGAAACACCCGCCCGATCGGGGGCATCCGGCGGCGGCGGATAGCGGATGATGTCATCGGGCCCCAGGATCCGGTTGTTGAACAGATAGACCGCGCAGGCTTCGGCCAGCGGCGCACGGAAGATTTCGATCAGGTCCGAGACCAGCGCATCATGGCCGTCGCGCACCTCGTGAAGCACACCGAGACCCGGATCCAGAGCGTGGCGGGTGGCAAGGGCCTTAATCTCGCGGGCCAGCAATGCCGCCAGCCAGTCCAGGATCAGGTTCACCGGATCGGCCGCACCGCGCCGCAATCTGCGGCGGAAGACCCAGCCATGGTCGATCAGGGCTCCAAGGGCCGGCCAGTAGATCGCAGCGGCCTCGCCCTCATGCCCCATCAGCTGCGGGATATCGTCGGCCAGCGGCAGTTTCCGCCGGATCCGCTTCAGCCGGTCGGCAGCCGCATCGACGGTTGCCAGACGCTTGCGTCGGTTCAGACGCTTGAGCAGGGCCTGGGTGGTCTGAAGCCGGGCATCCACCAGCAGCCGGGCCAGGGTGAGCCGGCTGTCGGGGTTCAGGATATGGCGCGCCTGGGCCAGATGGCGCTGCCCCCGGGCACCGCCATCGGGTTCAAGCCAGGCCTCGACACCGCCCAGGCCATCGAGCAGGGCCACGGGAATACGGGATGCCGCCGCATGACGCAGGGCCCGGGCATCGGCGGCAACCCGATGACCGAGGTCGATGCGCCCGACACGTGCCGCCGGCAGCGCGATCAGCTCCCGCCCCGTCTCGATCTCTTCCACCGTGAAGGCCTGATTGCGGACGCTGAGCCGGCGCCCGGGCTCGACGACATAGAGTGGCCGCAGGATCGGCGAGGCTTCCGGATCTCCCGGCGTCATCGCGATCGGGTCAGACGCCGGGGGTGCTGTCGCCGGACGAACCACCGCCTTCGGCGTTGGATCGTCATCGGGCCGGGGCAGCACCAGCGCGCGGACGAAGAGCTTGCCCAGAAAGGCGAACCCCTGATCGAAACTGACCACCCTGGTCTTGTCCGGATGAAGGTGCAGGCCGTGATCGGCAAGCAGGGCGGCGACATGGGCGCGCGCGCCTTCCGCCGCCGCCTCGTCTGCGGCCAGGATCACGAAATCATCGGCAAACCGCACCAGATGAAGCCCGGCGGCCGCGATGCGTTCATCGACCGTGTCCAGATAGAGATTGGCCAGCAGCGGCGAGATCGGGGCGCCTTGCGGCAAACCGAGCCCGCCCCCCCGGCCGGCCTCACCCGTCGGATCATAGCCATCCAGCCAGAGGCCGACGAGGTCGACCAGACGGGCGTCCCCGGTCGCCTCTCTCAGACGATCGAGCAGACGGTCATGGGGCACGCGATCGAAAAATCTGGTGATGTCGGCATCCAGCACCCAGTGGAAACCCTGATCCCTCAGGCTCTCGACCCGGGCAATGGCGGTGCGAACCCCGCGGCCCGGGCGGTAGCCATGGCTTGACGGTTCGAAGGTGGCATCGAGCATCGGCCCCATGACCAGGGCTGCGGATGTCATCAACACCCGATCCGCGACACAGGGAATGGCCAGCCGGCGGGTGCCGCCATCATCCTTCGGAACATCGAGCAGACGATACGGCCCTGGCCGCCAGGTTCCGCCCCGCACATCCGCCGCCAGCCGGGCAAGCCGGGTCTCGACACCGATACGGAAGGCATCCAGACTTTCACCATCGCCACCGGGACCGCCACGGTTGCGCAACACCTTGAACCAGGCTTCCCAGAGCCGATCGGGAGCAAGCAGACGGTCGAACATGGCGAAAGACCCAGTGGAATTCATAATTATCTGATATTATTATAGAAACCGGGATGCCTTCAAGGAGCGAATACCCGTGCATGAAATGACCTCGATCCCGACGGAAAATGGGCCAAAACAGGATATCTTGACAATGGCCTGGAAGAGGGGGAGTTTGAAGCCATGACCAATCGCTCCGGTCATGGAAACGGGGTTCTCCTTGAGTTGGGGGTCGTATTCGGGTTTGAAGCCATGACCAATCGCTCCGGTCATGGAAACTGGCTCGCCCAGCAGAATGATGGGCACGTCCAGTTTGAAGCCATGACCAATCGCTCCGGTCATGGAAACCCGCCACACGCGGCGCACGCCCAGTAATCAGTTTGAAGCCATGACCAATCGCTCCGGTCATGGAAACGGGGCGCCGCGGGTTTTCACGTCGTAAAGGAGTTTAAGGCCATGACCAATCGCCCCGGTCATACGCTTTCCTGTGTCTTGCCCTCTCCCTTTTCAAAAGCGCGCCCTCCGATCCTGTGACCCTTCACTCTTCCCGCTCACCCGTCCGGATGATAGCCTCGTCCCAGGGTTGATCGGATTGGGGGGCGCCATGCGGCTGGTCGTGGTGGTGGTGCGGGATCTGGTGACCGCCCGGGTGGCGGAGGTCCTGGGGGCAGAGAGCGGGCGCGGGACTGAAACGCTCGCGGTCGCGGGGTCCTGGCGGCAGTCGGGTGGAATGCCGGCCGATCTGCTGGACCGGGTGATGACCCGGCTGGCGGCGCCCGAGACAGTCGCCACGCCGCGCCTGCGCGAGGTGGTGCTGGCGGGGATCGACGATGCCGACGCTGCCGCGGTGATTGCGGCAACCGGGGTCAGGCTGCGCTGCCATCCGGGCCATGTGGTGGTGGATGACGGACCGGGCACCGGCGCTGCGGCGGCGGGGTTTGCCGCCGCGCCGCAACGGCCGGTGTCGCTTCTGGAACAATTCGGCGGCCATGACCGGGATCAGATCCCCGTGCTGGACCGGCTGATCATCGCCAATGATCTGGGCGGCATGGCCGGGTTGACCGGCGCGCTGGAGGCGATGGTCTGCCGCAAGGCCGCTGCATCGGCCGCCGCCTGCGAAGCGCTCTCGCAGCTCGTCGGTGTCGACATCAGCCCCTGCGACCAGGTCGACTGGGGCGCGGCCAGCCGCCACCTGCCGGCCGAGGCCTGGAACCTGCCCTGTCTGGATGCCGCAGCCCCGCCGACGGATGGCGCGGCGCAGGAGAGAGGGGGTGAGACGCGCGCCCCCACGGTGCTGGCGGGAGAGGTGCTGATCCGGATCATGCTTCGGATCCGCGCCTGGGATGCGGTGATCGCCCAGGAGATGCGCGACCACCATGAACGCCGGGGCATGGCCCCCGTCAATGCCGGGGCGATCCTGTCCCGGATCTGTCGCGCACCAGCGGCGAAGGTCAGGGACTGGCTGGACCGGGTGGACCGGGTCGCGCAGGAACCGCTCCTGCTGCGGGCATTTACCCCGGGCGCCGACCGGGTATCGGGCGGGGAGCGGCTGATTCTGGCCGAGATGCCCGAGACCGATCGCGACATCGCCGCCGAGGCGATCCTGCTCGGGATGTGGCAGACCGGCGGCGGACGGCCCGATGCCGAGACCGATCTGCTGATCCTGGTCACCCGGCGGCCCGAAACCGGGGATGCCGCGGACGAGGCGCCGGCGCCCCGGACCATCGCCCTGGAACATTACGGCGCCCGCCGCAATGCCGGGCTGATGCGCGACTGGTTCCGGCCCGATCTGCGGGCCGCCTGGGGGACCGGACGGCTCCATTATTACGGCGGCGGCGGCGAATGCCTGTTCTTCGGCGCCGAGGACCGCACCGGCACCGATGCGGCGGCGCTGGATGCCCTTGCCGACAGGATCCTGGCCAATCTGCTGAACGGCAACCGGCCGGTGGCGGGCTGGCGGCTGTCCTTCAGCCAGATCCTGGGCCTGAAGGAGGAGCTGACGGCAGACGACATCCAGGCGCTCTGTGCCGCGACCCGCGACCCGAACCGCCCGGTTCACCTTCTGCAGGCCACCGACGAGGAACGGATCTATCTGGCCGATCAGGTGCGCGACATCTTCGCCCCCGCCGTTTCCGCCGGTCAGACCGGGTCGGCCGACGGCTGCACGGCGCTTGCCGACGCGCTGAACCATGGTCATGCCCTGATCAGCCTGTTGATCGATGTCGGCGCGGGCGGCCGGCTCAACGGGCAGCCGACAGGTCCGCTGTCGCTCCGCTATGTCCACAACAGCCGCGCCTCGGCCCGCTGCGCGCCGGTGGTGGGTTTGCGCCTGCATCTGGCCTTCCGCTCGGTGCTGATCCTGGAGGTCATTCTGGGCGACCTGCTGAACCCCGCCCCCTCGGGCGAGGAACATCTGAGCCTGGCCGCGCAGATGCAGCCCTGGAAGGCCGCGGACAATAAGGTTCGCCAGGACTGGCGGGCGCTTCTGACCCCGCCCGCCGGCCCGGTTTGCACCGTCGCCGATGCGCTGGACTGGGCGGCCCTTGGCCGCTTCACCCATTCAGGCTTCGCAGAGGCCGGGCTGCCCGAGAAGCCGACCGACGGCCATGTCGCGATCAGCCTTCATGGCCCGTCCGGGATGCTGGGGCATATGATCCGCGGCCATGCCGTGACGCCGGATGATCAGCGGCTGACCGGCTGGTTCGGCGCGTTGATCGACATCGCCTTCGCGGCGCTGGGCTGGGACCGGGCAAGGCTGGCGCCGCGGCTGCTGACCGATGATCGCGCCCATGTCGTCCACTCCCTGGTGACGCTCGGGCAGATGCCCGATCAGGCCGAGGCGGTCGAGCGCCGGCTCTGGCTGCGCGGCCGGCTCGCCACCGTCGATCGCTATGACAGCGGCCCCGCCTATGACCCCGGGGCCACCCGGGCCGAGATCGCCGCCGCCGCCTATGGCCGCTTCGATGCCGATGGCTCGTGGTTTGCCGCCACCAGCCATTCCTTCGTTATGTGGGGCAGCGGCTGGTTCGCGCGCAATGTGATCCATGCGGTGCAGATGCCGACCATGTATCGCCGGCTGTTCCTGATCACCCAGATCCAGGCCGGCGTGCTGATGCAGTTCACCGCCGAGGTGATCCGCCGCCTGCCGCAACTGGTGGAGGGCGATGCCGATCCGGTCAACGATCAGCGCGCGCAGTTCCGGGATCTGCGCCGGCGGCTGATCCGTTTCAATGACGGCTTGTGGTATGGCGATGTCACCACCCAGGTGCAGGGGCGGGAGCTGTTCGAGCTGATGCGCCGTCAGGCGCGGCTCGATGCCGAATACCGGCTGATCGACGACAAGATCACCCGCACCGAAAGCTGGCTCGCCAGCCTGACCGAAGAAGCCGCCGCAATGATCGAACGCCGCGGCGCCCGGGTCCAGGCGGTGCTGTTCGGCCTGGGCCTGCCGGTAGTGATCGCGATCGGCCTTTTGGGGCTGAAGGAATTCGTCGCCGGCAACGACGCCAAGGGCGAGGCGCCGATCTGGGATCTGCTGTCCGGGGCCTCGGCCATGGTTCATCTGCCGGTCTGGGCTGCGGCCTATGTCGTCGGCTGCATCCTTTCGGTGGCGCTGTACTGGCGGGAGCTGAGCTGCACCGCCGACCCGGCCAAGCCCCTGCCCTCCACTGCGTCGCCCCGGCCGGCGCGCGGCCTCGACGCCGGCTGCCGCTGGCTGCGCAGGCGCATCGCCTGCTGCACCACCTATCTCCGCCCCGGCCGCGACCCCGACCGCGTAACGTTGCGCGTGATCGCCCTCATCCAT
Source organism: Tistrella mobilis (assembly GCF_041468085.1). NCBI lineage: Bacteria > Pseudomonadati > Pseudomonadota > Alphaproteobacteria > Geminicoccales > Geminicoccaceae > Tistrella > Tistrella mobilis. The sequence continues at coordinate 252,484 of NZ_CP121014.1, read as the reverse complement.
GGCGCCCTTCTGGTGGTCGCCCTGGTTGTGGGCCGCTGCACCTATACCCCCCCTGCGGCCCCGAAGCCCCCCGCTGAGGGCCGGATACCCGGTGGATATCATTATCCCATTGAAATAAAATACAGAATTCCGAATTCATCGGAGAACTTCACGCCATCGTATGAAATATCAAGCATGCCGACGGAAAATGGCGTCTTCAGAGGCCGCTTGACAAGCGGGTTGGAAGGAGGAGAGTTTGAAGTCATGACCAATGGCTCCGGTCATGGAAACTTCATAATAAATGGCTCGGCCTCTGGCCATCTTCCTCTGAAGCCCTGGCCAAAGGCTCCAACGCCCCTCCGACATCCGTCACCCCCGAGGTCCGGAGGCCACGCCTCCGGGCGGGTCCGGGCGGCAGCCCGGTCTTCCGTCGTCAGTCTTCCGAGACGCTGAACCAGCCGAGACCGGCCGTGGCGCCCTGCCCCAGATGGGCATCGGCGGCGATGGCGAGCGGCAGGGCGAAGGCCGGGTCCAGATCCTGCAGGATCAGGCGGCCGCGGAAGCCGGCCATGGGGATGATGCGGCCGGCGCGGCGGCCGGAGCGGCGTTCCCAGCGGTCGGGGATCAGGCCGTCGGCCTGGATGCGCAGCCTGCGTGAGGCGGTGCGCAGAGCGCTGAAATCGGCGGTGATGGCGATGTCGTGCCAGCGGGCCAGGCCGCTGGCGCGGTCGGCGAGCATCATCGGCAGGTTGTCGAGATGCCCGGCCAGCGCGCCGCCGGCCTTGAGAGCGAGCGGGGTTTCGATATCCAGCACCAGCGGGCGCGAGGTGTCGGGCAGTCGGCTGTCGGGCAATGTGGGCAGGCCGGTGATCCGGCGGATCTCCAGCGCCTCGACCGGCCAGGGCACGCGCATCCGGCCAAGGGCGCGCAGCGACACGCCGGCTGCCAGCGCCTCGACCAGGGCATCGGCGACGGCGGGCGCCCAATAGCCGGCGAAGCCGTAGAGCGCGATCTCGATGGTGAGGCTGCGACCGCGCCGCTGCACCCGCAACCGCCAGGGCCGCGGCACTTCCAGCCGGCGGGTGAGCATGGCCTGGGTCTGGAACAGGATCGCGAAGGCCGAGGGCCGGTTGAACGGATCCCGCCGACCGCCCGCCCCTCCATTTGCCGCCCGCTCTTCCAGCACCCGCCCCAGCGCGCCCCGCACGGCCGCCCCCATCCACGGCCCATCCTCCAGCCCGGCCGGGGCCGCACAGCGGAGGTGGATCACCTCTCGCGTGAAGACCGGGCCGAGCAGGTCGAACCCGCCGGTCAGGGCGGGGGTGGTGAGGCGGGTGGGGATCATTTGGGTGGGGTTAGCGGCCGAGAAGCTTTCGGCGCAGTTCCAGGGCTGTTGGCTTGCGCTCAGGAGCAGGGTCTGGAGGTGAACGATCGCGCGACCGCTGTGGATTCTGAGGGCCGCGAGGGCCAGGCTGGTCGCGAGGGCGCAGAGGTGGTGGATCCGGCAACAGGGTACGCAGCGCGCCCCCGGTTACCGGCCCCAGAACCTGACGCCGACCGCTGTTGCTCTTTTTGTTGTCAGCCGACCACTTAAAGGTCTCCTCCTCACCATGGACGGGCTGAGCGGATGTCCGGGGAGACATGACCATGAGCCCGCCGGAAGGTGGTTTTCCAAGAGCCTCCAGCGCCTTGGCGGTCTCGGGAAGATGACGCTGAAACCTGTCACGCCAGGCTTTGGCGAGGTTATCCGGCGCAAGCTCGTCCTGTGCGTCTGCCGCAATGGCACGGCTCTGGTGGTCGGTGAACGGGTCGGTGTAACGGCCGATGCGATCGATCAGCACCAGCTCAAGCGGCTCGACCTCGACGGTCCCCAGGCCGATGCCCCGTCCGAGGCCAAGCTTGTGTCTGAATGATGCGTTGGGGCGCAGCGCATAGGCCAGAAGCTCCAGCTCATGCCGGTCCAGATTGTCGAATCGGACCCGGAAGGTGAAACGGGTTTCCGGCGTGATGGGGGTGACCCTCAGCTTCTGCTCACGGGCATCATCGGCGGCGGCGTCCTGCTGCCCGCTGTGCCAGCGACCGGGTGTCCGGCGGCGCCCCAGGGCATCGGTTTGCGACGGCTTGCGATCGACGGCGCGGTCATGAACATAGCGCTTGATACCGTTCGGTCGGTGGCTGCTGGTGGCAAGCGCCGCGTCGGTGATCCGCCCGCCCGCCTCGTGGAAGTAGAGTTCGGACGAGGGCAGTTTCGGGCTGGACAGGATGCGCAGCACAACCGGCGCTTCCAGAACCGCATCGCCTGCCCCGGCATCTTCAAGCCTTGCGAAATCAACGGCGACCCGGCCGGCATAGGCCCTGCCACGGCCGTCACCCCCGGCCTCGGGCATCGGCTGCTCGCGGTCGGCATCGGCCACGAAGCCGAACAGGGCTTCCGCCCGGCTGATGCGCGCATCGGCCGTGGCAGGGGAAAGCGGCCGCAGCCGCCGGCCGGCGCGACGCTCTGCCTGCTCGAAGAAGTGATGAACATCGGCAAACTGGTGGCTGCCCGCATCATCCGCGTCATGGCGTGCCGCACGCCGCCAGGCGCTGCTGTAGGTGATCTCCTGCACCCGTCTGCCATCCGGGCTCATGTCGAAGAACACCAGATCGCCGGGGCGCGGCCGGAAATCGGGATCGTCGCGATTGGCATTGCGCGGATGAACCCCCTCGGATGCCTGCCAGGCCTCGCGGGCAAGCTCTTTGAAATCACGGAGCACATCATCGTCGAGCGGCAGGGCCGGCGTTTCCGGAGTGGCCGCATCGACAAAGAGATCATGCGTCTTGCTCTTGGGCGTATCCTCACCGCGTTCCAGCAACCGGACCCAGCCGGGCCGCGCCGATTGGGAGCCCGCGGGCCGCGGGAGTTCCGGGCGCCCCGTGCGCCGGTCATCCGGCGGCCACAGCCCCAGGACAAAGCCGCCGCGGTTGCCCTTAGACAGCTTGACCTTGATCCGCATCCGGCCCGCGGGGGTCTCCATCCATATCTTATCGTCTCTGTCCGCTGTGATCGTCGGCGGGCGGTCGAAGGATGGAGGCGTAAACCGGTTGCTCAGCTCGAAAGATGTCGTGGCTGTCCGATCGGTATACTGGTCGCGGAGGCGCCCATAAGCGCGATCGCCGTCACCATCCCCGAAATAGGTCTTGAGACGCCAGCTATTGAAGGCGCGTTCCCATTTGCGCCGGAAGGCGGCCCAGCCCTGGATCTCGAAGTTGGTATCGATCGCAAAGGTCGGCAGGGCAAGCGGCCGCAGGACCAGAGACTGGTTCGGTCCCGCCTCGATCCGCCCGACCGCGGAAAGCGCATCGCGCAGCGGCACGCGATAGGACAGGAGTTCGCGCCGGTCCAGGATGCGCGGCGCAGATCCGCTGGCGATCTCGGCGACGGCGGAGATCATGCCCCGCAGGCTGCTGCCGGGAAGCGCGATCTCCCCATGCAGGCGAAACGGCGCAACCGTCGCATAGTCGCCACGATCCGGGCGGGTCTGCTCGCCCCCCAGCACGAGCGGGGTTTCAACCGTCAGGCGGCAGTCGATATATCCGGACAGGCGGCCGGTCACCCAGCGATCATGTGTCAGGCCGCCGATATCGGCGCCGGCAGCTGCGATCTGGTTGGCGGTCGGGTATGTGCCGAGAAGGTCGCGGGCATCGCCCCGCGGCGCTTCGGCCGGATCAACGAACTGATAATTGTTGATGAAAGGGGCCTTGGGGTCGGTCATATCATGCCCCTTTCACGACGGGTGCGGATCGGTCTCCACCACTTGCCCGCAGGGCAGGCAGAGCCTGTCGGGTGACGAACAGACGGAACATCTCGGCGGTGAACGGGTCGCGGGCGGCCCCGTCCGTCAGGGCAAGATCCTGCCAGCCATCCTCAGCCGCAAGGGAGCCGCCGATCCGCAGGCCCCGCAGACTTCCGCCGGTCCGGCCATAGCCATGGGCGGTGCCATGACCGACGGACATATCGCCGTCGATCAGGTCCTTCAGCACCAGGACGACGAGGGCAAAGGCGGCATCCCGGCGTGTCGGCGAGAGTCCGTCCAGATCGAGGATGAGCGGGACATCCCAGCCCGGGGCTTCCGCAGCCCGACTGCGGAATTTCCGGCCGGTGGCCCCCCCGCCCGAGAAGCGGTCGAGCGCGATGAATTCCTGGATGGCAAAAACCGGCTCGGCCGTCGGCCGCATCGGGCCGATGCGCAGACGACTGCGTCGCCCGGTTGAGCCGAACACGTCCTTTGCCACTTGTGCCGCGCCATCGGGCAGGCGATGGCTGGTGTGATCACCGGCAAAGAGCGTGGTTAGAATCCGCATGGCCCGGGCTCTGAGCGCGCCTTTGAGGGATGTTGCCAGCAGCACCGGCCGCCCCTCCGGGTCGCGTCGGGTCTCGCGGGTCAAGGGACCCTCCTCTTCGCCCCGGGCGCGACGTTCCGCCTGCAGTCTCGTCGCTTCCGGATCTGTCGCCATCAAGCGGGTCGTAACCTGAAGGTCCAGATCGATGATCACCGACCAGGGGGTTGTCGCCAGATCGCTTACCGGCACCCAGCTTGCGGCTTCATGATCGAGTTGCGCTGCCGCGCTCCGGCGTGCCGCTGTTGCGGCCACATCCGACCGATCCCAGCTTTCGGTGGCGCCTGCCGCGATCCAGGCTCTGACCACCTCCGCATCATAACACCGCACCTCCCCCAGCTCGAACACCGCCGCCCCCTTGCCCATACCCTTGTCGGCGCCCAGCCGGATGCGGGTCTCTTCGGGGCCGGTGTCGAAGCCGTTGAAGGCGGTCAGCAGGGCCTGGGCGATTTCGGCTGAGGGCACGAGCTGGCGCCCGTCCTCCGCAGGCGGCGTCTCGATCACCACGCGGATATTGAAAACCGTGCCCGGCGGCAGGGTCTGCTGGTGGAACAGGCGGCGGCCGTCGACGGTGCGGGTGCGCGGGTCGATGGCGATGCGGGCCTCGCGGGCGGGTTGGATCGTCTGCGTGGCGCTGACTTCGGCATCGCCGATGATCACCCGGCCGCCCAGGCCGTCATCTTCCTCCCCGGACCGATCGCTGCGGGTGGTGACATGGCCGAAAACGTCCTTCTGCCAGTCGTCAGTGATCAGGCCGTCGGGTGCCAGCTGCGCCAGATGCCGATTGATCCAGGCCCTGAGCGCACCTTTGAGCGAGGTGCCGGGGATGTAAGGACGCCCGGTGTCGCTGCCGGCGACCAGCGCGATGTCGGGGGTCTCGTCCTCAGTCATGCGGGGGCCGCGCAGGGCATCGTCGGGCCGGCTTTCGCCGGTGCCCAGATGCAGCTCCGAGGTGAGCCGGAGCCGGCCGGTGATCAGCCAGCGCGGCCCGAAGGCGGGTTTTGTGGTCATGCGTCACCTCCCGCAGAGGTCCGTGCCGGATCGGGGTCGGGCATCTCCCAAAGGCCGTCGGGCAGGTGGATCGGGGTCAGACGTGTCCGGTCCTGCAGATGGCCTTCGGGGCGCGGCGGGTCGAAGACCACCGCGCCATGGCCGTTTTCCGGCAACCAGGGGCAATGGTTCCACAGCTGATCGGCCGCAATCCCGTCCAGCTCATAGTCCTTGAGCACCGATGGCGGCACCGGCAGGCCGATGCGGCTCCAGCGCGTCAGCACCGGGGTGGCGTCGCCCGTGCCGGTCGGCTCGATCACGAACAGGCTGCCGGGCTGGGTTACGCCCCAGGGCCGATACTGCGTTTTTGGCGGGCGCTTGCGGGCATGGAAGGCACCGCCGCGCATCGCCTCGGTCGTGAAGGCCCGGTGCAGGCGCAGCGTGCCGCCCGACAGCTCGTCGATCACGCGGGCATAGGCGGCACGCAACTCGGCCAGCCCCTGATGCCGGCCCAGCACATCCGGTGGACAGAGCAGGGTTTCGGTCACGATCAGCATCCGGATCGGGCGGCCGACCTCTGGAACCGGCACCGCGGGCAGGCTCTCCGGGACCACCCGGATCAGCGCCGTGGCATCGGTCTTGCCGATGCCGACCAGCCCGGTCCGGGCAAGATTGGCAAGGGCCGCCCGCACATGGCCGCGCTCATCCTGATCCAGGCCGTAGAGGTCGATATGGCCCAGCCAGACATGATCCTCCACCCGGCAGCATTCCTGGCCGAAAAGCTGGCTGCGCGCCGCCCGGCGCCGCTCGGGCGAAATCGCGGTGCGCACCCGCATCACCCGGCCCACCGCCTTCCCGCCCGCCGACCCGAGATCGGCACCATTGCGCATCATCGCCCTGACGGCGTCGGGCGTGGTCTTCCAGTCGGTCGGGTGGGATGGCGCCATGCTGTCGATCAGAACCGGCTCGGTCTCTTCGGCCAGATCGACCACCACCTCGTCGCCCGCCGTCGCCAGCGATTCCGGGCAGGGCAGCGGCCGCCGGCCCGAAAGGCCGTCGGCCGCTTCAAGCCGTTCTTTCGCGGTGGTACCGGGGCAGTACACCGGCTCGGCCTGGCCGATATGCAGCCGGGTCAGGATCGGCGGCGTCACGGGCGCCATCACGCCGCTCTCGGGATGGGTGTGAGAGATCAGCCGGGCCAGCACGCCCTTGATCACCCGCCCCGCCACATGATCCACCGAATGGAACATGTTGCCATAGACCGGCCGCTCCGAAATGCAGAACGGGGTCTCGAAGGCCAGAACCAACCGCAGGCGGTCGGCATCTTCCGGCAGGGCGCCCTGCCCTTTGCCGTTCGCCTCCTTCAGTTCCGCCGTCAGCACACGGCCAAAGCCGGCGCCGCGCAACCCGCCCAGCTGCAGGATCCAGTTGAGGCAGATCCGCAGCCGGTCGGCGATCTCTGCCGCATAGGGCGCTTCGTCGGAATTACCCAGAATGATCAGCGCGCCGGTGAAGGTGACCTTGTCACCGGGGGCATAGGGGGCTTCCAGGACCTGAAGCGCCCCGCGCTCGACCGTCCCGGTCTCGTCACTGATCTTGACCCGGGTCCGGCGCCCGTCCGGACGGCCGGCATGGTCCGCCACCAGATCGCCGGGCAGGATCACCCGCTTGCGCTGCCCGGCCGGCCCCTCCACGGCCGCGTCGGGCGAGAAGCCCGGGGCCCCGAACAGCGTGTCGATATCGGTAAACTGATCCGGAGCAATCTCCGCCAGCTGGGCCCAGGCCTCGCGCAGCTTGCCGGCGACATGGCTGCCGGGAATGACCGGCAGGCCGTCCAGCCGGTCGCCCTGGCGCAGGATCGGCGTGTGGATACCCGGCCGGCCGATGGCGGTGGCGCGGGGCAGAACCGGTCCGGCGACCGTCAGGCTCAACTCGTAACGGCTGATCTCCATGGCCCTCAGACCTCCGCCATGTCCTGTACGTCCGGGGCCAGATAGTCCCAGAGCATGTCGAGATGCAGCCAGAGCCGGGCGTCTTTTCCCTGCGCATCGAACCCCCAGCACCTCCCCAGCGTCTCCGCAGCCTCGCGGATCGCCGCCTCGGCCGGTGCATCCAGATCGCGCCAGAACCGACCCCAGGCCCGGTCGGTCTCCGGCGTCACCGGCCCGTGATGAAGCAGGGCATCGGCCAGGGCATGCAGCCGGCGACGGGGCAGATGTTTCTTCATCGCCGCCACGGCGCACGGCACGTCGTTCCAGCTTGCCCCCTGCGGGGCCGTCAGGCACATGGCGGTCGGCGTGATGCCCGCCGTTCCATAGGTCCGGGTCAGATGCGCCTCCAGGTCCTGGCCGACGGCATCGAAGGATTCGAGCACCATGACCGCCAGACGGGTGCTTGTCCGTTCTGCCTTCGCGACATCGTCGGCCAGCTTTTTCGCCAGCTTGCGGATGCCGTTGATCGGCGCATCATAGTGGCAGAACACCATGCCCAGACCATGGGACATGTCCATCGACCAGCCATCCTTCTCCGGCACGTCCATCGACCTGCCCTTCCCCTCCACCGCCCTGTTGCGGATATGCTCGGCAAAGAGCGCAGCCACCTCCCACCCCCGCCAGGCCGGCAGCACCCAGATCAGCTCATCCCCGCCCCAGAGCAGGGTTTCGATCCGCCTGAGGGGATAGGTCGGGTCATCCTGCCTGATCAGCTTGACCACCTTCTTCAACAGGTCACGGCGCCAGCCCTGAAGCGCCTTGTCGATCGCCTTCTGGGTCTCGATCGGGGTATCGCTTGCCTTCACAAGGTCGCGGATCTGTTTGCTGAACCGGTTGCCGTCGGCATAGAGCACGGCCATTTTGCCATCGAGGGCCTCGTCGGGCCGGCGGGCCAGATCGGCGAGTTCGTCGGCATATTTGGGCCGCCCGAAGCGAGAGCCGCCGTCCTTCAGATAGGATGTGCCGTGGATCACCCGATCATAAAGCGTCTGCTTATAATGACGGCCATAGGCATGGCGGTCGCGCACGCTCCGGCTCGCCGGATATGGGCCGGAGCCCTCGTCCTTGCGCCGGAAGATCCAGGTATCCGCAAGCCGGGTATGATCGTTCGGGCAGATCAGCTTTGTCTTGTCCCAGCTGGTCCCCGCCGCAGGCAGGACCAGCGAGGGGGCCTGCTGCTGCTGCCAACGGATCAGCGCCAGCAGGGTTTCCATATCGGCCCGGAAGTCCGCCGTGTCGGCACAGGCGGCCGTCAGGATGCTCAGATGGTCCAGGACCCGGAGAAGCTCGTCTTCATCGATGGCGCCCGGAAGCGGCCTGGCTGGCTCACTCTCCTCATCGTTGGATGCCGCGGGGGCATGGGCCGTCAGCCGCGCCCGCAGATTGCGGGCGACCGTCCAGGCATCGGCCTCATCCGCCGCGCTCACCCGGAACACCCCCACCGATGCACCGGTCGTCACCTGCTCGACCGCGCCCCGGGTCAGCTCCTTCAGGGCCTTGGCCGCGTATTCGATGGCATGAAGCATGGCGAGGCCGCTGCCGCGGATGGTGCTCAGATCCTCGGTATCCGAAAGGACCGCGCTGAAATTCACGCACTCCATCCGGATGTAGTAGGCTTGGCCGGGCCCGGGGCCCTCCGGGGATGTCGCCATGGCGGTGGTCCACGTATGATTGCATTATCGTCACATCATGCCGCGCATATGAATGAGATGCCACATGTTTACGCCTGATGCGCGAGCTGCGCAGCGTCGCATCTTCGCTGTAGATGCGGAAACCAACGGGCTTTATGGCGCGCCTTTTGCCATCGCGGCGGTGGCGCGTGGCGGCGGCGCTACGCCCGCCGTCTTTCTGGGCCGGTGCCCGTTGATCGGGCCGGTCGATCCCTGGGTAGACCGCGAGGTCATCCCGGTGATGACCGATATTCCCTGCACCCATGACGGGCTGGATGCGCTGCTCGACGACTTTTGGTTGTTTTATCGGGCAGAGGTCGGGGCGGCCGGCGACGAGGATCTGGTCTGCATCGCCCATTGCGCCGCACCGGTCGAAGCCGGGCTGTTCCGCCGCTGTGTCGAGCGCGATCTGGCAACCCGCGAATTTCAGGCCCCCTTCCCGCTTCACGATCTGGCAACGCTGCTGCTGGCAGCGGGGGAGGATCCGCGTGCGGCCCGGTCCTACCTGCAAAAGGCCGGCCTGAAACTGCCGGTCGAGGATCGCCCCCACGACCCGCTCGCCGACGCCTGGTGTTGCCTGATCGCGGCCGAAAGCCTGCTGTCCGAGGCCCGGGCAGCAGCGGTCAGAGCATGACCCGCTCCACCTCATCCAGCGTCACCTCATCCAGCCGCCGGTCATAAAGCTGGGTGGTGCGGGTGGAGGCATGGTTGGCCATGGTCGCCGCCTTTTCCAGCGTGCCGCCGTTCTTGAGATAGGCGGTGATCCCCGTGGCCCGGAAGCTGTGATTGCCGATCGGCGTCTCGATCCCGGCCGCAGCGGCCCGGCGCCGGATCATCGCATAGGCATCGGCCTGCTGCATCGCCCGGTCGCTCAGCCGGCCGGTGCCACGGGCGATGGTCCGGAACAGGGCACTCCGCCGGTCACCCGCCAGCGCACAACCCTCCATATAGTCGTGCAGCCAGGCATCGAGATTGTGGTGACAGGGCATGTCGTGACGCTTGCCCCCCTTCTCGTGCAGCCGCACCCAGAGGCGCCGGTTCTGGACATAGACGTCCTCCACCCGTATGGCCAGGGCCGCACCGATCCGGGCGAAGCTGTAGACCATCAGCCCGATCAGGGCGCGGTCGCGCAGCCCGATCGGGGTTGAGACGTCGATCGCCTCCAGAATCCGCCGCGCCTCGGCCGCCTCCAGAACCGGGGTCTTGCCCCGTTTGACCCGATGCACCGGGCCGCGCACCGCCGCGGCCGGGTTGGCGGGCAGAATCTGGCCGGTCACCAGCCAGTCGAACAGATGCTTCAGCCCGGCCAGGCGCTGCTTGACGGTCGGCGCGGCGAAGTGCCGGCCCTGAAGCTCGCCCCAGGCCGCGACATGCAGCGGCTGAACCTGACCGATCGCGGTCAGCCCGATGCCGCTGCACCAGGTGAGGAAGTCTTCGGCCGCCCGGCCATAGGCACGCCGGGTGTGCGGGTTGCGGATCCGGGCGACGAAGAATTCGAGGAAGCGCAGCCGGGCCGGATCGCCGGCGGCGGCGATGAGGGGGGGAGTGGCGGGCAGGCCGGGTGGGGTGGAGGGGCGGGAGAAGATCGACCGAACAGAAACGCTGATGAGGGGCCCGACCCCGGCCGCCAGTGGGGCGTGCGATCGCGGCTCGGCTGTCAGGAATCAACGAGAGCGACTTTCAAATCATCCAGCACACTCGCCAGCCCCGGCGCACCGATCAGCTGCATCTTCTGCCTGACCCGGAGCTTCCTTATGGCACGGTCAAACACAGCCAGGCTGGTATGGCCGTTAAGCCGCGAGGGATAAGTAATCCCGTCTGGTTCGTCCTTATGGTCGTAGAACGCCAGGGACCAAGCCCGGGCGAGCGTCTGAGTTGACGCCTTTGCAACATCAGTCGGCACACCCATGACAATGGCGCCGTCATCACGCAGGTCGACCATTGCGAGTGGGTTCGCAATTTCGATTTCCGCATAATGGCGGTCATATAATTCAGACATTCCGCTCGGCTGATCGCCGATCGTGCCGTCGCGTTGATCTCGGAGGACCGCTTCAAGGAAGCATACCTTCACGGTCTCGCCGAGATACAGCACACCAAACCGGTTGGCGGGTTTACGCCGCCGCCGTGGGTCACTGAAGCGGTTCGGTGTCTTGCCGTAACCGAGTGGTTCGGGATAGCGCCCCAGATAGATACGACCAGATACCTGACCAGACGGCACTTCATAGATACGAAGGGGCGCCTCCGCAAAGCCTTTCGGTGGGGGAGTCTTCGCCATTTAGCGGAAATCTCTCCCGACACTCTCGGCCGCCGCCAGCACCGCATCCCCCTCCCCACGCTCCAGGGCCTCACGCCCGGTCAACCCGTCAAGTTCCCCATGCGGCTGCATCAAGAAGCGGTAGATCGCCCAAGGGCTGCCGAGCAGATCATGCAGTGCGGCCAGTTCAGCATAAGGCTTACCCTCCGCATCCAGCTGCCAGACAGGAAATCGAAAGCCGCGCTTGGTACCGTCAAGGCCGAGGATCTGGCCATTCTGGCGTTTTGTATTCACCGTCACCCGGGTTGTTCCGAGTATTTTGGCGAATGCATCCGCGTTCAACATATCCTCGCCCCTCAGGATTTCAGCCGCACGCAGTCGCCCACGTTCCCGCGCCGCAGCCAGGGCCGCTTCGAGATCCCCGGCCGGTGCTGCGGCACTTTCCCTCGCGACTTCCGACCCAGTGGTCGTGTCTTCGACCGGGGTCACAACGGTCTTACCTTCGGGGTCGACATCGACACGAAAACTCACGGGCCGGCCGGCCCGACGGCTCCGCGCGATAGCGTCCCCATAGACTTGAAGGAGTGCCTTCATCTGCTTGGGAGCACTGGTAAACTGCTTGGATGCCGCGGCAGGAAACTGCAGCTTGAAGCCGGCAGTTCCCTTTGGCGATTCTCCGGCCAGCCGTCGGCCCGCGCCATTGCGCGTACCCGTTTTTGATTTAGGAGCTGCCATGATCCAACCTCCGTTGGATCTTATATGGATAACTTCGATAAATTCGTCAAGTTCGTAAAGGTCTGAAACTTCTGCATAAACTCAACATATATGTGATGTGATATTCGGAGATGCAGAAATTCGCTCAAGCCGTGGCAAACGTGAAACTTCGATGGACATTGCCTGACATGACCCTTTCGGAGGAAGCATTCCCCCAAGCCGAGATCCGCACCCAGGAGCATCGTCAGGCGGGCTATGCCGTGGCCGCCCGCTACGATCGGCGCACGGGGCGTGTGGTGGTCAAGCTCAACACTGAGGTGCAGATCAGCTTTCCGCCGCGCCTGGCTGAGGGCCTGGCCGGCGCCGCGCCGGAAGACCTCGCCGTCATCGAAATCACCCCTTCGGGTCTGGGCCTTCACTGGCCGCGGCTCGATGCAGACCTCTATGTGTCCGGCCTCATGGCTGGTCAGCTCGGATCCAAGCGCTGGATGGCCGCTCAGCTCGGCGCGGCCGGAGGCCGCGTACGTAGAGCCCCGCGAAGGTAGCCAGCGCTCGTGAAAATGGCCGCAAAGGCGGCCGCCCCCCAAAGTATCACCCTCCCCGGCTTAAGCCCGGGGCGAGGGCAGAGTCTCGCCTTTCAACGGCAGTCTCTTCCAGCACTCCCCGCGGTTCATATATTCCTCAAAACACAAAGTATGGCTTAGCGAATCTTGGAAAATCCGAACGCGACATCGGTTTAAAAATGTCACAAAATACTAAGTATGAATATGCATTCTGGCAAAAAACTAGGGCGTAGACTCATAAGCTCAGGCACCAGATCCTCGCGGCCACGAGCTTGACGGCGGCGAGATAGTTCTCCGGTCGCTTGTCGTAGCGAGTGGCGATACCGCGGAACTGCTTGATCCGGTTGAAGAACCGTTCGACGAGGTTCCGCTGCCGATAGACCCAGCGGGAGAAAGCGAAGCTACCCTTGCGGTTGGTCTTCGGCGGAATGTTGGCCCAGGCCTTCCGCTCGGCAGCCTTGGCGCGAATGGCGTTGCTGTCGTAGCCCTTGTCGGCCAGCAGGATATCGCCTTCGCGAAGGTTGTCGATCAGCACTTCGGCCTCGGTGCAGTCGGCCACCTGACCGGCGGTCAGGTGGAGGGTGACAGGACGGCCTTCGGCATCGACGAGCGCGTGGATCTTGCTGGTGAGCCCGCCACGGGAACGTCCCATGCCGCCATCGTCTCCATCCCCCTTTTTCCCGTGGCCGCGTGCTGGTGAACGCGAACACAGGTCGAGTCGATCATGACGATATCGCCGTCGTAAGCCTTGGAAACCGCTTCGAGAAATCGATCCCAGACACCGGCCTTCCGCCAGCGGACGAAGCGATTGTAGCAGGTGGTCGATGGGCCATAGCGTTCTGGAACTTCCGCCCAGGGGGAACCCGTTCTGAAGCGCCAGAGAATGCCGTTCAGAACGCGACGATCATCAACCCGAGGAACACCGCGCGGCTTGTTTGGCAGTAGCGGCGAGATGATCGACCATTCGTGGTCGGTGAGTTCATAGCGGCGGCGCGTCATTCAAAGCTCCCTCATTCGGAAGCCTTGAATCACAGCTGCCAAAAAACGCCAAGCGAATTTATGAGTTTACCGCCTGGGTCGCAGCCGACGGGGCGTACCAGTCCCAGGGTCTATCCCCGCCCGTGCGGGGGAACCCCTAGCTGCTTGAGGCGCCGCAGGCGGCTCCGGGGTCTATCCCCGCCCGTGCGGGGGAACCTGGTTCGCTCTTGCCAGTCAGTTCAGCCCATAGGGTCTATCCCCGCCCGCGCGGGGGAACCACTGTGCGGGAGACGATCGTATGCGGCTCCATGGGTCTATCCCCGCCCGCGCGGGGGAACCACGGCATCTGACGGAGTACGCACAATGCCGCAGGGTCTATCCCCGCCCGCGCGGGGGAACCGCCAGCCGCGGCCGGCCACCGCCACATCAAAAGGGTCTATCCCCGCCCGCGCGGGGGAACCAGGCAACACGGGCACGGTCCAGCTGCACGGTATGGTCTATCCCCGCCCGCGCGGGGGAACCACCACATAGGCCCGCGCAGCCGCATCGTCAGAGGGTCTATCCCCGCCCGCGCGGGGGAACCCGGAGCCGGCCGGCCATGTAAGAGCTGCGGATGGGTCTATCCCCGCCCGCGCGGGGGAACCGCGGTATAGCCGGTCGGGTCGAGCAGCGCCGGGGGTCTATCCCCGCCCGCGCGGGGGAACCATCGCCATGCCGGACGTCCCGGACAGCGGGGCGGGTCTATCCCCGCCCGCGCGGGGGAACCGGCGCCGCACGCACGGCTGCGCCATAGGCGAGGGGTCTATCCCCGCCCGTGCGGGGGAACCGGCGTGCGGACAACGTCCTGGACCCGCGAACTAGGTCTATCCCCGCCCGTGCGGGGGAACCCGGCCCCCGAAGGCCCTCTTGCGCTGCAAATGCGGTCTATCCCCGCCCGTGCGGGGGAACCTGATCTTCTCTGCGCCCCATGGCATCTGCGACGGGTCTATCCCCGCCCGTGCGGGGGAACCACGTTTTCAGCGATGATTGTGCGCTCGTCGAAGGGTCTATCCCCGCCCGTGCGGGGGAACCTGTAATCTTACCCTCAAGCATTGCGGGGTCTATCCCCGCCCGTGCGGGGGAACCCTGGAGCGACCGCGAGGACTGACCCCCCGGACGGGTCTATCCCCGCCCGTGCGGGGGAACCCTGCCGGTATGGCAGGTCGTGCTTGAGCGTCCGGGTCTATCCCCGCCCGTGCGGGGGAACCCTGGACCAGGGCGAGTATCGCAAGGCGGCGCAGGGTCTATCCCCGCCCGTGCGGGGGAACCGGACAGCGGCGATGTCGTGTAGGCCTGGGCGACGGTCTATCCCCGCCCGTGCGGGGGAACCATCGAGAGCCGCACCCTTGGCAGCCTCAAGGCGGGTCTATCCCCGCCCGTGCGGGGGAACCGTCTTGCGGGTCTCGTAGCAGATCCCCAACACGGGTCTATCCCCGCCCGTGCGGGGGAACCACATAGCTGGCCGGGGCCGGATCGGCGTCCGCGGGTCTATCCCCGCCCGTGCGGGGGAACCTGCGCCACCGGTACTCTTCAATGCCGGCTTCGGGGTCTATCCCCGCCCGTGCGGGGGAACCCGTCTGAGTGGCCATATGGGCGAGATGGCGCCGGGTCTATCCCCGCCCGTGCGGGGGAACCCCTGACCCTCAATTCCTTGAAATCATTCACTTCATCAAAAGAGCTGGCGATCACCCCTTCCGCAAGAGGCGCCGGACCAGGAGCATCCCATCATGCGATACGATGTCCTTTGGCGGCTCCCCGAGGGCGCTGAGGCCCAGGCCGCCATGGGCGGCGCTGTCGGCCCAGGTCATGACGATACTGCCCCGCTGGAGATGGCCGTACCACTCTTCGAGCACAGACCAGATCCGCTGCCGGACGCCGGCATTCATGCGCGGATGAGCATAAACCCCCGGTGACAGTTCGAGCATCACGGAGCCGAGAAATCCCCGGTATCGGCCCTCCACATCGCGGGTGACCACCACGACCATGGGCATCAGCCGTCATCCTCTACGCGGAGGTCATCCTTCACACGTTCATCATCTTTCGCCTGAGCATCTTTCGCCTGATCATCTTTAGCCTGGGCATCTTTCCCTTGGGCATCGACCGCGAGCAGGCTCTTGATGCGGTCGATCATCAGCGGGATCACCGATTTCTGCCGAAAGAGCTGTGCGGCCCGCCGGCGAACGATCCGCTCGATCGGATCATGGGTCTTGAGCGCATCCCGGGCGGCCCCGAAGGCAATCTCCAGCACAAGATCGTGACGATGGAGATCCGCGATATCGAGGACGAAGGACTGCCCTGAATCCTCGTGAATGAACCCCAGCTGCGGAATTGCGCCGACGGCCGCCACAGCAACGGCGGCGGCTGAACTCATCGCCGTTGCGGCATGGTTGATCGCCTGGTTGGGGAGGTCTCCCGCCTCGGGATTGGCACGGTCGTAGCGGCGCCCGTGCCATGATACCCCGAAGCGCTGTGCGGCCAGCGCATAGCTCTGCTTGATCCGCGCGCCCTCCTGCCCCCGCAGGACATCGATGTCGCGGGTCCGCACGATCTCGCCGAAGCGCAGCGCATACATCGCCCGCGCAACCTCCATCCGGCGCGCGGGATCGGCCCAGGCCGCGACCTGGGCACGGGCGACGGCGGAGCTGTCGGGCAGAAGCGGCGGCGCTGTATAGAAGCGCACGGCCCCCTCGCCAATAGCTGCAAGCGCGCAGCCATGGCGGGCGAGGAGGCGGAGGGCATCATGGGTGACGCTGGAGCCAGGCCCCAGCAGCACGATAGAGATCGCCTGATGGGGAATCTGGTAATCCCCCGCCGCAAGCTCACCGCCGCCGGCGGTCACGAAGCGCAGACAGCCATCCTCCACCTCCAGACGCCCACGATCGAGCCAGACCAGGCCGTGCCGGTCCAGATGCGGAATGCGGGCCTTCTCCAGCCCCAGACGACCGCTGAGCATAAGATCACCCGTCCCGGCCCGGCGGCCTGAGCAGAAGCATGCCGTAACCATAGGCCCGATGCCGGCCGAGGCCGCGGGCGAGCAGTGCGGCGAAGGCTTCGGGATCGGTGATCACGAGCGTGCCATGGAGGATCGCATCCGGCCCCTCCGGCGCCCGGCCGGTCCTGGCCAGGCGGCGGCGTTCGAAGCCGGCGAGCCGGGTTCCCGCCTCCAGCTGCGCCGCAGTGCCGATCTGTTCAGCCAGCCAGTCGGCATAGACCGCCTCCCGGCTGCGCCCGGCCCGGAGCATGGCCTCGTCCCGGGCGCCTTCCGGAAAGCGGCGCAGGGCCTCGACCAGGAAGGCATCGAGTTCGGCACCGGGTGCGAAGGCATCGCCATCGGCGCGCGGCAGCGGCCGGGAAATCCGACGCACCGGCCGGACCCTGACATCGAAGCCGAACCGACGTCCGGCTGTCCAGTGGCCGGGCATCGGCTTGCCCTGGATCCGGTCGAGATCCACCACCGCTTCGATCTCGGGCATGGCGCAGGCCCTGGCCGTCTCGGTCAGGGCCGCGGCATCGGTCGTGGCATAGGCATAGAGACTGCCCCGCTCTCCGCCGGCCATCGGAAACAGGCGGAACGGCTGAAGAACCCCCTGGCCGAAGGTCTCGGCCAGCAGATGGTGCAGGGCACGCCCTTCATCGAAGGTCTGGCGCACGCCCCGGCCGGCCCAGCCGCGATCGCGCCCGGCTGCCCAGCGGCCGAGTTCATCGAGATGCAGCGTGAGCCGGATGAAGTGGAGATCGGTCATGGCGCGCCCCCCTGCTGCACGGCGGCCGGCGCCATCTGTGCCGTCACCCGGCCTTCCACGACCATCCGGGTGCCGCCATGCAGGCCGGTCAGCCAGTTGCGCAGATCGGCGAGCGCCACCACACGGTCGGCATCCGGCCGGTCGGACGGGCCGTCACCCACCGGCCAGAGCGCCCGGCAGTCCCCGGAGGTGTACACCGCCGGCACGCATCCCAGGGCAGCATGGGCCGTGGCGGCCTTGACCCGCCCCTGCGCGATCGGCCCGACCGGCAGGCAGGGCTTGCGGCCGATGAACAGCGGCCGGGCCGGCCGGTGGAAGGCCGCCTCGATCTCCTCGATGTGAAGACTGTCCGCCCCCGGCCCCCGATCCTCCGGACGATCCGCAAGCCGGAGGACGACGGTGACGCAGAGATCGGCCAGATAGTCGCGCTGGCGACGATGGGGGGCCGCATAGCTGGCCCCGTCACGGCCTTCCGGCTGGCCCCATGTGGTCCAGCCGCGATCGGTTTTGCCGAGCTGGGCATTCTGCATGTCGGTGAGCCGCGCCGGCACCGGTTCCGCATCGCGCCGGGCCGCGAAGATCAGCCGGTCCTGCAGGTTCTGGTGCCGGGCCGTATCGGTCCGGTGCCAGCCCAGGGCATTGCCGATCAGACCGGTGAGCATCGAGGCTGCCGGGAAGTCACGGGTGACACCGACCTGGTCGATTGCCACCCCACCGAACGCCACCATCGGCGCTTCCAGCCGCAGCACCAGCCAGTCATGGCCGGCCGGCGTCATGCCGCAGCCTCCGGTGCTGCATCCACGACCCGCTCCCCGGCCCAGGAAGCGATCGTCCTGAGCGAGCCCTGCTCGCCGCCCGCCGCCAAAGCCACGCCGAGGGAAAGATGGCACCGCGCCTCCCCCGTCTCATAGGCCCGATCCATACGGCCCAGCTCGTCATCGAGGGCGGTGATGGCCTGGTCGAGATCCGACCCGGACAGCGCCGTCCGGAAGGCCCCGGCCAGGCTGCGCGGCTGGCGGTCACCGGCCTCGATCAGCATCAGCCCCGCGCGGCCATAGGGCGCGGTCGAGCCCAGCTTGGCCCCCGGCGACACTTCGGCCACCAGATGCACCAGATGCTCGACTACACGGCCGGCCAGGGCCGCATCATCGCCGCAATTTTTGATCAGCAGGGGCAGATCGACCACGACATAGCCGTAGAACAGGCCCGAGGTCAGCTCGGTTTCCTGGATGGTGTCGGCGCCATGATCCTGGCCCGGCTCCCAAAGATCGTCGACGGCGGTGAAATAGTCGCTCTCGGTCTCTTCACCATGGACGGTGAAGGCATGGGCGACATGGATCGGGGCGTCGAGATTGGCGGCCGGGTCGGAGGTGACCATCCGCCCGAACAGAGCCGCTGCGAGCCCGCCCGGCAGCGCGGTCTGCTCGCGCAGCACCTTCAGATTGTCCTTCACCGATTTCGCCCACTCGGTCACCACGGCCTTGGCCTCGGCCGGATCACCTGCCGCAGCCTCGGCCAGCCGGACGGCCTCTGCCGCCAGCCAGTCGATCTCGGGCGCACCCAGCAGCAGCGTCTGACGGTTCTTTCGGTCGGCGCCCTTGTCGCCATAGACCGCCTTCTGGATTTCGGCCTCAAGGGCCTTCACGACCTCGGCCGGAAACCGTCCGTCGAGCGGCCGCAGGACCTTCTTGGTCACCAGCTCGCGGGAGCGGAACGAGTCGACGAAGCCGTCGAGCTTCGCCAGCGCATGGGGGTCGCTTTCCTCGATCCGCCAGTGCCGCTTCAGGCACTGCGAGGAAACCCGGGTCCGCATCACACCCCCATAGGGCAGACGCTTGGCGAGGCCGCTGTCATCGCGATTGAGCAGGACCGCGGTATAGGCATGAAGGCTGTGGATCTGAATGAAACGGGGCGCGGACATCAGGCAGTCGCTTTCTGCTGTGCTGAACGGGTGGCCTGGTCGAGACGGCGGTAATAGTCGCGGGCGATGTCGTTGAGCCGGGCGGTGTCGTCGGGACGCAGGGCAAGCATGAGCAGCTCGCCGCAATCGATGCCGAGAGCGGGGCTGCGCCTGCGAGCGATGCCGCGCAACATCCGGTCGAGCGCATCGCCCCGTCCGCGCGCCGGCATCGCCAGGAACCGGGCCAGACGGTCTTCCGATATCACCGGTTGGGGGGCGCCGCCTCTGGAGGCCCATTCACCGTCACCGCCATCGCAGAGCACGGCGCCCAGAGGACGATCCGTCTTGTGGAGGGTGACCTTGTCGGTCTCTCCCGCCGGCACCAGCAGGGCCATCTGCCGCACGACACGGCGCAGAACCGCCTGTTTCTCCTCGGACCAGTGGATGAAACCCGCGACCGTCACCAGCCGCCAATAGGCCGGGGGGGCCGGCGTGTCCGGCTCCATGCGGCGGAGGGCGGCCCGGTCGCCGCCGTCGAATTTCAGGAGCTGAGCGGACAGCGTCGCGACCTGCGCCGCGAAAGTGTCAGGCTGCGACATCATCGTCATCCCTGGGGCTGGGGCTGGTGGAGATGAAGGGGAAACGTTTGCGCATCCCGGCACTGAACAGCTCCCGCGCCCTGGCTTCCGCCCGTGGTCGCCGGATCGACGGGCACGGGATCTCCGGCAATGCCGCCTCGAAGATCCGGACCGCGTGATCATGAAGCGCCGTCACGAAGGCCTGCCGGGCGGCCTCCGCTGCGGCATCGCCGTCGGCTTTGCCGCCGGCATCGGTTCTGGCTTCGAACCGTTTCCAGAGGTGCTCGAAGAACAGCCCGTCTGCAACGTCACGCAGCGCCGCCCGCGCCGGTGTGGTGTATTCGTAGGTTTCCTTCTTGATCCGCTCGTGATCACCGCCCGCCGCCACCAGGACCAGGGCGTTGCGGAGCGCCTGGCTCATATCGTCGATGTCCTTGACCTGGGCCCGGGAAAGGACGACCAGATCCTCATGCGCCGGCCCACGCCCGAATGCCCGTGCCACCTTGCCGCTGAGCGGGATGATCCGCGACTTGAAGCCTTCGGTCTTGCTGTTGCCACGCGACAGCGCCTGCGCGATCACAGCCATGGTCTGCTTCTTCTCGGCCTCGGAGGGACGTGCCAGGAGCGGGAGCTGCCACTCCTGCGAGGTCTCCGGCAGCAGCAGTTTAACCAGCGTCTCGTAGTCGAAATTTCCACTGGAAAGAGTGAAGCTCTTCTGCTCGACCACATGCACCGGTGCCCAGGGGTCACCAAGCATGCCCTTCATGTGCTTGCCGTCGATACGGGGCGCCTTGGACGTGCCCTTGCGGGCGCGAAACCCGTCGCCGGCCGGCTCCAGCCGGATACGCCGGCACGCCTCGACGAACCAGATATCGAGGCGGTCGAGCGCAAGCTGCCGGCCTTCCGGCCAGGGGGCCGTCCAGGTGAGACCCAGCCCGCCCGATGCCGGATAGAGCACGCCGATCTCGGGCGCCTGATCGCGCGTCGCCAGCAGGCGTTCGACATCCCGCCGGAACCGGGCCCCCAGCCGCGGCCAGCGCGCGGCATGCCCGTCGGGCAAGGGGGCCAGTCCGAGCATCGGGCGCGAGGACGACCCGCCATTCATCCGGACGATGCCGTGATTGCCGGCCCCGCCATAACCTTCCGAGGTCTGGACCGAGATCAGCGCATAGGCCCAGTCCTCCGCCGCATGGCGCCGGGCGACAGCCTGTTTCAGATCGTGATTGCGCGAGGTGATCAGCAGATCGATCCCGTCGGGCGTCGGAACCTCGTTCTTCAGCACCAGCCCGTCCGGCACCGGCGGCTGAAAGAAAGCGGGCTTCGCCGGGTCGGCCACCACCAGACACCAGGGGGCATCGTCCGGATGCTCGGGCGTCAGGCCACGCAGCACGACCCGCCAGCCCTCTTCATCCGCCGGCAGCGTCGTCAACCCCGCCTGATGCAGGCCAAGAGCCGCGATCTGCACCAGCGTCATGTGCAGGGCCGGTTCCTGATGTGGCCGGAGCGCCGGCAGATCGTCCACCTCGTCGGCTCCAAGTGCCGCGAGCAGACCCGGCAGGGTGCAGGGGCCGAGGGGATTGACGGTAAAGACTTCGTTTTCAAGGAGATTTGGCATGAGCGTAAGGCTCCGAATGGTGTGCCCCACCGAGGCGGGGAAACCGTTCGATCAAAGAGAAATAAGGGCTATCCCGCAGAAGCGGGGAACCGATCGGCGTGACAGGTTCATATTCTGTCACGATCCTATTCATGCATATATGATCTAATCAATAACTATTTTTCTTTATAAACGCCGCGCCTGTCATAAAGCAGCGCCGCGTCACCCGTTCTGATGCGCAGACCGGTCGGTTCGATATCGATCATGGGAGTCTGTAGCAGATCCGGCCCATGCCAATGCGCCGGCAGCACCACCTCCGACACCAGCGCCCCGAACGGCCCGGGAGCCGGCTCCGGAAACACGATCCGGGCGCCTTCCTCGCCGAGGCGGGTGCGGATGCGCTCTTCATCCTTGGCCGGGAAAGGATCCAGATCCAGCCAGTCCTGATCGGTCCGGATCGTCACCATGCCGGCGCCGAGCGTCTTCGCGATGTCTGCGCCGGTCACCCTATTGCGATACCGCGCCCAGCGGTCATCATTTCCCTCGCCGTGGAGGCGGTCGATACGATCGGGATGGGTCGCCTGTTCCACCAGATAGCGGTTCATCGCCGGGATTTCCCAGACCGGATGATCGAGGATCAGACGGCGGGTCAGCTCCAGGATCGACAGGTCGCGATAGATCCCCTGAAGAACACCATCCTTCACCCAGCCGCCGAGACCGTTCTCGAAAGCCGGCGCCAGCAGAGGGGAGAGGCCGTCCGCTGGAACCATCACCCGGCAGCGGGGCCGTTCGAACCCCGCCGGCCGCCACAGCAGATGGCGATGCAGCCGGCCGAGACGCTGCAACAGCACGTCGATCGGGCACAGATCGGTCAGCAGCAGATCGGCATCGATATCCAGGCTCTGTTCCAATGTCTGGGTGCCGATGACGATCACGCCCCCCGGGCGGCGGTCATCGGGGGAGAGGGCGGCTTCGACCGCCTGATCGAGCAGAACCCGATCCTCGGCCGCAAAGCGGCCATGATGAAGGGCCGGGCCGCCGGCAAGCTGCATGAGCAGGTCGGGGGTCTCCTGGTCGGGGGTCTCCTGGTCTTCGGCCCCACGGTCTGCATCCTGGGCGTCACGGATCGCCGTCCAGCAATCGACGGCGGCATCCACCGTGTTGCGGATGACCAGCACCCGTGCGCCGGCGCGGGCGGCGGCAAGCGCTTCCGCCGCAACCGCCGCCGCCTCCATGCCCGGCATCAGGCTGATCGAGACCTGCTTGGGCCGACCATCGGCCGGGACGGCTTCGGGCGCCTGGATGGTGTTGCGCCAGACGGCCGGATAGGGAGCCTCCACTGCCTGGTCGAGGTCCGGCAGGCGCCGTTTCAGCCATTGGCTGCGGGCCACGGCACCAAGCGTTGCCGACATCAGCAGGGCATGGCCGCCGCGCTCCAGATGATGATCGAGCAGACGCGTCTGGATCCCGGTCATATAGGCGTCGCTGGCATGCACTTCGTCGATCACCAGCAGGCTGCGGGCCAGGGCAGCGCCGCGCAGATGGGCATGCTTGACCTTGAGCGCCGCCATCATCGCCTGATCGACGGTACCGACCGCGACCATGGCGGCAAGATACCGGCGGCCGCTCTCCGCCGCCCAGCGGGCGAGCAGCCGCCCTTCATCGGCATCCTGTTCATCATCCCAGCGGACGCGCCAGTCGGGCAGCGCCATGCCGGTGGCGGTGCCCGAGCGCATATAGCCCGGCACGGCCAGCACGGCCTCGGGCGCCGCCGCCCCGAACACCCGGTCCAGCGCCTTCTGAACGCGGCGATGGAGCTGGACGGCCGCAGCACGGGTCGGCAGGGCGAAATAGAGGCTGTCGACCGCGCCGCGTTCAAACAGCCGGATGAACCGCCAGAGGGCGGCCTCGGTCTTGCCCGACCCGGTCTCCGCCTCCAGGATCACCAGCCGCTCATCGCCGTCGATCCGGGCCGCGGCCGCCTGGGCCGGGCGCGGCAGATCGAAGCCGGTCAGATGCGTGAAGCTGGTCCGGTCGCTGACCAGCGGCTGCAAACCCTGCACATCGAGACCGATCCGCCCCATGGCATCGGCGGCCACATGCCGGGCCCGCGCGGCATAGGCCGGGTCCAGCGCGTCCACAAAGGGAAAGAGGCGCCGGTCCGACCCGATCCAATCGGCCAGGGCGACCAGGCCGGCATAGAAATGTTGAAAGGCCGGCCGGTCGGGCAGATCCTCCCCACCCTCGGGCCAGGCCAGCGGAAACCAGCGCCGGAGCATCGCCCCGATCTCCCGGGCCGATTGCAGCGGATCATAGATGCCCTGCGCGGTCTTCACGGGCGGCCAGGGGGTGTCCCAGCTCTCCGGCGGCCGGAACGGGCGGCCGTGATGAGAGATGGAGGCCAGGAGCAGCGCCTCGGTACTCTCCCCCCACGAGGCCAGCAGATCCGCCATCAATTCGGTCCCCGCCGGTTCAAGCGGGCCGCGGCTGAAGATTCCGGCGCCTTCGAAAACATGCCCGCCCCGCGGCACGGGCCAGGTCAGATCGGGCCAGCCCTTGCCCTGAAATCCCGGGCTCAACTTGCCGGCGTCATGCAGGAAGCAAAGCACCGCCAGCCTGGCCATCACGATCGGGGAGAGCCGCCACCCGGCTGCGGCATCGAGCCGTGCCTTGAGGACGGGCAGAGCGGTCATGGCCTCGAAACAGGCCGCGACATCCATGCAGTGATGGGCGAGATGATGGCGCACGCCCTCTCTGGTATCCGCCTTCCCCCAGGGGGCGAGCTGCGTCGATGTCATATCCGACCTGAACATGTAAGGCATCCGCCACCAGTTTACGCGAAATGCCCGACCTGTCGTCTGACTTTCAGAGCACCTGCCGCCCGATAACCGGGGCGTCAGACGGCAATGATATGCAGTTGTATGCGCAACCCGACCACGCCGAGCGCGCGTTCGAGCTGATCGAGCCGCGAACGGTGCCGCAGGTCGAGCAGGCGCCGGACCAGGCTTTCATCCACACCGATGCGGCGGGCCAACGCGGACTTGCTGATATCCTGTGCCCGCATGGCGTCATGAAGGGCGAGTTTCGCCGCGACCAGCGGCGGCAGGTCCACCATCACCTGACCGGGCCGGGGTGCCGACGGCATGGGGATCGGGTCACCACGCCCGATCCAGACCTCGATCCCTGCCACCAGAGCATCCGCCACATTGCGGAGCGCGTCCGCCATGTCGTGCCCCCAGGTGGTGACACCGGGAACATCCGGCGCCTGGGCGGTGACGGCACTGCCGTCGGCTTCCGGGGTGAGATCGATGGGATAGGCGTAATGCATGGCGATGCTCCCCCGGATCAGATCATGTGAGGCGGAAACCAGGTGCCGGCAACCAAGAGCCGCAGATCGCCGCAGCCGGGTTCATCTTGCAGGCCCCGGGCGGCGGCACCATCCTCTCTCTGCCGGGCGGCTGAGGCGCCGACGCCCTCGGTAGGTCGCACGGTACGGGCGGGTCCGGTCGGCCGGATCCGCCCTCGCCCTTGCGTGTGCGGAAGAACCGGTGATGCGGGAGCGGAACGGTCAGGCTTCGCCACGGATCAGGGCCGTGATGTCGAGAGCTTCGCGGCGGACGGATGCGGTGGCGCGCATCGGGTCGCGATGTTCCACGGCCGCGGTAAGCGACAGGCGCTCCAGGGCCAGAATGTGGATGATCCGGACAGGGGTGGTGCCGGCCTCGATGTCGATGATGGTGCGGCGGCCCATGCCCAGGGCTTCCGCAAGCTGCGCCTGGGTGTAGCCCAATGCCTTACGAAGGGCTGAGAATTCTGAGGGGGTCATATTATGGGCACCTTCGGATCGTGAGATATTGCCGGGAGATAGAGCTTGAAGCTCATGGTGTCCCTCTTGGGCCTGAGTGTCAGACACCCCAAGAATGTCCGTAAATCGCATTTTATTAAATAATCAAAGTGCGGTTTCTGTATTTGCTTCTGGGCGGGTCTATCCCCGCCCGTGCGGGGGAACCCAAGTCCAAGACCGGGGGCTTCTTAGGCCGCAGGGTCTATCCCCGCCCACGCGGGGGAACCGATGAATTCCGCGACATCGCGGAAGATATCAAGGGTCTATCCCCGCCCACGCGGGGGAACCGGCGTCGACGGGCAAGGCATGGGCCGCCCGCTGGGTCTATCCCCGCCCACGCGGGGGAACCGCCATCGAGCCCGGCGCCTATGGAGACTGTTGGGGTCTATCCCCGCCCACGCGGGGGAACCAAACGGCGGGTCAGTGCCACTTCTCGCGATTTAGGTCTATCCCCGCCCACGCGGGGGAACCAAATCCTCGGCCGGGACGCCGGCCGTGCGATCGGGTCTATCCCCGCCCACGCGGGGGAACCACGCTGACCGCGCGCGTCCGTGCGCTCGCGCGGGGTCTATCCCCGCCCACGCGGGGGAACCGACATGCCGAGCGCCAGAGACTGCCCGATATCGGGTCTATCCCCGCCCACGCGGGGGAACCCTGATCCCATGAACACCACCAGCGCCCTGATCGGGTCTATCCCCGCCCACGCGGGGGAACCGAGTGAAAGATGGCTCAGGTCAAGAGCTTTAAGGGTCTATCCCCGCCCACGCGGGGGAACCGATAGCGCTACCGCGTCGACCTCGCGCCGGCCGGGTCTATCCCCGCCCACGCGGGGGAACCCGCCAAGCGCTGCGGGGCCGCTGCGTAGTACAGGGTCTATCCCCGCCCACGCGGGGGAACCAGGTACGCCACGCAGCTTGCCAGTCAAAATCGGGGTCTATCCCCGCCCACGCGGGGGAACCGAGGTGCCTTCCGAGGCGCTCGACGGCCATCAGGGTCTATCCCCGCCCACGCGGGGGAACCGCCGTGGCCTGCGCGCATCGAGACGGCTCATGGGGTCTATCCCCGCCCACGCGGGGGAACCGAGGCTGATGGCGATGCTGTAAAACGGGACGCGGGTCTATCCCCGCCCACGCGGGGGAACCGCCTTGTCGTCGCGGGCTGCCGCTTCGCCCGCGGGTCTATCCCCGCCCACGCGGGGGAACCCCTTACCTTCAACTCATTGAAATTACTTGAACTCACCCCAAAGAACAAGCTGGTCCCTGCAGTGCATGCATCTCATGGTATTCGATCAGAACCTTGACGGCCTCAGTCTACCAGAATTCATCCGATCGACACCGGCCCTTCGGACGGAGATTTTAAGACAGGTCGCGCTCCCATGCCCGTCACTATCCTTCCGCCCATCATATGGCTGCGCAACAGCCTGCCCCGCCCCCGATGCCGTCGCCTGCTGCGCATGGAGATAGTCGATCGCCCGTGCCGCAAAACGCGCGGCCTGGAAGATCGCAGGCTTGTCTGCCCTGAGCACATCGAGCCAGCGGGCGAGATAGGCGGCATGGTCCTCGCGCGGCGTGAGTGCAACGCCCGGATCCGCGCACAGGAAGGCCGCGCCAGGCTCGGCAACCGGCTCTTCACGGGCGTAAGCCTGATCGGCGAAGCGCCGGCCGGGTCTCTGCGTCCTCGCCCGTCTCCGGATCGACATCGGTACGGGTGAGGGCAGAGCTGTAGACGACCGTGGTCCCGCTCTCCCCCCCCTCGACGAACCGTGCCGCCTTCCGCCCCATATCCATTAAGAATCCGGCCCGCCGGAAGGTGATCCAGGTCGGCGCATGATAGCCGCGCATGAGGCTCGGCTCCCACAGAATGGGGGTGTTGATCCCACGATAGGACGCATCCAGGGCCGCACACCCGTCTCAAGCTGCGCCACGATCCGGGCGGTCACCTCGGCGTGAAGATCCTGCTTCATGGTCTCCTCCGTCTTGATGTGTCGGTCGATTTCATCGACCGACACCGACCAGGTGGCGAACGAAGGAGGGGAAGCGGCGCTTGCCCCTTGCGCCGCGGGGAACCTGGGTTCCTCTATCTTATAAGTAGATCGATACACTCACAGTATATGATTACACTATATCCTTGATATTCCCAAAATAATCATGATATAATATATTAATGAAGTACGTTTGCCTTGATCTATTGCTGATAAATAAAATCTAGAGATAGACTTTAACATGGAATGTTCGGAAAATTTATCTGTTCTTCTTTTTAATCCGAAGGCTGCGAACAGCTTTCGTGTACCAAACAGCCTTCTGCATCTCGCTGCAGCCATCGAGAACATCGCAGATGTCGTGTTTGTGGACGGCAACCGGGAAACCGACCCGTGGTCTGTCATTCACGAATTCCTGGCGACCGGCCGATTCCAGATCTTCGGCTGCACTGTTATGCCCGGCCCGCAATTGCAGCAGGCCGTACCGATCACCCGCAAGGTGCGGGAGACGTTTCCGGATGTTGCCACGGTGTGGGGCGGATATTTTCCGTCCAATCAGCCAGCCGTCGTGATCCGTTCCCCCTGGGTGGATTACGTGATCGACGGCCCGGGAGAGGTGGCGATGCCCGCCCTGCTGCAGGCGCTGACCCGGGGAACACCAATCGACGAGGTTCCCGGGCTGATCTTCGAGCGGGACGGCAGCATGGTTCGCACGCCCAAGGCGCCGATCCCCGACCAGGATACCCGTGCCCCCCTGCCCCTGCGCCGTCTGGCAGAGCGCTATCCCATCGCCGGCTACCTGCCCCGCACCTTCCTGGGCCGGCGCACCCATGCCATGCACACCAGCATGGGCTGCCCGTTTACCTGTTCCTTCTGCGCAGTTGTGCCGATCTACCAGGGCCGCTGGAAGGCACGTTCGGCAGATCTCGTCGCCGACGAGGTTCTGGCGATGCGCGATGCCCATGGCATCGATGCCGTGGAGTTCACCGACAACAATTTCTTCGTCGCCGAGAAACGGGTCGCAGCCTTCGCCCGCCGGATGGTGGGACAGGGCATCACCTGGTGGGGCGAAGGGCGTATCGACACCATCGACCAGTATGCCGATGCAACCCTGGCCCTGATGCGGGATGCCGGCTGCCGGATGATCTTCTTCGGGGCCGAGAGCGGTGATGACGAGATGCTCGCCAGCATGGACAAGGGCGGCCGCCAGTCCGGCGCCCAGATCCTGCAGTTTGCACAACGTCTGCTGTCGTTTGGCATCATCCCGGAATATTCTTTCGTACTGGGCTTCCCCCGCCCGACGGAGGCAGAGGTATGGGCACAGATCCATCGTGATATCGCCTTCATCCGACAGCTGAAAGAGCAGAGCCCCGAGACCGAGGTCATCCTCTATATCTACAGCCCGGTGCCGACCGAAGGCAGCGACCTGCATGACAGGATTCTGGCGGCAGGTTTCACCTTTCCAGAGACGCTGGAAGACTGGCTGAGCCCGGCCTGGGAGAATTTCGACCTGCACCGCAATCCGCTCACGCCCTGGCTGACACCGGAGATGATCCGGCACATCCATGATTTCGAGACGGTGCTGAATGCCCGTTATCCGACCCGTACCGATTTCACCATCGGCAACTGGGGACGGCGGATGATGCAGATGGCCGCAGCGCCACGCTATCGTGCCGGCCTCTACCGCTTGCCGCTGGAACTGAAGCTGCTGCAGCGGCTGCGCCGCTATACGCGGCCCGAGGTGGAGGGGTTCCGTGCCGAGGCCAACTGATATCCGGCGGACAATCCCCCTCACCACCATGCGCCGGCTTGATCGTTATCTGGGCGCGCCGCTCTGCGCGATCGTCAGCCTGTTGCGCCCGCTGCTGGATCTGGCGGCGCGAGGCCGGCACGGGGCGCAGCCACGGCGGATCCTGTTCATCGAACTCTCGGAAATGGGCAGCACCGTGCTCGCCGACCCGGCGATCCGTCTGGCGCAAGCGCGCCATGACGCCGAAGCATGGTTCGTGATTTTCGCCAGCAACGCTGCAAGCCTGGATCTGACCGGCACGATCCCGCCGGAACGGGTGTTCACCATCCGTACAGGCAATCTGATTGAGCTGGCGGGCGACACCCTGCGTTTCCTGGTCTGGGCACGACGCAACAGCATCGACACGGTGATCGATCTGGAGTTGTTCTCGCGCTTTACCGCCCTGCTCACGGGCCTGTCGGGGGCACGACACCGGGTAGGTTTCCACCGGTTCACCGGCGAAGGCCTCTATCGCGGCAACTTCCTGACCCATCGCGTGGCTTATAACCCGCATCTACATGTCGCCAAAAGCTTCGTCGCCCTGGTTGATGCGCTGAGCCGGCCGGCCGGAGAGCAGCCGATGACCAAACGGATGATCGCCGATGATGAGGTCCGGCTGGTCCCTCGTGCGGAAGATCCGGCAGCCATGGCGACACTTCGCAGCCATATCGACGGGCTGTTGCCCGCCAGCCTGCCGGCCGGGGCGCCTCTGCTGCTGATCAATCCCCATGCGTCGGACCTGCTGCCCCAGCGCCGCTGGCCACTCGACCATTTCGACCGGCTGATCCGGCAGGTGCTGGAGCTGCGGCCGGAGCTGGCCGTTCTGATCACCGGTGCCGCCGCGGATGCCGCCATTGCCGGCCGGCTCTGCCGGATGATCGAGGATCCGCGGGTGATCGACCTTTCAGGGCGAATAGAGATCACCGGGCTGCCAACGCTCTATCGTCTGGCCTGCGCCATGGTCACCAATGATTCCGGCCCGGCTCATTTCGCGGCCGTCGCCGGGCTGCCGACGGTGGTGCTCTACGGCCCTGAAACTCCCGTGCTCTATGCACCACTCGGACCAGGCATCTCACTCACCGCCGGCCTTGCCTGCAGTCCGTGCGTGTCGGCCGCCAACCACCGCAACACCCCCTGCACGGACCCTGTCTGCATGCGCGAGATCGCACCCGCCCGCGTCCTCAAGGCCCTGATGCAGCTGCTCGACGGCGCCGGATCGAGGGGCAGATCGCATCATCCGGACAGAGAGGTGGAGGCATGAGGGACGGCATCATCACCGGTGATGTCCGGACGATCGCCCCGACAGCGACCGAATCTGCCGTGCTCCGGACACTGGCCTATCACCAGGTCTTCGGGCACCCGCTGGCAGCGGGCGAGGTCTGGGATGCGCTGGACAGCGCCGGGATTTCCTTCGAGGCGACGGTCGCGGCCCTCACGGCCCTGGTCGGCCGTGGCATCGTCGAAACCCGCCCCGGCCTGGACCGGTATTGGATCGCCGGGCTGAACGCCGGCACCGACCTTCCTGCGCGCCGCATGGCAGCCAATAGCCGGGCAGCAGATCATCTGCCACGGGCACAGGCCATCGGGCGACGGTTGATGCGCTTCCCCTTCATCGACGCCGTGGCGATCTCAGGATCGCTGTCGAAAGGGGTTCTGGCGGAAGACGGAGATTACGACTTCTTTGTGGTCACCCGCACCGGGCGGCTATGGATCGCACGCAGCCTGATGATGGTCTATGCCCGGTGCCTGCCCAGTCGGGAATGGCTGTGCACCAATTACGTGGTGGACCGATCGGCGCTGGTCTTTGCACGCCAGGATCTGTTCACGGCAACCGAGCTGGCGACACTTGTCCCGGTGGGCGGCCATCACATTCTGGCTGAGATGCAGCAGGCCAACGGCTGGGCTGCCGATCATCGCCCGAACATGACGCTGCTGCCTGCGGTCGACGGCCCGCCGCGATCGCCGTTGCGCCGCCTGGGTGAAGCCCTTTTTGCCGGACCGGCGGGCAACCTGGCAGACAGGGCCCTGCTGGCGCTGACCCGATTGCACCTGCGTCGCCGCATCCCTGATGCGAGGGCGATCGAAGCCAATGGCAGTCTCGTCCTCGATCGCCATGTGTTCAAAGGCCACACGACCGAGTGGAAATACCGGACGCTGCAGCTCCATCAGGCCGGGCTGGATGCGGTGGAAGCACGGATCGGCGCCCCGATCGACCGCCGGACCGACCCTGATCACGTGTTGTTCGCCTCCGCCTATTTCTATCGCTTCGACCCCAAGCAGTGGCAGACCGGCCAACCCTATCCGCCGCTCGGCACGCTCTATGCCGCCGCGGTTGCACGTGAGGCCGGCTTCGCCGTATCGCTCTTCGATGCCGGCCTTGCCCTGAGCGAATACGATCTGCTCACCCGGCTGGAGGTCGACCGGCCGGCCGTGGTCGTGATCCACGAAGATGGCTTCAACTATCTGACCAAGATGTGCCTCACCCGGATGCGCGAGGCAGCCTTGCGCATGGCAGGCCTGGCCCGCGCCTTCGGCGCCCGGGTGGCCGTGGCGAGTTCCGATGCCACCGACAATGCCGCCCTCTATCTGGATGCCGGCGCCGATGCGGTGATCCGCGGCGAAAGCGAAGCCACGCTGCGCGAGGTGCTGGAGGCGTGGCGGGCAGAGCGCCCGCTCGATGGTATCGCAGGCGTCACCCACCGTCCCCGGACCGGAAACAGCGAACCCGTGATCGAGCCGCCGCGCAGGGTAACCCGCGACCTGGACGAACTGCCCGACCCGGCCTGGGATCTGGTCGATCTGGCCCCTTACCGCGAGATCTGGATGGGCCGCCACGGGCGGTTCTCGCTCAACCTCGCAACCACACGCGGCTGCCCCTATTCGTGCAACTGGTGCGCCAAGCCGATCTATGGCAACCGGTACAATTCCCGCTCGCCTGAACGGGTGGTCGACGAGATCGCCCGGCTGATCCGGTCGGCCGGTGTCGACCATTTCTGGATCACCGACGACATTTTCGGGCTGAAGCCCGGCTGGGTGCAGCGCTTTGACGAACTGATCAAGGCGCAGGGCCTGCGGTTCCGCTACACGATCCAATCGCGCGCCGATCTGCTGCTGCGTGACGGCACCACCCTTGATGCACTGGCTTCCTCGGGGCTTGAAACCGCCTGGATCGGTGCCGAGAGCGGGTCGCAGACCATTCTCGATGCCATGGACAAGGGGATCACCCGCGGGCAGATCGACCGGGTGGTGCCAGCGCTGCGCGCCCGCGGCATCCGCAGTGCCCTGTTTCTGCAATTCGGCTATCTGGGTGAAACCCGAGAGGATATCGGCCGGACCATCGCCATGGTCGAAGAACTTCTGCCCGATCAGATCGGAATCTCGGTGTCCTACCCCCTGCCGGGGACGGTATTCCATGACCGCGTGCGTGCGGCCCTCGGCCCCAAGACCAACTGGACCGACAGCGACGATCTCGACCTGATGTTTCCCGGGACCTATTCCCCGGAATATTATCGGCAGCTGCATCGCTACCTGCATCACCGCTACGGTACCGCCCGCGCACGGGCAGTGCTGCAGGGCCGCCTGGCGGAGCCCCGACGGGGCGGCCGGCTGCGCGGACTGGGCGGGCTTGCCCGCAATCTGCCGCGGATGGTGATCGACGGGATCCGGCTGAGGCGGCTGGAACGGCCGCGGACCGATGCGCCATCGGCGCCACATCCGGCCGAGGAGGGCGGAACATGACGGCTGCCGCCTTCGATCCGGCCGCAGCGGATTATGACCGGGACTTCACCCAAAGCCTGACGGGCGCCGCCCAACGCCGTCTGGTCCGGGACCATCTGGACCGCCGGCTGGCGGAACCCGGACGGCCATTGCAGGTGCTGGAGCTGACCTGCGGCACGGGTGAGGATGCCATCCACATGGCCGGCCTTGGCCATCAGGTGCTGGCGACGGACCTGTCCGGCGCCATGCTGGCCCGAATCAAGGCAAAACTGGCCGACGCAAAACTGGCCGGGACCGTGCGCACGGGCGCTGTGCGGACGCAGCAGCTGGCCGTCGAGGCCCTGGCTGCAGGCGAGCCGCTCGATGCGGTGAACGAGGCCGAGGGTTTCGATCTGGTCTTCTCGGATTTCGGCGGGCTGAACTGTATCGGCCCCGAGGTAATGGCTACCCTGGCGCGCCGGCTGGCCGGGCTGGTCCGCCCGGGAGGCCGGGTGATCCTGGTGGTGATGCCGCATCTCTGCCTGTGGGAAGCGGGATGGAATCTCGTCCGTCTGCGGCCCCGGGCCGCCTTCCGTCGGCTGAGCCGCGGACCGGTCCCGGCCCGGATCGGCGATCAGCCGCTCAGCATCTGGTATCATGGCGCCGCGGCACTCAGGCAGGCCTTCGCGGGAAATTTTGCCTGCGACACCATCCGTCCGATCGGGCTGGCCGTGCCGCCCTCGGCGCTGGAACCGGTCTTCGCACGCCGGCCGGGCCTGATTGCCAGGCTTGAGGCGGTGGATCGCCGGCTTGCTCGATGCGGCTGGCTTGCAGGCTGCGCCGATCATCTGCTGATCGATCTCCGGAGGGTCGCATGAACCTGCCTCCTGCACATGCCGGCGGCCCCCTGGTCCTGACCCATGGATATTTCCTGGCCGATGATCCGGTGGAACAGCGGATCATGCGGCCCTATCCACCGCTCGGTCTGCTGTCCATCTCGGCCTGGCTCGACCGCCGGGGCCTCGATCATGACGTGATTGATACCACCTTCCGCACCGTCGACGACGTCGTTGCAGAACTGACGCGACTCCGCCCGCGGATGATCGCCTTCTATGTGACGCTGATGACCCGGCGCACCATTCTCGGCCTCGTCCGGCGGCTGCGCGCCGATCCGAAGCATGCCGGGCTGACCGTGGTGCTGGGCGGCCCGGATGCCCGTTACAATGCCGGCGATTACCTGGATCACGGCATCGACATCCTGGTGGTTGGCGAGGGCGAGGAGACCATGGCGGCCCTGGCGGAACTGGATCCGGCCGCCTGCCGTGATCCCGCGGTTCTGGCGGGGATCGCAGGGCTCGTGCATCGTGGTGCCGATGGCCGGCCGGCAACCACGCCGGCCCGGGCCCATCTGCCGCGGCTCGACGATCTGCCGCGTCCGGCCCG
Source organism: Tistrella mobilis (assembly GCF_041468085.1). Taxonomy (NCBI): domain Bacteria; kingdom Pseudomonadati; phylum Pseudomonadota; class Alphaproteobacteria; order Geminicoccales; family Geminicoccaceae; genus Tistrella; species Tistrella mobilis. The sequence continues at coordinate 218,361 of NZ_CP121014.1, read as the reverse complement.
CCATCGCATCGATCTTGCCCCCTATTTCAACGCCTGGCGTCGGGCCCATGGCGAGACCTCGCTCAATGTCAGCACCCAGCGCGGTTGCCCCTATACCTGCAACTGGTGCAGCCGGGCGGTTTACGGCAAGAGCTATCGCCGTCGTTCGGCGGAGCTTGTGGTGGCGGAACTGGCAGAACTGTCGGCACGCTATGCGCCCGACATGTACTGGTTCGTCGACGACGTGTTCACGGTCAATCATCGCTGGCTGACGGATTTCGCGACCGCCCTGGATACAGCAGGACTTTCCATCCGCTATGAGTGCATCACGCGCGCCGACCGGATGACCGACGAGGTGGTGGCTTTGCTTGCCCGCACCGGCTGCAAACGGGTCTGGATCGGTGCTGAGAGCGGATCCCAGCGCATCCTGGATGCCATGGACCGGCGGGTCACCGTGGAACAGGTAACCGCGATGATCCGGGCAGCGGCCGCCGCCGGCATCGAGACCGGCACCTTCCTGATGCTGGGCTATCCCGGCGAAACCGAAGCCGACATCCTTGCCACGCGGCGCTATCTCCGGGCGGCCAGGCCCGACAGGTTCACGGTCACCCTCGCCTATCCGATCCGGGGCACCGAGTTTCACGACGCGGTGGCGGACCATGTGACAGGCCCTGCCTTCGATGACGGCAGCGACCGCGACAACCGGTTTCCGCGCAGCTATGGCGATCGCTATTACACCCAGGCCCTGCGCTACCTGAACCATGCAGCCGCCGTCGATCAGGCAGGGGCCATCTGGCATCCACGGGCCTTGCGCCACCATCTCGCCGCCGGACTCGCCCGGACGGGGATGTGGTGGCATCGCAGGTTCAGCCCACCCGGTCGGGTGTCGCCTGAGGGAACGGCTGAACATGGCTGAAGGCGGCGTCGGTTTCCGTCATCTTCTGCCGGCGATGCTGCTGCCACTGGCGGTCCTGGCTGCAATGCGCTGGATCTGGGGGTTCGACGGCCTCTATGGCCAGGACGCTCATGAATATGCCCGCTTCGCCACTGCCCTTCAGGGTTGGATGACACAGGGTATTTCGCCGGGATGGCACGCCTGGCCGGTAGGGTTCACGCTGCTGGGGGCGCTTGGTGGCTGGATCACCGGTGACGTGATCCTGGCGCTGCAGCTGATCGCAGCCCTGTCCCTGGCGGCCACAGTGCCCGCCATCTCGCGGATCATCGACGGGCTCCGCAGCCCATCGGAGCTGCCGGATGACCGGCCCGCATTGCGGGGCCTGTGGCTGTTCCTCGCCATCGCAGCCAGCCCCGCCCTGCTTCAGGCCGGGGTTCTGGTGATGTCGGACATGACCGCCATGGCCTTCGGCTGCTGGGCGATCGTCTTTCAGGCCGGTTTCACCCGCCGTCCATCGACATCGGCACTGATCGGATTCGCGGCCACAGCAGTTGCCGCCGTCGGCACGCGCTACGGCATGGCGGTGCTTCTGCTGCTGCCCGGGCTGCAGGTCGCAGCCGTGGCGATCCGCCATCGGGCCTGGGCGGGGCTTGGCGGTGCGGTGACGATCCTGGCAGCAGGCGTGGCCCTGCACACAGCCGTGAAGCAGGCGGAGGCCGGCGACCTGTTTCAGCACTATTCCCTGACCCTGTGGTCGGTGTCGAACTGGTTCACACGCGACGTCTCCACCGCCGACGGCATTCAGCACTATCCGCTGCCGACCCTGGTCTATGTGGTCACGGCGCTGGCGCGGCCATCGCATCTGCCGCTGCTGCTGGTGCTGCCCTTCCTGCGCCTGCGTGACCTGTGTGGCCGTCAGGCGTTGTTGCTGTCGGCTGCGGGGGGGCTCTATGCATTGTTCCTGGCCGGCATCCCCTTTCAGAATCCGCGCTTTCAGCTGCCGCTGCATCCGCTTGCCGCTTCCCTGCTCTATCCGGCCTGGTTAAGGGCCGCAGGATGGATACATCGCCGCCTTCGACCTCTTGTTCTGACGGTTCCCGTTCTCATGCTGGCGGTGCAGATGGCCCAGTCCGGCCGCGGGCTCACGCCACTGATCGACCGCAATCGGTTCGAACGCCATCTCGCGGGCCTGCTGCGCCCCCTGGGGCCGGGGCTGCTCTACACTTTCGACGTCGATCCCGCCCTCGGCAATCGCAGCATCCCGCAGCACATGATCAATCTCTGGTCCCGGCGGATTGAAGATTTTGAGCCCGGTGCCCTGATCCTGTTTGCCCCCGATGCCATGGCCACGCAATGGGCCGGCCGCAATCCGATGCTCAACTGGCAGCGGGCCGAGCGGACGCACGTGCTGGAACCTGTTGCCGACGCCGGCCGTGGCTGGCGGCTGGTCCGGGTCGGCCCCCCACGGCCGGATACCGCGGGGGACGGCGGATGAGCCTGAACCATCTTGCCATCCTGACCCCCGGTTTTGCCGATGGTGAAGACGACACGACCTGCATCCCCGTGCTGCAAGATTTCATTCTGGGGCTGCGGCGCCGACGGCCGGGGCTTCGGATCAGCATCTTCGCCCAGCGCTATCCCGGCCATCGCCGCCCCTATCTCTGGCACGACATGTGGGTCCACCCTGCCGGCGGCGGTACGGCCCGTCTGCCAGCCAGCCTGGCCGGGGGGCTGCGCACACTTGCCGCCATGCATCGGGCTGCGGGTCGCCACGGGCCGATCGACGTGGTTCATGCTTTCTGGCTTGGCGAATGCGCAGCACTAGCCCGGCTTTACGGTCGACTGACCGGTGCTCGCCAGGTGGTGACCCTGATGGGCCAGGAGGTGCGGCACCGCGATCGCTATCGCCGCCTGCTCGGCCGCCCCGGGATGGTCTCGGTTGCAGTCAGCCCCTGGCAGCGGGCCCGGCTCCGCGAGACCGGCGGGCCGGATGCCGATCTGGTCATTCCCTGGGGCGTCACCCCCTGGGTGGCACCGGCCACAGCCGCAGTGCGGGATGTCGATCTTCTGTCCGTCGGCAGCCTGACTGCGGTCAAGGATCCGCTTGCCTTCGTCCGGGTGGTGGCCGGGGTCGCCCGCCATCGGCCGGGGCTGAAAGCCCGCATGATCGGCGATGGCCCACTGCTGGCGGAGGTTCGGGCCGCGGCCGCGGCGGCCGGCATCAGCGACCGGCTGGACCTGCCGGGTGCTTTGCCGCGGCCGCTGGCGCTCGATGCCATGACCCGGGCCCGCATCCTGCTCCACACGGCCGATTTCGAAAGCTTTTGCATGGCGATGGTCGAAGCGCGGGCCCGCGGCGCCACGGTATTGTCCCGCCCGGTCGGGATCGCCGCCGATCTGTCGGATCCGGGCTTCGTCACCGGCACAGATGAGACGGAGCTGATCGCGGCTGCCTGCAGGATTCTGGAAGAGCCACCATCCGCCCCCTCTCTGCCATGCCCCTTGGAACGAACGCTCGATGACCATCTCCGGCTCTATGATGTCTGAGCGGCAGCCTCTGCGTTTCCGACACCGGCTCCGCCGTCTGGCAGGCGCAGGCGGGCTGCAACTGCTGACACCGGTTCTGGGGGTTGCAAGTTCGATCATCGTCACCCGGGGGATTGGTGGTGCCGGCTGGGGGAGCGTGGTGCACGAGATGCTGGTGATCGGCCTCGCTGCCCATCTGGTCGGGTGGGGGGCGCGAGATTTCGTGCTGCGCGAAACAGCCGCCAGCCCCATGAATGCCCGGCTGATCTGGCGACGCAATACGTTGAGCCGGCTGACCTTTCTATTGCCGCCGGCACTGGCGGCCGTAGCTCTGGCGGCCCCCGATCCGGCCGCGGGGCCTGCCGGCCGGCTTTTGCCGATGCTCTGGTGTGTCGCCATGGTGTGGTGCCGCAGCTTCGATGCGCCGATGGTGCAGGATGGCCGCTATGGGCAGGTGCTGGCCGTCGATCTCCTTGCCGCAGGGCTGTCGGCGGCAGGGCTGGTCACCGTGATCCGCTCAGGGACAGCCGACAGCACGACGGCACCGCTGGTGGGCGTGCTGGCGGGGGCTGAGATACTGCGTGCCCTGGGGCGGACCGTGATCTTTCGCCACCTGTTCACAGCCCCCGGCGATGGCTGGCGCCCCATGCTCTCGGACCTTCGGGCGGGGCGGGGATTCTTCCTGCTCGGGTTTTCAGGGCTCCTTGCCAGCCGGGCGGATTCCTATGCCGTCGGCCTGACCCTCCCGCCGGAAACACTGGGCCACTATCAGATCGTCACGACTTTCGTCATTCATCTCCAGACGCTGGGGGCCGTCTGGCTGATGACGGCAACGCCGGATCTGCTGCGCCTGCCACGCCCGGCGGTGCTGCGCTTCACCGGCCGCAATTTCATGGCCGGGATCGCCCTTATGGCGACAGCCGCCATGGTCCTGCCGGTTCTGGTTCCAGCCCTGTTCGGCTTTACGCCGGCCACGGCACTCGTGCTGGCCGCCGCGGCGGGCGGAACGCTGACCTTCCTTTACGGCCCTCTGTTGCTGCTGGCCCAACGCCAGGGCCGGGAACTTCAAGTCGCCGCGTCCGGCTTTGCCGCTGGCGGCCTTACCTTCACCGGTGGGCTGCTGCTCGCCCCGTCTTACGGCCCGGCCGGTGTCCAGACGGCACTCGCCACCGGGCATCTGTTGCAACTCGCCATCGCCTGGCAGGGCGGAAGGAGGGCCTTGTGATGACTGCCCGAAACGATCTGTGGGATCTGCCGCGCCATGGCCGGCTTGTCCGGTTCCTGCGCGGCCCCGTGCGCCGCCGGCTCTCACCCGTCCTGCAGCGGCGTTTTCACCGCCGCTACGCCGTCGTCCAGCGCTGGCGCTGGCGCGGACTCGACATCGTCATCCAGCCCGGCATCTTTCCACCCGGGCCGACGATCAGCACCACCGTCCTGCTCGATCATCTGTCGGCCCGTGGAGATGCCCTTCGGGGGGTGCAGGCTTTTGATCTCGGGAGCGGGACAGGCATCGTTGCCCTCGCCCTTGCCCAGGCCGGGGCGATTGTCACAGCTTCCGACATAAATCCGCGGGCAGCGGCAAATGTCATCGAGAATGCCGCTCTCAATCGCCTGCAGATCAGCGTGGTGGTGGCCGATCAACTGAAGGGCATCGACGGGTCAGGTCTGGACCTGATCACCATCACCCCGCCCTATTACCCCGCCGATCCTGCCACGGCGGCTGAACGCGCCTGGTTCTGCGGGCGGGATTTCGACTATTTCCGCCGGCTTTTCCCGCAGCTCGCCGCCCTCGATCTTCATCGGACCGAGGTGCTGATGATGCTGTCGGAGGATTGTGCCCTGGAGCATATCGCGGCCATCGCCGGCGGGCACGGTCTCGGCCTCGACCTCGTCCATGCCCGCCGGCGCTGGCTGGAATGGACGTTTCTGTTCAGGGTGGTGGCGCGGGAGGGGGCCACATGACCATTCGCGCGCTCCTGCGTACCGCCAATGAGCGGTTCCGGCCTGGGCATCTGCGCTTCGCCCCGGAATGGATCATCCTCGGCGTCAACAATTTCTGCAATCTTCGCTGCCGGATGTGCGATGTCCGCACGGGCGACGGCCAGACCAATTTCGGCGGCAATCTCACCGGTGCCGCCAGCCGGTCGATGCCTCCCGACCTTTTTGCCCTGATCCTGAACCAGATGGCGGCGCATGCGCCAGACGCGCGTCTGGGTTTCGCCTATACCGAGCCGCTGGCCTGGCCGCATCTGGGGGCAGCGCTCGATCTTGCCCGCGGCCACGGCGTGACCACCACGGTCACCACCAACGGGCTGTTGCTGCCCAGGCAGGCTGACATGCTTGCCCGAATCAGGGATCTCGATCCTGCATGTCTCCATCGACGGCCCCCGCGACGTTCATGACCGGATTCGGGGCCGTGCAGGCAGTCATGACCGGGCCATGGAAGGGATCGCCGCAGTGACGGCCGTCCCCGGGGCGCCACCGGTCGGGGTGGTTTGCACCATCACTGAGTGGAATGTCGGGCATCTGACGGATTTCGCGGAAGGCCTCGCCCATCGGCATCGCGCCAGCGCCCGGATCGCCAGCCTGGTGATCACCCATAACAACTTCATCGACGAGGCCACGGCAGTTCGCCATAACGCCCGTCATCGTGCTCCGTTGACGGCCACCGCCTCCAACGTCTTCGCCGCCGATCCTGCGAAGATCGACCTCGACCACCTCTCCCGCGACCTCACCCGTCTGGCCAGGCTCGACCTGCCATTCACCCTGCATCTCCAGCCACGCATCGTGGATCCGGTCGGACTTGCCACCTATTATCGCAACCCGGCACGGCCGGTCGGCCGGCGCTGTCGCGATGTTTTCCGCATCCTGATGATCGACGCCGATGGCGCTGCGATCCCGGCACATGGCCGCTGTTTCCGCATGGATCTCGGCAATATCCGCGAGACCAGCCTCGACCGGCTCTGGCGCGCACCGGCACTCGACGGGCTGCGCCGGAACCTGGTCGCGGCCGGCGGGCTGATGCCGGCCTGTACCCGCTGCTGCAGCGCAATGTCCTGATCGACCCTGGCTTCAGGCCGTATCAGACGAAGATCCGCTCCACCTCATCCAGCGTCACCTCATCCGGCCGCCGGTCATAAAGCCGGGTAGTGCGGGTAGAGGCATGGTTGGCCATGGTCGCCGCCTTTTCCAGCGTGCCACCGTTCTTGAGATAGGCGGTGATCCCCGTGGCCCGGAAGCTGTGATTGCCGATCGGCGTCTCGATCCCGGCCGCCGCGGCCCGGCGCCGGATCATCGCATAGGCATCGGCCTGCTGCATCGCCCGGTGGCTCAGCCGGCCGGTGCCGCGGGCGATGGTCCGGAACAGGGCACGCCGCCGGTCACCTGCCAAAGCGCCCCCCGCCAGAGCACAGCCCTCCATATAGTCGTGCAGCCAGGCATCGAGATTGTGGTGACGGGGCATGTCGTGACGCTTGCCCCCCTTCTCGTGCAGCCGCACCCAGAGGCGCCGGTTCTGGACATAGACGTCCTCCACCCGCATGGCCAGGGCCGCACCGATCCGGGCGAAGCTGTAGACCATCAGCCCGATCAGGGCGCGGTCGCGCAGCCCGATCGGGGTTGAGACGTCGATCGCCTCCAGGATCCGCCGCGCCTCGGCCGCCTCCAGAACCGGGGTCTTGCCCCGTTTGACCCGATGCACCGGGCCGCGCACCGCCGCAGCCGGGTTGGCGGGCAGGATCTGGCCGGTCACCAGCCAGTCGAACAGATGCTTCAGCCCGGCCAGGCGCTGCTTGACGGTCGGCGCGGCGAAGTGCCGCCCCTGAAGCTCGACCCAGGCCGCGACATGCAGCGGCTGAACCTGACCGATCGCGGTCAGCCCGACGCCGCTGCACCAGGTGAGGAAGTCTTCGGCCGCCCGGCCATAGGCACGCCGGGTGTGCGGGTTGCGGATCCGGGCGACGAAGAATTCGAGGAAGCGCAGTTGGGCCGGATCGCCGGCGGCGGCGATGAGGGGTGGAGTGGTGGGCAGAGCTGGGGTGACGGGCAGGCCGGGTGGTGTGGCGGGGATCAGGCTTGCGCTCGCCATGCCCGGCGCCGGTCAACGTCGCCACCTCCAACTCCATCAGCCGCTCGGTGGCAAAACCGATCATCTCGCGCAGCAGATCGGCATCAGCGCTCTTTATCCAGCAGGCCACGAAGGCTGATCATTTCATCGGTCATCGTCTTGATCCTTGGTTCGGTTGGGGGTCGCAACCAAACCCTACCGAAGATCGACGATCACCACCCCGATTTCGGGGACGCCATCATCCCCAGGCAAACGCTGTTACACCACTCGGCGGGACGTGACCCAGATCGGCGGGACGTGACCCAGAGACCTATATGCGAGTTTCAATCCACGCACCCGCAAGGGTGCGACTTGACGACATCAAGGAGGGGGAGCTGTCCACGACCGTTTCAATCCACGCACCCGCAAGGGTGCGACCCGAGACCTGGTCGCATTCGTCGATCACGAGGGCGTTTCAATCCACGCACCCGCAAGGGTGCGACAGCCCGCAGACCTTCTCGAAATGCTCAAGGCCCCGTTTCAATCCACGCACCCGCAAGGGTGCGACTACCTATGCCAAGATCGCCTCTGAGGCGCGGGCGGTTTCAATCCACGCACCCGCAAGGGTGCGACACGCGCGCGTGGTGTCGTCGCCCGCGCCGACCACGTTTCAATCCACGCACCCGCAAGGGTGCGACCAGCGGCGCCACTTACGTGGCGGAGCTGCTCGCGGTTTCAATCCACGCACCCGCAAGGGTGCGACTTCGCGCTCTATGCGGCGCGGAGCCAGCGCGAGGTTTCAATCCACGCACCCGCAAGGGTGCGACGATAGTGCGCTAGTTAAACTTAACCGTGCTATTGTTTCAATCCACGCACCCGCAAGGGTGCGACAACCGACGGCGCAGGCCTGGCGGCCTGGCGCCAGTTTCAATCCACGCACCCGCAAGGGTGCGACTATTTTTCTCTTATCTGATTTTTCGGATTATCGGAGTTTCAATCCACGCACCCGCAAGGGTGCGACGCGCCGATCGGCGCGTGCCGCCGACCGCGCGGAGGTTTCAATCCACGCACCCGCAAGGGTGCGACCCACCCTCTCTTAATACCCTGAATCCGGTCCGTAAAAAAGGCAGGTCGCGCGAACCTCCGGTGAGATCATGCGTGGGTATGGGTGTCGTGTCGCTGAAAAATGCAGGTGCTTGAAAAATAAGGCGGAGTCCGGCCGCGAACCTCCCGGGGTTTTTACGGGAGCTTGAGGTTCGCGGCAGGCGGTGTGGTGTCGGTGAGGCGGTCGGCGAACCAGGTTTTCAGGCGCGGGACGGCGAAATCGATGAAGGCGCGGACCTTGGGGACCGGCAGGCGGCCGTCCGGGGTGAGCAGGTGGACGGGGAGCGGTGGCGGGGTAAAGTCGGGCAGCAGGAGGGTGAGGCGGCCGGCGCGGATCTCGTCGGCGACGTGGTAGGAGAAGACGCGCGCGATACCGTGGCCCGCCACGGCCGAGGCCACCGCCGCGCGGACGCTGTTGACCGTCAGCCGCGGCGTGATGCCGATGGCGCGGGAGGTGGCGGCGCCCGGCCCGGCGGGGAAGCTCCAGGCCTCCTCGCCGGATCGGGCGAGGGCAATGATGCGGTGGCCGGCCAGATCGGCCGGCAGTTCGGGCACACCACGGGTCGCCAGATAGGCGGGTGCGGCCACCACCACCCGCCGGACCTCGCCGAGCCTGAGCGCAATCAGGGTGGAATCGGGCAGATGCGCGATGCGCAGCGCCACGTCGATGCCCTCGTCGATCAGGCTGACCGGCCGGTCGAGCAGATGCAGCCGCGCCGACACCGCCGGGTATTCATCCAGAAAGGCATCGAGCACCGGGCGAAGAGCCGCCTCCCCGCTCGGCACCGGGGCGGTGAGGGTCAGCAGGCCGCGCGGAGCCGCGCTTTCACCCGCGGCGGCCAGATCGGCCTCTTCCAGATCGGCCAGCACGCGGCGGCAGGCGGCTGCATAGCCTTCGCCCACCTCACTCAACCGCAGGCTGCGGGTGGTGCGGTGGAGCAGCTGGGCGCCGATATGGGCCTCCAGAAAGGCGATCGCCCGGCTGACGGCGGCGGGAGAACGACCCAGCCGCCGGCCCGCCCCGGCCAGGCTGCCTTCATCGAGGGCGGCGATGAAAATCTTCATCGCGTCGATCCGGTCCATCAGTCTTCCGTTTTCTGAAAGAGTGCCTGCCGATCTTCGGGCATTCCGCCGAAAGCTGCAACGGCATAGAACCAGGGCATCGCAGGTGGAATGCCTGCTCCATAACCCGGAAGGCCCCGTACATGACCGCCAGCACGCATGCCATCACCCATCGCAGCATCGATCTCGGCCCGGTGACGGTGTTCTACCGCGAGGCCGGCGACCCGGGGAACCCGACCCTGCTGCTGCTGCACGGCTTCCCGACGTCGTCGCACATGTTTCGCGATCTGATCCCGCTGCTCGCCGACCGCTTCCATCTGGTCGCCCCGGACCTGCCCGGTTTCGGCTTCACCACCGCCCCCGACCGCGGCGCCTTCGACTACGGTTTCGACGGCCTGGCCCGGGTGATGACTGCCTTCACCGAGGCGCTGGGGCTCGCACGTTTCGCGCTTTACGTGTTCGATTACGGCGCGCCGGTCGGCTTCCGCCTGGCCCTGGCACAGCCTGAACGGGTCACGGCGCTGATCTCGCAGAACGGCAATGCCTATGAGGCGGGGCTGGGGGAGGACTGGGCGGCCACCCGCCGCTACTGGCAGGAACCGACCGCGGAAAACCGTGCGGCCCTGCGCCCCATGCTCAGCCTCGACGGGATCCGCCGGCAGTACACCCACGGCGTCGCCGACCAGAGCCGGCTGGCCCCCGAGGCCTGGTGGCTGGATTACGCCCTGGTGCAGCGCCCGGGCAATGACGAGATCCAGCTGGACCTGTTCGGCGACTATGCCAGCAACATCCGGCGCTATCTGGACTTCCAGGCCTGGCTGCGCCACGCCCGGCCCCCGGTGCTGCTGACCTGGGGCCGCCACGACCCCTTCTTCATCCCCGCCGGCGCCGAAGCCTTCCGCGCAGACGTTCCGGATGTCGAAATTCATATGCTCGACACCGGCCATTTCGCGCTGGAAACCCATGCGGAGGACATCGCCGGGCTGATCGCGGATTTCATGACCCGGCGGGTGGTGGGGTAAGGCAGGCTCCGTCGGCGCCGGGTATGACATGCCCGGCGCCGGCCAGGGAGATTACCGCCCTGACAGGGATGCGACGGACCGACCGGTATCGGGGGATGGTGATGGGGCCGTTTCAATCCACGCACCCGCAAGGGGTGCGACCTGCCGGCGTACGAAGGGTATGCGTCGACAGATGTTTCAATCCACGCACCCGCAAGGGGTGCGACGGTCTGCGCGGTGTAGGTATTGTGCGCCGACAGGTTTCAATCCACGCACCCGCAAGGGGTGCGACGCGTCGTGGCTACCAAGCAGGCGGCCGGTACCGTGTTTCAATCCACGCACCCGCAAGGGGTGCGACGAAAGTTTGCCCGGAATCGTTTGTCGCTGATGGTGTTTCAATCCACGCACCCGCAAGGGGTGCGACAAATCGGCCAGTCGTCGCCCGGGTCGTCGGCCAGGTTTCAATCCACGCACCCGCAAGGGGTGCGACCCCTCAGCGACCACGCGGCGGATCCGGCCAAGATGTTTCAATCCACGCACCCGCAAGGGGTGCGACGCCTTAATGCGTGTCTGGAGATCGCGCAGATCCTGTTTCAATCCACGCACCCGCAAGGGGTGCGACGCTGTTCCAGGTAGGATACCAGCGCCTCAATAACCGTTTCAATCCACGCACCCGCAAGGGGTGCGACCCACCCCCATTTACTACCCTGATTCGGCACTGGAAAAAAGCCGATTTGCGCGAACCTCCAGGGCCACCATGCCAATGCATGTGTGCAGCGTCATGGAAAATTCTTATCTGTATGGAAAATAAAGGGAAAGCTTCTGCGCGAACCTCCCGGGAATTTTACGGGAGCTTGGGGTTCGCGTAAAGGGCCGGTTTGGGACGAGTCAGTCTGGCATTTGATGACAAACTGATCATCCTGGATGGCGGATTATCGATCTGGTGAGACAGGATCATCCTACCGGCCGAGATGTCCTTCCGCTCCGGAGTTCGCTATGCCTCCCGCCTTGTTTGCGCTAACGATTGCAGCTTATGCGATCGGGACCACTGAATTCGTCATCGTTGGGTTGTTGTCGACGGTGGCGCAGGATCTGGGGATCAGCCTGCCGACCGCCGGGTTGATCGTCAGTGTTTATGCCCTGGGCGTCACCTTCGGCGCGCCGGTTCTGACCGCGCTCACCGGCCGGGCGGCGCGCAAGCCCCTGATGTTGGGGTTGATGGCACTGTTCATCGCCGGCAATGGGCTGGCCGCGCTGGCGCCGGGATATGAGGTGCTGCTGGTTGCGCGCGTGCTCTCGGCTTTTGCCCATGGCGTGTTCTTTTCGGTCGGCGCCACCATCGCCGCCGATCTGGTGCCGGAAAACCGGCGGGCCTCGGCGATTGCGATGATGTTTGCCGGGCTGACGGTGGCGATCGTCACCGGCGTGCCGCTCGGCACCTGGATCGGGCAGCATTTCGGCTGGCGCGCGACCTTCCAGGCCGTGGCGTTGATCGGTGCGGTGGCGCTGATCGGCATCGCCGCCCTGCTGCCGCGCGATCTGCCGCGCGGTGAACCCGCCCGGCTGGCCGATCAGGCGCGCGTGCTGGGTTCCGGCCGGCTGCTGCTGGTCTTTGCGATGACGGCGGCCGGCTATGGCGGCACCTTCGTCACCTTCACCTTCCTGGCGCCGGTTCTGGAGCAGCTGACCGGCCTGGCCGAGGCCGCGGTCAGCCTGGTGCTGGTGCTCTATGGCGTGGCGATCGCCATCGGCAACATCGCCGGCGGCCGGCTGGCCGACCGCAACCCGGTCAAGGCGCTGGCCTGGCTGTTCGCCGCCCAGGCGGTGGTTCTGTTCGCCTTCAGCTTCACGCTGCTGTCTGCGATACCGGCGTTGATCACGCTGGCGGCGCTGGGGTTCCTGCAATTCGCCAATGTGCCGGGGCTGCAGCTCTACGTGGTGCAGCTGGCCCGCATCCATCGGCCGGCGGGGGTGGAGGTCGCCTCGGCGCTGAACATCGCCGCCTTCAATCTGGGCATCGCGGCGGGCGCCTGGGTCGGCGGTCGGGTGGTCGCCTCGGGCCTGGGCCTTGCCGCCACCCCCTGGGTCGGGGCGCTGATCACCCTCGTCGCCCTGGCCCTGACGCTCTGGAGCGGCGCACTGGACCGGCGCGCCGGCTACCCCGCCAGCTCCACCAGCAAGGCCGCCAGAACCCGGGCGCCGGCGTGAAGGTGCCCGGGTTCCGCCCGCTCGGTCGGGTGGTGGCTGATGCCCTGGTGGCAGGGGATGAAGATCATCGCCGCGGGTGCGATCGCGTGCAGGTGCCGCGCGTCGTGCCCTGCCGCCGAGGGCAGGTCCATGGCCGGATGGCCCAGCACCGCGGCGATGTCGCAGATCCGCTCGCGCAGCGCTTCGGGGAACACCAGCGAGGGCGCGTCGACCAGCGGTTCAACCACCACCGTGCAGCCGCCGGCCAGTTCGGCACAAAGATCGGGAATCGCCGCGCCGAAGCCCTGCATCAGCCCGGTGTCGAAATGGCGCAGATCGATCGAGAACACCACCTTGGCCGGCACCACCGAGGGTGCGTTGGGCGAAACGGTGAAGCGGCCGAAGGTCAGCATCAGATCCTCGGCCGTGCTGCGCGCGATGGCATGAAGCCGCTGCACCATGGCACTGGCCGCGATCAGCGCATCCCGCCGCTCGGCCATCGGCTTCGTGCCGGCATGGGCCTCTTCCCCCGTCACCGTCACGCGAAAGGTCTGCTTGCCCTGAATGCCGGTCACGGCGCCGACCACCCTGCCCTCGGCCTCCAGCACCGGGCCCTGTTCGATATGCGCCTCGACATAGGCCTCGATCGGCTGGCCCAGCTCGCGCAGCGGCACATCGGGAAAGGCGGCGTTGACGGTGGCCAGCGCTGCTGCGACGGTGACACCATCGGCATCGCGCACGCCCAGAATCTCGTCCAGCGGCCGCACGCCCGCGAAGGCTTCAGACCCCATCATGCCCGGCGCGAAGCGCGAGCCTTCCTCGTTCATCCAGGCCACGGCCTCGATGCTGCGCCGGGGCACATGTCCCGCGTCGCGGATCGCTTCCAGCACCTCGACGGCAGCCAGCACGCCATAGATGCCGTCGAAACGGCCGCCGGTCGGCTGGCTGTCCATATGCGAGCCCGACAGCACCGGCGGCAGATGCGGCTCCCGGCCCTGCAACCGAAAGAAAAGATTACCGGCCGGATCGGTTGCAACACCGAAGCCGCGGGCGCGGGCGATGCCGATCAGATGGGCGCGGGCCGCGATCTCTTCGGCCGACAGCGCCTGGCGGTTCACCCCGCCATCGCTGCGGGCCCCGAACCGGGCCAGCTCCATATGCCGTTGCCACAACCGGTCGCGGTTTACATACCCCACGATGCGTTCTGCCTCGGGCGTGATCTCGCGACCGCTCGGCATGTATCCCTCTCCCGTTTCCTTGCGCCAGTCGGTGCGGCGGCGCCAGCTTTCCGCCGGTGCCGCCCCGCCCGCCCCCATCAATCCGCCCGTCTCCGTCAATCCGCCGCCATCACCGGACATGGGCTTACGAGGTCTTCATGATCTGCGCCGGCTCGGCGCGCGGATCGCGGACCGTCCAGCGCCCGGCCTCGACCATGGCGATGAACTCGGCCAGCAGCTGGTTGAACAGCGCCGGCTCTTCCAGGTTCAGGGTGTGGCCGGTCTTGGGCAGCACCGCCAGCCCGGCGGCCGGCAGGGTCTTCTTCATGAAAATGCCCGGCTGCAGGCAGTGGTCGTCTTCGTCGCCGACCACGATCAGCGCCGGCACGGTGCAGGCGCGGATCCGGTCTTCCAGATCGTAGATCGAGGGCCGGCGCGCCTGAACGCCGCTCATGGTGTTGGCGGCGCCGGTGTCGGAATGCTCGGCCAGGCGGTCGGCGAATGCCTGCCAGCCGCGCGGATCCTTGTTCTGGAACTGCACCCGGCTGGCGCCCAGCGCATAGGTCTTTGCGAATTCTTTGGCCCCCAGCGTCCGGAAGCGCTCGGCCACTTCCAGCGACACGCCGCGGAAATAGTCCTCGAACTGCTTCTCCGCGCCATAGCCGGCCCCGGCGATGGTCAGCGACAGGGCGCGTTCGGGGGCCATCAGGCCGAAATGCAGGGTCGCGAACCCGCCCATCGACAGGCCGACGATATGCGCGCGGTCAATGCCCAGATGGTCGAGCACGGCCAGCGCATCGGTGACGGCAATCTCCTGCGAATAGGCCGCCACATCCGCCGGAATATCCGAAGGCGCATAGCCGCGGGCGGAATAGGTGATGCAGCGATGGCGGCGCGCGAAGAACTGCATCTGCGGTTCCCAGGCGCGATAATCGCCGCCGAATTCATGGATGAACAGGATCGGGGTGCCGGTCCCCGCCTCTTCATAATAAAGGCGGGTGCCATCGGCGGCTGTGGCATAAGGCATCGGTCTGGCCCTTCCGGTCAGAACAGCGGCGGAATCTCGGTCCGGGTCTTCGCCCGTTCCGCCATCTCGGGCAGCAGGGCGCAGAAGGCGTCGACCCAGGCGGTCGGCACGGTGGTCGACACCTTGATGAAGCGGTCGCCGAAGCGGGGCGTGTGATAGGTGCCCTGGCGGATCATGATGCCCGCGGTCTGGAACTCGGCCACCAGCGCCTCGGGCCGCACCCCGGCCTCGATGCACTCCACCACCACGAAATTGCCGTGCGAGGGGTAGACCGGCATGGCGAAGCCCGGCAGAGCGTCGACCGCCTGTTTGATCAGGGCCTGGTTGTGGCGCTGGATCTGCTGCACCCCGGCCATCCATTCGTCCTTGACCCCAAGCCCGGCCAGCGCCGCCGCCTGGGCGATCACGCTGGCGCCGAGCGGCGCGGTCGAAAACGGCGCGATCCTGTCCATCAGCGCGGGGTAGGCGACCAGCGCCCCCACGCGCATGCCCGCCAGCCCCAGCCATTTGGAGAAGCTGACCACCGTCACCGCCCCTTCGGGGTAGATCATGCTGGCGGGCGTGTGGCCTTCGGCGAAGTCGCGATAGGTGCTGTCATGGATCAGGATCGCACCCACCTCACGCGCGATCGCGGCGAAGGCGCCGATTTCCTCGGCGGTATAGGTGATGCCCAGCGGGTTGTTCGGGTCGACCAGATAGATGATCGCGGTCCGCTCATCCACCACCTCCGCCAGCCGTTCGGGGCTGAGGCGGAACGTCCATTCGGGGCCGTAGATCGGGATTTCGATCACCTCGGCGCCGTTCTGGGCGGCGAATTGCAGGGGCCATTTCCAGCCCGGATCGGTGGTGACGAAGGTCGTGCCCGGCCTGGCGAAGGCCCGGCAGATCAGCGCCAGCGCCGCCACCGCACCATCGGTCACCAGCGCCTGGGCGCCGGGCAGGCGCAGATCGGCGACGATGGCCGCCCGCAGCGCCTCCATGCCGGCGGGCGGCGCATAGGCGTGGAAATTCTCGGCATCCACGGCGGCATGCATGGCGGCGGCAACCGCCGGATGCTGGGGCACGTGATTGGTGTTCTGGCCCAGCCATTTCAGGTCGGGGTCGGAAAACAGCCGGTCGAAATAGGCGTTCTTGGTATCGAGCAGGCTCACGCATCGATCTCCTGAAAAGCGGGCTCCTGAAAGGCGGGGGCCTGAAAGGCGGGGGCCGCGACCGACTTCCGGCCGCCATCCTTGATGATCGACCCGCGCGAGGCGATGCCGCCATCGATGGTCACGATCGTGCCGCTGACATAGCCGGCGCGCGGCGAGGACAGGAACACCATCAGATCGGCCACCTCTTCGGCCGTGGCCGGGCGGCCGCCGGGATAGCGGTCGAACAGCTCGCGCCAGCGGGTTTCGTCGCCGAACATGTCGACCGCGCGCCGCTTCATCAGCCGCACCATGCGGTCGGTTTCCACCGGCCCCGGGTTCACGCCCAGCACCCGCACGCCGTAATCCATGCTCACCCCGCCGAGTGCGCGGGTGAAGGCCATCAGCGCCGCATTGCCGGTGGAGCCGGCGATGTAATTGGCGTCCCAGTTCTCGCCCGAATTGCCGATATCGTTGACGATCACGCCCATACCCCGCGCCTGCATGCGGGCATATACCGCCCGGGTCAGCGAGATATAGCCGAAGACCTTCAGGTCGAACCCCCGGCGCCACGAGGCATCGTCCACCGCATCGATCGGGCCCGAGGGGATGTTGCCGGCATTGTTGACCAGAATGTCGACATCGCCCGCGGCATCGGCCAGCGCCACCATCTGCGCATCGTTCGACAGATCCATGGCATGGATCGTCACCGCCACACCGCATTCCGCCTCGATCGCGGCCTTCGCCGCGACCAGGGCCTCTTCCGAGCGGGCGGCCAGGTGCAGATCGGCACCCTCGCGGGCAAAGCTCCAGGCGGCGGCCAGGCCGATACCCTTCGATGCGCCGGTGATCAGAACCTTCTTGCCTTCAAGACCCAGCTTCACCGCTCAAGATCCTCGTTTTGGTACGCATGATATGCGTTTGTGAATGCAATAATGCCATTATTGTATACGAACACCTGCGAGTCAAGAACCGTCGACCCACCCCATGCACCGCCCGTCCCCCGCAAGCCCCAGCCGTGGCAAAGGAAGGTGGATCCCCGCGAAGGCGGGGATCCAGGTCCGTTCCCCCACAAAGAACGCCGCCCACCCGGGTCCGCCATCGATGGCCGACATGACCGTCCACACCTCCGACCGCCCGTTCATTCTCGCGGAAACCAACCTGGATCCCCGCCTTCGCGGGGATGACGGTGGTGGGGGCAGGGTGGACCTGGGCGAGGGTGGCGCCTGACATGACCGGCCGACGGTGGTGGGGTCGGGGCGAAAACCGCGAGGCCTGCGCCTGACATGACCGCCCGATGGCGGTGGAAGCGGGGGAAAACCGCGGGGCCCGCGCCCCTGACATGACCGCCCGATGGTGGTGGAAGCGGGGGAAAACCGCGGGGCCGGCACCTGCCATGACCGCCCGATCGCACACGCCGCCCCTGTCCGGTCCCCCCTCCGCCCACCTCCGCACACCCTCTCT
The DNA here is from genome assembly GCF_041468085.1 of Tistrella mobilis. Lineage (NCBI taxonomy): Bacteria > Pseudomonadati > Pseudomonadota > Alphaproteobacteria > Geminicoccales > Geminicoccaceae > Tistrella > Tistrella mobilis. The sequence goes on along the minus strand of NZ_CP121014.1, from coordinate 200,724 downwards.
ACCGTCATCCCCGCGAAGGCGGGGATCCAGGTCCGCCCCCCCCACAAAGAACGCCGCATACCCGGGTCCGCGGTCGATGGCCGACATGACGTCCACACCTCCGGCCGCCCGTTCATTCTCGCGGAAACCAACCTGGATCCCCGCCTTCGCGGGGATGACGGTGGTGGGGGCAGGGTGGACCTGGGCGAGGGTGGCGCCTGACATGACCGGCCGACGGTGGTGGGGTCGGGGCGAAAACCGCGGGGCCCGCGCCTGACATGACCACCCGATCGCACCCGGCGCCCCTGTCCGATCCCCCCTTCGCCCACCTCCGCACACCCTCTCTACCGTCATCCCCGCGAAGGCGGGGATCCAGGTCCGTCCCCCCACAAAGAACGCCGCATACCCGGGTCCGCGGTCGATGGCCGACATGACGTCCACACCTCCGGCCGCCCGTTCATTCTCGCGGAAACCAACCTGGATCCCCGCCTTCGCGGGGATGACGGTGGTGGGGGCAGGGTGGACCTGGGCGAGGGTGGCGCCTGACATGACCGGCCGACGGTGGTGGGGTCGGGGCGAAAACCGCGGGGCCTGCGCCTGACATGACCGCCCGATCGCACCCGGCGCCCCTGTCCGATCCCCCCTTCGCCCACCTCCGCACACCCTCTCTACCGTCATCCCCGCGAAGGCGGGGATCCAGGTCCGTTCCCCCACAAAGAACGCCGCCCACCCGGGTCCGCCATCGATGGCCAACATGACCGTCCACACCTCCGACCGCCCGTTCATTCTCGCGGAAACCAACCTGGATCCCCGCCTTCGCGGGGATGACGGTGGTGGGGGCAGGGTGGACCTGGGCGAGGGTGGCGCCTGACATGACCGGCCGACGGTGGTGGGGTCGGGGCGAAAACCGCGGGGCCCGCGCCCCTGACATGACCGCCCGATCGCACCCGGCGCCCCTGTCCGATCCCCCCTTCGCCCACCTCCGCACACCCTCTCTACCGTCATCCCCGCGAAGGCGGGGATCCAGGTTCATCTCCGCGTGAAGATCGCCGCCCGCCGGCCCCGCTGCCGGCAACCGCGGGGCGGCCCGACCAGGTGTTTCAACCTCGTCGGGCCGCGGTGCATACAAGCCTCCGCCTCAGAGCATTTTGTCCGCAGCCGGCACCTTGTCCCAGAAGCTCTCGTCGAAGGCGGCTTTCAGGTCGACCGGCTCTTTCAGGGCGCCGAAGCCGACCAGATCGGTCTGCACCTTCTCGATCGAGGCCATGTCGAGCGCGCCGAGGCCCTCACCGGCCGCCCGGCCGGCGACCATCAGCCGTTCGATCTCGTCCAGCATGGCCTCCTGATGCTTGCGATCCAGGCCCTCCGCCGCGGCCATGACGATGTCGATCGCCTCTGACTTGTGCTCAAAGGCATATTTCCAACCTTTGAGAGTAGCGTTCAGGAAGCCCTGAACCAGTTCGGGCTTCTCGGTCGCGATCTTTTCCGAGGTGATGAAGCTGTCCTGCTGGGTGGTCACGCCGTAATCATCGGGGGTGAAGACCGTCAGATCGGTGATCCCCTGCTCTTTCAGCGTGTTCAACTCGTTGTAAAAGGTGACGGTGGCGACGTCGAACTCACCCTCGACGAAGGGCGCCATGGAGACCGGCTGCGGAATGATGGTCAGTTCCGACTGCTTGATCTTGGCCGCCGCCAGCACCGAATACAGCGTGTATTGCGGACCGGTGAACCAGGTCGCCACCTTCTTGCCCTTGAAATCCTCGATCGTCTTGATGCCGCTCTTCTCCCGCGCCACGAAGGCGAAGGGGGTCTTCTGCTGCGACATGCCGATGCAGATCAGCGGCAGGCCCTTGGCGCGGGCATGCAGCACCGCCTCCGTCCCGCTGCCCAGACCGAAAGTGTCGGCGCCCGAAGCCACCAGCGCCTCGGCATTCAGGTTCGGGCCGCCCGGGTTGATGGTCATGTCCAGACCCTCGGCTTCATAGAAGCCCTTGGCCTTGGCGACGTAGAAGCCGGCGAACTGGGCCTGGGGCAGCCATTTCAGCCGCACCGACACCGCCTCTGCCGCATCGGCCGTGGCGGCGCCCCCCACGGGGCCGAACACCGCGGCGGCCGCCAGAGCAAGGGCCACCGCCCCCCGTTTCGCAATGCGCATATACATGGATCGAAGCCTTCCGGAGCAGTTTTTTATGGGCAAGGCGGGGGCTGTACGCACATGCCGGTCATTGGCCGTGCACGCATACCCACGCAATATGCATGCCACCTGTCTCTGCACCGGAATTCCGCATATCCCGCATGCCTCATCGGCACTCATCCGCCCATTTTATGAGCAGTGACGATTTTTGAGCACGAAACAGGCATTCTTGTATAATGATGACATGCCCGCGCCCACAGATCCCATCAGAGGAGCCGCACCGGAATGTCGTCGACCCTGCACAGATTGAGCCTGGTCCGCCTGGCGGAAGAGATCCGCCGCGGTGCGGTATCGCCGGTGGATGCGGTCCGCTGCATGATGGACCGGATCGCCGCCCATGACGGCGCGCTGCATGCCTTCGCCCATCGGAACGATGCGGCGCTGGATCAGGCCCGGCGCGCCGCGGCGGAAATCGCCGCCGGACTGGTGCGCGGCCCCCTGCACGGCGTGCCGCTGGCGGCCAAGGATCTGTTCGACACGGCCGACATGCCGACGGAATTCGGCAGCCCGGTGCTGCGCGGCCGGCGGCCCGGGCGGGATGCGACCGTCATCGCCCGGCTGCGGGCCGCAGGCGCGATCATCCTGGGCAAGACCACGCTCACCGAAGGCGCCTATGCCGACCATCACCCCGAGGTGGTGCCGCCGGTCAACCCCTGGGGGGCTGCGCACTGGACCGGCACCTCGTCCAGCGGATCGGGCGTGGCGGTGGCGGCCGGGCTGATCTGGGGGGCGCTGGGGACCGATACCGGCGGCTCGATCCGCCTGCCCTCCTCCTGCTGCGGCGTGACCGGGATCAAGCCGACATGGGGGCGGGTCAGCCGGGCCGGCGCGCTCGCCCTCGCCCCCTCGCTCGACCATATGGGGCCGATGGCGCGCAGCGTCGCCGATGCGGTTACCATGCTGGGGGTCATGGCCGGCCCCGACCCGCGCGACCCCACCGCATCACAACTTCCCGTACCTGACTATATGGCAGAACTCGCCAAACCGGTGCGGGGCCTGACCATCGGCATCGACCGCGGGCTGTTGAAGGCGCGGGCCGATGATCAGGTTCTGGCCTCGATCGAGCATGTGATCGAGGTGATGACCGGGCTCGGCGCCCGCTTCGTCGACGTCACCCTGCCGCCGATCGAACCGGCGCTGACCGGCTGGGCGGTGCAATGTGCGGTCGAGGCCGCCATCGTTCATCGCGACCACTGGTCGACGCGTTCGGCCGAATACGGCCCGCGCCTCGCCGCGCTGATCGACCGCGGCCACCGCCACACCGCCTTCGAGCTGGCCAAAGCGCAGGAACACCGCCGCGATTTCGCGGGCGCGATGGAGGCGATCTACGCCGCCTGCGACGTGCTGCTGATCCCCGGCCTGCCGGTCGCGGGCCCCACACTCGATTACATGTCCGGCCTGGGTGAAGACCCGGCGGCGATCCTGGCGATCGGCCCGTTCACGGCCCCCTTCGACGTCTCGGGCCAGCCGACGATCACGGTGCCCTGCGGCATCAGCGAGAAGACCCGTGACGGCGGGGGCATCCCCCTCGGCTGCCAGTTCGCCGGCCCCCGCTTCGCCGAGGCCCTGATCGCCCGCGCCGCCCACGCCTTCCAGACGGCGACCGACTGGCATACACACCGGCCGGAAGGGTATGCATAACCGACTTCTTCTTCCGGCCTCCTGGTCCCTGTGACGCAGAGCCATGCATCTCTGACCAAAGCTTGCCACTTTGCAGGCGAACTGGAATCGGAAATACTATCGATCTGCGTTCATGCCGGGGGTGAGGAGCAGACGAGATGGCTTCGGGCAGGGGCCCCAAAAAAACTGATCCGCTGAACCGCGGCAGCAATATCCGCTGGATGATCGAAAACCGGGACCCCGCAGACCTTCCTCCCCGGATCCCCAAGGACGCCGCCGGGATGGCCAGGCTGGTCGGTTGCCACAAATCGACCATCTCCCGCAGCATTCGCCGGCAATCCGTTCTGGCCGACGATTATGTCCTCGCCTTCATCGAAAGCGCACGCCTGCGGGAGATCATTCCCGGCATCGCGCCGGTCTGGTTCGACGCGGAGCCGGCGGAGTTCGCCCAATATCTCAAGGATGCCGGCTTCGGCCGGTGGGGACAGGGGGCGCCCACCATCGACTGGGTCGGCAGGCTGCCGCCACTGGCAACAGCACGCTTCATGTCAGAAAGCTGGTTGCGCCCCCTGCTGCGCCCGACCACCTATCGCAGTGATTTCGGCGCACCGGCAGAAGATGCGGAATTTGTGGATGCCGCTGCGACTATCGGCGAACGCTTCGGTATCGTAATCGATCCCTTCCCCGATATGTTGCGTGCCGGCCTGCAAAGCGACGCTCTGAAGCTCGTCATCCTGCACCGCACCATCGGCCACGCGGTTTTTGACGTTCTGGAGCCAGACCCGGCGACGACCCTCCATGTTATCCCCGGCGCGGGCGCCGCAGGACGCGATCTGCTGGTTCTTGCAAAGACCGTCAAGGGACCGGTTTCCATTGCCTATGGATTTGAGGTCGGCGGCATCACAGGCCGTCGCGAACTCGCGGTGATCATCTTCGGTACGGCGACAGATCTCCCGAGAGGCTGGCGCGGCACACCGCCGGAGGCCCAGCTCGCCCCCTGGCGTCTGGCGCCTCTGGCCGAGGCAGCAGAGGTGGCCGGGCGTCGCGGCGACCTGCTGCACGGCTGCCTGATCTTCGATGCCCTGCCACCCGGCGCGCTGTCATAAGGGGAAAATGCCATGACGGCCATAGAGCATGCGCTCAAAGCCCTTGATGATGCCGAACGTGCCCTGCAAACCCGGAATGGCGGCGCATTGGAAGACGCCGTCCGGCGCGTGCTCACGGCAACCGCCTCAGCGCCTGACGACACGGCACGGATCCTGCGGGCACGAGGCTTCGAGTATGCGGCCATTCTGGCGCAGGTGAGGGGCGCCCCCGAGGCCATGGCAGCCGCGATCGACCAGATCCGGATGCTGACGGCGGTGCTGGATAACGACGAGGTCCGGCAACTGCTTCACCATACGATGGCAAACCTGCAGGCAGACCTCGCCCGATTGCGCGGCAAGGCGGGCGAGGCAGGGCAGATCGGCCTGAAGATGCTGGAAGACATCGCGGGCGGAGCCGCCATCGCCGGACTGCCGCCGGAGGCACGGCCGGCCCATATCCGCGGCCACCTGCCCCCGGCCGCAAATCTTGCGCCGGAACTGCAGGTCCGCATCGCCCATATCCTGATCGAACGCCTGGCGCAGGATGCTTTCAAGCGGGGGCGTTCAGGCGAGACCATGGCCTGGCTGGACCTTGCGGAACCCTATCTGCACGGCCTGCCGGCGGATATGGGCCTGGCCCTGATTTCCATCTGGGGAGCGACCCGGCGCGCAGAAGCCTTGCGCTGCAACGCCACGGATGAAATCAAGGCCACCCAGCCACGCGTACTGGCCCTGTTCGACAGTCTGGACCTGCCGCCGGCGGCCCGAAACAATCTCAAAGAAGCTTACGGTCTCGCGGCTGAGATAGATCTTGCACTTGCCTCCCGGGATCGGGACAGGATCGAGGCCGCCTTCCGTAACATGAATGCCTGGCGCCAGACCGAGGGTCCGGCCCTCGATATGCGCGGCGCCATGCGCTATCATCCCGGCTGGACCGATGGGCCGACGCTGCGGCGTGACAATCCGGCCTTCAATGTACAGCGTCTGCATCGGGCCGTGATGATCATGAAAGGGGATGATCCTGAAGAAGCGATCTCCGCCCAGCTGGCCCTGATGGCGGATGAAGACTTCATCTATGACCAGGATCTCGCCTTCAATGTTCCGATGATGCTGGGTGATATGCTGGCGGCGCTCCATGACCCCGGTCGCTTTCCCACCCTGCATGCTGCCACGCTGCTGCTCAAGGCCGCTGTCCGGGCCCATGAGGGCCTGCGGCTTGACGTCGCCGGAGCAGCCGCGGGTCTTCTGCACCCGATGGAGGGCACCTTCTTCCCAAAGCCCTACCAGCGTCTGCAGGACCTGCTGTTGAGCCAAGGCCGGATCGGGGAAGCGATCCGCATCGATATCCTGCGGGAACAAGATGATATGCGGCTGCCCAGGCCGGCTGCCGCCACGGCAGCGGCTGCTGCGGCCGCGCGGGTGCCGTTCACTGCGCGCGAATCACAGGTCTGGCCACAGCTTGTCGAAGGTGCACGTCTGGTGCAGGCCGGACGCACCAGGGTCGGTCCGCTGCAATGGGCCGCCGGGATCGAAAGTCTGCTTGCCGATCGGCCCGAGGACCCGGGGGATGCGGCTCTTCCAGACGAACGGCGCTGGACCTCACGTCCCGATGTCGCGATCCTGGGTTATATGCTGCGGGGCACAGAGCTGACCATCCGCTGCCGGCACGGGGATCACGCCAGCATCCGCACCGGAAGGCTCGGCACCGCCAGAGAGCTGACCGATCTGGTCTTCAATCTGGAACGTGCCCTGCGCGACCCACGCCGAGATCCGCTGCCGCCTTTGCATGCCGCGTGGCGGATGCTGATCGCGCCGGTGGCCGACCAGCTGTCGGACCCGCGGATTGCCACCCTTCTGGTGGACGCCGCCGGCCCAATCGGCCGCATCCCCTTCGCCGCCCTCCACGACGGCCGCGATTTTCTGGTGCGCCGGGCGGCGGTGGTGGTCGACGGCACCACAGACCGCCCATCTGCGACCGATGGTCGACGAGCTGCGGGCCTTGCGGTTCCGCGGACGCCGGGCATGGCCGATCTGCCCCAGGCAGCCGCAGATCTCGCGACATTCCGCAACGTCATGACAAGGCATGGCATTCCGGTGGATTGTCCCGGCACGACGGCAACCGCTGCAGATCTGGATCGGTTGCTGAGTCAACCGCCCCAGGTTCTACAGATATCGTGTCACTTCGATGCAGATCCGGCCGAGCCTGGCCGTTCGGCCTTCCTTCTGGGGGATGGCAGCCGGTTCAGTCTTGACGATTTCGCCCGCCATGATCTGTCCGGCATCGATCTGATGCTGCTGATGGGCTGCGAGACCCTCTCCCGGGCAGACGCCCCGGCCAGCCGGCGCGGTGGCCTGGACCAGACCATGCGCCGGCTGGGTGTCGGGGCGGTACTGGGCGCCCTCTGGCCGATCGACGACGAGGTGGCGGGATTCGTCCTGGACCGCATTCTCGAGAATCGCTTCGCACGGGGGCTGGATCTGGCAGCATCCCTGCGTGATGCCCAGCTCGCGATACTCGATGCCGGGGATGACAGGCTGTCGCATCCCCATTTCTGGGCCCCATATTCCCTGTCGGGAAGCTGGAGCTGATCAGATCGGCCCGGCTTCGCGTGCCTCCAGGCCAAGATGAACGACACAGAAGGCCAAGCCTACAGGATCACCAAGAAGGACTGCGGCCGCACCGGCCACCAGCGCCGCCGCCGGGATGCCGATGTCATCGGCGATGCGCGACGCTGTGGCGACATCACGGCCGGCGGCCGTGCAGACCAGCAGCCCAACCCGGCGCACGATACCAAGAGCGAGGAAGGTCATCAGGAAGGATTCACCCGGCATCATCCGCCAGCCCTCCCCCTGCCCTCGGTGACGTCCACAGCCGGTGCGTTTACGCGTCCGTGGTCGTGGACCACCAGACCGCGCGCGCCCAGAATCACTGTACCCACCACCATGCCGGCCACCAGGCCGATCGCCACCCGCAATAGCTGACTCCGCATCCGAAGGCCCCCCATGCTCCTGCCGATACCCTTGTCGGCTTCAGCAAGCATGCGTTCAGGCAGATGTGCATGACAGCCAGGACTGACTCAGTCGCGCTCAGATTCCAGCGAATCACGCAACATCACGCAACTCTGGGCAACTTCGCGCAACTGCTTTTGACCGCCCCCCCCACCCATCTGCGCCCTGCCCCGACAGAGGCTTAATCAAGCATAAGCGCCGCCGTCCAGGCGGCCGCCATCCGCAGGATGGCGGCCTCGCCGAAACGGGGGCCGATGAATTGCAGGCCGACCGGGGGCTTCGCAATCTTCGCAAACTCCACCGGCTGCGCAGGCACGGAGACCGCCGGAAGCTTCGCAAAATTCGCAAGGGCGGTGAAATCCGCCTGCGCGGCCGGAACCTTCGCATCATGAGCGAAGGCGGTCTGGGGGGCCGTGGGCAGGATCAGGGCATCGACGCCCGCCAGAGCTGCCCGGGTGGCGACGCCGATTTCGGCGATGCGGCGATATGCGCCCGCCAGCCGGGCGGCGCTTGCGTCGCGGCCATAGCGCAGTGCGGCGGCGAAGCTCTCGCTCACGCCCTCGGGCGTGGTGGCGCCGTCGGGGCCCATCAGCTCGGGATGCAGCTCCGCCGCCTCGGCCTCGGAAATCAGCAGCCCGTCGCGGCGCGCCGGGGTCGGCGCCCAGCCGGGGATGGAAACCGGCTGGATGATCGCCCCCAGATCGCGGAGGATGTCGAGCGCGCGGGCGAAGGCCTCGCGCACCGCCGGTTCGGTCGGCACACCCTCGATCTCGCGCGGCAGGCCGAGCCGCGCCCCGGCAAGGCCGCGGCCATGGGGCATCGCCGTCCAGCCGGCGGGCGCGGGCTCGGCCACCGGGTCGGCAGGGTCGAACCCGGCCATGACCTGGGTCACCAGGGCCAGATCCTCTACCGACCGCGCCACCGGCCCGATATGGTCCAGCGACCAGGCAAGCGGCACCACCCCCGCATTGGAGACGAGGCCGGTGGTTGGTTTCAGCCCCATCACGCCGCAATAGGCGGCCGGAATGCGCACGGAGCCCATGGTGTCGGTGCCCAACGCCACCGGCACGAAACCGGCGGCAACCGCGGCACCCGAGCCGCCGGACGACCCGCCCGGGGTGCAGCCCGGCACGGCGGGGTTGTTACAACGGCCAAAATGCGGATTGTCGGTTGTAGCGCCGAGTGCGCCCTCATGCATGTTGAGCGTGCCGAGGATCACCGCCCCCGCCGCCCGCAGCCGCGCCACCGCCGGCGCGTCTTCCGCCGCGATGCGGTTGCGCCAGAAGCCCACCCCCGCCGACCAGGCGAGGCCGCGCACGGCGATATTCGCCTTCACCCCCACCGGCACGCCGTCGAGGGGGCCGTGCGGCCTGCCATCGGCGAAACGTGCCGCAGACGCCGCCGCCGCCGCCCGCGCACCCTCTGCATCCAGCTCGATGAACGCCCGGATGCCGCCATCCCGCGCCCGGATCGCATCGATCAGGGCGTCGAGCACCACCCGCGGATCGGCCGTGCCGGCGCGATAGGCCTTGCCGAGACCGGTGGCGGAGAGACGGGTGACATCCGCAGACGAAGGCGTGGCATTCATGGCAGGAAAGGTCCTTCCGGACAGGGCGGCGACGGGGGAGACGGGCGGTCGGCGGCGCTTACTTGCGCGCGTCGATCAGCCGGATCGGCTTCTGGCGCACCTCGATGCCGGTGAGGGGGGCAAGCTCGCCCGGCGCCGCGAAGGTGACGCCGATCTCGACCCCCAGCCGGGTGCGCAGGATCTTCTCGTAGGCGGCCTTCATCGCGGCATCCCCGCCCCCGGTCCGGACCTCGACATGGACGGTCATCTCGTCGCGGCCGTCGATGCGGTCCACCCGGCAGATGTATTCGCCGGTCATCTCCTCGCGCTCTTCCGACAGCAGCGCACCGATGCCGGTGGGGAAGATGTTGATGCCGCGCAGCTTGACCATATTGTCGGACCGGCCCATGAACCCGCGGATCCGGCGGAAGTTGACACCGGTCGCCGACGCCCCCGACATCACCTCGGTTACGTCATGGGTGTTGAAGCGGATGATCGGGAAGACGTCGTCCTTGAACAGGCAGGTGCAGACCATGTCGCCCAGCGCGCCGTCTTCCACCGGCACACCGGTATCGGGGTCGAGCAGTTCCAGATACTGCGCGTCCTCCATCACATACATGCCGTCCTGGTCGGGGCCGTGGCCGGCGATGATGCCGGTGTCGCCGACGCCATACCAGTCATAGACCGCGGCGCCGCCCCAGGCCTCGCTCATGCTCTCGCGGCTTTCGGCGCCGATATGGCCGGTGATCATGCGGATGCGGATGTCGCGGCCGGGCTCCATGCCCTCGGCGCGGGCGACATCGGCCAGACGCTTCACATAGTCGCCGAAGCCGACCAGCACCGTGGCGCCGAATTCGCGCATCATCATGACCTGGTTGACCGACCGGGTCTCGATGCCGGTGCCGGCGCTCATGAACTGGGCGCCGACCCAGTGGCTCACCGCCTCGCGGACGTAATGGCCGCCATTGATCAGCCCATGGCCATAGACCGAATGGACCACATCCTCGCGCCGCATGCCCTGCCAGAGATAGGCCCGCGCCAGAAGACGGTTCTGCACCTCGCGGCTTTTGGCGCCATAGATCAGCGGCTGGGGCTTGCCGGTGGTGCCGCTGGTGGTCTGGAACACCACGGGCGGACGCTGGCCCGCCGGGTAGCTGTCCAGCCCATGGAAATCGCCCATGGGCGGATGGGCGGCGACCGAGGCCATCAGTTCGGTCTTGGAATAGGTCGGCAGTTTGCCGATATCGGCCAGGCCCTGAATGTCGCCGGGCTCGATGCCCTGGGCACCCCAGAGCCGCTGATAGAACGGCACCTTCCAGGCGAAGGCCAGGCATTTGCGGAACTGCGCGTCCTGGCGGGCGAACAGCTCGTCGCGGCTGAGGCTCTGCCCCAGGGCGACGAAATCATCCCCCACCGGATAGGCCTGGACGATCGTGGGGTAGTCCATCGCCTGGAAATAGTCGGGACCGGTCATGCTTTCGTCTCTTCGCAAATGTGGGGGGTGAAGGTGTGACGGTGAGGGATGCAGATCAGGGCAGGATGGCGGTGACGGCGGCGATCCGGGCCGGATCAGAGCCTTCAAGGGCCTCGATCGCCTGGATCAGTGCCCCGATCCGCTGCTCGTCCAACCCGGCCGCCCTGGCCAGCGTGCGGGTCTTGGCCACCACCGTCGCATCATCGACCGGATTTTCGGGGTCGCCCAGGGCATCCGGAACCTCGGCACGGCTGGTGGTGCCGTCGTCCCAGGTGATGGTGAGGCCGGTGCCGAAACGGCGCGGATAGGCGCCGGCATAGGGCTCGGCCACGACCGGCGTTACCATCGCACGCAGCCGGGCCACCACCGGATCGGCGATGACTTCGGGCTCGAACGCGGCCAGCGGCGGCGGCCCCCCCAGCAGGGTGACCGCCACGGCATGCTGAAGGCTGAACTTGGCCTGGATGGTGCTGGCGGGATCGGGCCGGTCGCAGAAGGTGAGCGCATCGGCGAAGGTGCGAAGCTGGATGGCGGCCGGCATGCGGCCCTGCGCTTCGGCGCGGAGGATCAGCGCGGCATCGATCGCCGCATGGGCATGGCGGCAGGCCGGCCAGGGCTTGATGCTGGTGCCCAGGATCAGCCAGGCGCCGTCATGAGGCGCCGTGATCTCCGCCGGCCGGGCATCGGGCGCCATGCCGGCGAACAGCCCCTGCGGCCCTTCCAGAATGAAGCGCGGCCCCCCCAGGCCGATGGCGGCCAGCTGCGCCGCCTCGATGCCGCCGGCGGCGGCGCGGGCGGTGTGGAACTGCTTGGTGGTCACCGGTTCATGCCGGCATTGCCACAGCCCGGCGGCGCGGGTGGCGGCGGTGCCGAGCGCGCCGGTCAGGCCCGCCTGATCCAGCCCCATCAGCGAGGTCGCGGCCGCAGCGGCCCCGAAAGCGCCGCAGGTGGCGGTGGGGTGGAACTGGCGGTAATGAGCGGGCCCCATGGCGCGACCCAGGCGCACCATCGCCTCGTAGCCGCGCACCACCGCATCGAGCAGGGCATCGGGGCCGCTGCCCAGCGCCTCGGCCATGGCCAGTGCCGCCGGGATGACCACGGGCCCCGGATGCAGCACGGCCTGGCGATCGACATCGTCCATTTCGTAGATATTGCCATAGGCGCCGTTGATGAAGGCGGCGTCGCGAACCGGGACCCGCCCCGCACCCAGCACCCGCGACGGCCCGGCCACGCCGCCCGGCACCCCTGCCCCGCCACCCGCGGCGAGCCGCGCAAAGGCCCGGCCGGTATCGGTCGCCGCCCCGATCACGGCACAGCCGGCCCAATCCAGCACCGCAAGGCGGGCACGCGCCCGCGCCGCCGCATCGACCGGACGGACGAGGCGCTGGCCGAGCTGTTCGGTCAAGCTGGTCGGGCTGGCGGAGCTGTCAGACATCGGAATTCTCGGGCATGAGGGCTATCTTCCAAATTTGTCCGGACATATACTAGCAGCCGAAACCCGGAGCGCAACCCGTTCAGTGACGGATGATGACGAGCAGCATGCCCCCCCTGCCCCTGATCGACCTCGACAGCCTGGCCCAGGCCCTGGCATCCGCCCGGCGGATCTATACCGCCGGCTGCGCGGGCGAACCCACCGGGGTCCTGTCGGCGCTGGGCGCCTGCGGGGCGCTGCGGAACAAGACACTCACCGGCGTGTTCATCCCGGGCGTGAACCGGCTGGATCTGGCGGCGCTGGATCCGACGCTGACGGTCGAGTCGGTCTTCGTGACCCCGGCACTGCGCCGGGGGTTCGAGGCCGGGCGGGTGCGGCATCTGCCGCTCGCCTATGTCGATACATACCATCACCTGCAAAGAGCAGAGATCGACGCGGGGCTGTTCACCGTGGCGCCGCCGCGCGACGGCATGGTGTCGCTCGCCATGGCCCATGATTTCACCCCGGCGGTGGCAGCCGGCCGCGCACGGCTCTATGGGGTGATCCTGCCCGACCTGCCGGAGCCGCTCGACGGCATCCGGATCCCGATCGACCGGTTTTCGGGGCTGATCGAAAGCGACGGCCTGCCCGCCGGTCTGCCGCCCGATCGCGACGACCCGGTCCAGAGCCGGATCGGCGCGCACATCGCCGGGCTGATCGACGACGGCGCCACCATCCAGACCGGCATCGGCGCCGCGCCGGCGGCGCTGCTGCGGTCGCTGAAGGATCACCGGGATCTGGGGCTGCATGCCGGGATGGTGACGGCGGCGGGGCTGGAGCTGCTGGAGGCGGGTGTGGCGAGCCGCGGCATCACCACCGGCGTGGCCCTGGGCACGCCCGATTTCCACCAGCGCATCGCCCGGGCGGAGCACGTGCGCTTCCGGCCGGTGGCCGAGACCCACGACATCGCACGGCTGGGCGCCCTGCCCCGGCTGGTGGCGGTGAACGGGGCGATCGAGGTCGATCTGTTCGGCCAGGCCTCGGCCGAGATGATCGGCGGCCGCCAGATCAGCGGCCAGGGCGGGCTGGTCGATTTCCTGCGCGGCGCGCGCCGCTCGGCCGGCGGGAAAGCGGTGGTTGCCCTTGCATCCACCGCTGCGGGCGGCGCACGATCCAGGATCGTCCCTGTTCTGGAGAGTGGAACTGTTGTATCCATCCAGCGCGCGGATATCGACATCGTCGTCACCGAATACGGCTGTGCGGATCTGCGCGGGTGCGACCTCGACATGCGGGCGGAACGCCTGATCGCCGTGGCCGCGCCCGAATTTCAAGGGGAGCTGGAACGCGCATGGAGCAGGATCAGGCGGCAGATCTGACCCGGGACCCGGCAGCCGCCACGGCGGACGGCCCGGAAATCCCCCGCTATCTTCAGGTCTTCCAGGAGATCCGCGACCGGATTTCCGAAGGTCTCTACCCGGTCGGCAGCCTGGTGCCGACCGAGGCGGAGCTGTGCGCGGAATTCGCCGTCAGCCGCTATACCGTGCGCGAGGCGCTGCGCCGCCTGGTCGAACAGGGCTATGTGGAGCGCCGGCAGGGATCGGGCACCCATGTGCTCTCGGCCGAGCCGGGCTCGATCTTCAGCCAGTCGATGCGGTCTCTGTCGGAACTGTTCCAGTATGCGCTGGATACCGATTTCCGCATTCAGCGCATGGAGATGGAACGGCTGGACGAGCCCACCGCCCGGCTGATCGGCACCGAGCCGGCCGAGCCCTGGCTGCACATCCACGGCGTCCGCTCCGCCCAGGGCGACGGCGCGCCGATCAGCTATACCGAAGTCTTCGTACCCGAACGCTTCGCCTGGCTGAAGGACGAATTCCCCAACTGCCACGGCCCCTTCTACGCCCTGATCGAACAGCGCGCCCGGGTGACGGTGATGGAAACCCTGCAAACCATCACCGCCCTGCCCATGCCCCCCGAAAGCCGCACCCTTTTCGACGACCACCGCCCCGAAGCCCACGTCCTGCGCGTCGTCCGCCGCTATCTGGACCGCAAGGGCCGGCCGCTGATCGCCTCGGTGAATGATCATCCGGCGGATCGGTATAGTTATACGATGCGGATTAAGAGGGATGGGGGGTGAGGGGTATCTCGGCCCGTATGCAATCAGCCTGACCCGCGTGTCAGCGTGAAGAACGCTTCAACGATGCCGAAGCGGAAAAACCGGCCACATTCAAACACGTATCGGCCATCAGGCTGCAAGCCGAGGTCGCTGACCGGCTTCTCTGCCCTGCCCCCCGGATGTCGGGTTAACGCTGGCCCGACCCTACCCGTTTCGGGTATATTTTGGAGGTCGAGGTGACGCGCATCCTCAAGCGGAAGAGCTTCGCCAGGTGGCAAGCCGCCGAGAAGCTGCCCGATGCCGCCCTGTGCAAGGCGATCAAGGAAATGGAAAGCGGCTTGATTGATGCCGATCTGGGCGGCCTGCTCTACAAGAAGCGCGTGCCCCGTCCTGGCGGCGGGAAGAGCGGCGGCTTTCGGACGCTTCTGGCGGCGCGGATCGGCAGTCGCTATGTATTCCTGCATGGGTTCGCGAAAAACGACAAGGCGAACATCACAGGAGACGAAAAGAAGGCGCTGCAGTTCGCCGGCAAAGTCTTCCTTGAACTGACCGGAGATGCCGTGACCAAGGCGTTACAGTCGGGTGTTCTGGTGGAGGTGCATTGTGAGCAAAATCATTGAATCGCTGCGCGAGGACCTGGCTGCGCTCCACGACGCAGGCGCCATCAATAAGGTGACGCTGCGCGAGTTCGGCCAGATCTGCCCGGCCCCGGTTCGGGAGTTCAGCCCCATGGAGATCAAGCGTCTGCGCGAAAGCCTGAAGTTCAGCCAGCCGGTGTTCGCACATCACCTGCACACCACCGCGTCGACCGTGCGCAAGTGGGAGCAGGGCGCGACCCGCCCCACCGGCCCGGCGCTCAAGCTGCTGAACGTCATTGCGGACAAGGGGTTGCAGGCCATTATCTGATGTCAGGTCCTAGGCATGATTGGTGGCAGTGTCGGCCAGCATCAGAAATCAGATGGGAGCCGATCATGGGCACGCTGCTGAGAGAAGAATGCACGATCACCGCCAACGGCCAGACCACTGTGCCCAAGAGCGTGCGGCAGGCTTTGGACGTGGACTACGGCGGACGCATCGCCTTCTTTGTGGACGATCAGCATCGGGTTTATGTCGAGAAGGTAACGGAAGAGGCAAGTGATCCGGTCGTGGACCGCTTCCTCGCATTTCTGGCGCAGGACATGCGCAAACATCCGGGCACATCCATCGCCGCACTGCCCGCCAGCCTGCGCGATCGCATGGCGGCACTTGTCGGAGACATGGACGTCAACCTTGATGCCGAGATTGATGGGGATGTCACGCTCTAAGGTCACAACCCAACCAACCTTTTGATAATGAGATCCTCATGTGATTCCAGCGGCCCATAACCGCGAGGAACACGATGTTTCAGTTTATCTGGTTGTCGGACCAACGGTGGGGGCAACTTGAGCCGCACCTGCCCAAGAACCAGCTGGGTGCCCGACGTGTGGATGACCGCCGGATGACTTCGGGAATCATCTACATGCTGCGGACCCGGTGTCGATGGTGTGACTGCCCGGCGGGATAGGGGTCCTCGACAATTATCCACAACCGCTTCCACCGGTGGTGCGGGCGTCGTTTCTGAGCGGGCCTGGCGGAGGCTTCGGCGGCATCCGGAGCCCTGACGAAATCGATAGCGATCGCCCCATGTGAGAGCCCATCGTTCAGCACATGACTTCAGGCGTGTCGCAGCCCGCTAGGATAAGCTAACGGTCAATGTCTTGTCGGCAGCGGCTCTTGCGGCCATCATCGCGTTCTGGGTGTGATTGGGTCTGGAGCCTAGCCATTTTTGCGCGCAACACATTTGAGATGGGCCTAACATGAGCACAAATCGTCAAATTTTGGTCGATAACGCAACGCTAAGTGGCGTGGAGCGCATTATCGGCGTTAGCCAAACTAAAAATCTGAATAATACTGATAATGATATTCTTTGCCTGGAGAAATTGATCACCGCAATCCTGTTCAGCGATAAACTAATCGGTGTCGATGATTACAAAGACGGATATCGCTCTCGCAGACTTAGAAATTTTGATTTTGTCTCCTTTAAGAAGATTGATGAAGCAGACTACGCTGCTCTCACGACAGATGCAGCAAATTTTGCAAAAAGCATGGCTTTTTCGTTCGAGGGGTCAAAGCCCGCGGGCGATGTCGTTAGCTTTTTTGAGGCGCTTAAGATCGATCCACAACTACGATGGGACATATGGTCTTCAAGTGAATATTTAACATTATCTTATCTTGTAAAAGATCCAGAAGACACTCGCTATGAACGCTCGGTTGATAGCGTTTTCCGAAACGAGGATGTCGATCGCAGCTTGGTTGCGAGGGGGATGGATCATGCTCCTACCGTGACTGTCGCAAACCGCGCGGACATCACAGATGTGAAGGATCTGGTGCACGCGCTATCAACCGGCAATCCAAACTATGCTGGCTTTGACTCAAGAAGCGCCCTGCAACGGATAATATTTGGCTACGGATGGGCCGCAGAGCGCTCGCATTTCTATAATGCGGTTGCACAGCAGGAAGGAGCGGACGCTTATCTTGCACCGCTCCGAGATGCCTTTTGTGAGAGCTGCTGTAGGATCGAGTACCCTTCGCAAGTGAATGCCCTATTGGAGACACTGAGGTCAAAATCACAAGAAACGCTAGCTTCAATTCTTGAACCAACTGGGCGCGCTAAATTTGCGATACGCTTGCCGTTTTTTACAGCATACTGTATATCGAAGGCTGATAATCCAAAACAGTGCATAGAGCTTGCCCTTTCCATGCGAAATGCAAGCGAATTTCGGGATTGTCGCACGATCCTTCATAATCTAGACCACCTGTCCACAGCGGATAGAGTTCAAGAAATGAATGGCATTCTGAAGTATCTGGAACAATCGTGCGCTCGGCTTATGCGAAAGTATGGCGTTTCAACTGATAACGGAGTGCAGTTCTCTTTATCGGTTGGCTTGACCGGGGTCAACGTGAGCGTCAGCTCTAAACTTAATCAACTCTTTCGCCCCTATAAGAATAGGCCTTTCTCCAGGATCTTCCGAAATATCGCGCGAGATATGGTTAATGTAGAACGGCTTGGCGGGCTGTACGATAAAGTCTGTTCATCAATCAAAGAACACCACGACGCCACATATCCTAAGATTTCAGCAACGCCGAAATTTATGGAGCAAAAGGAAAATGATCGCGGACGTCCTGCTGAAATATAACTGTGGCGTATCAAGGCAGCATCTGGGCGAGCTGCATATATGTGTGCAGAGTTGATTATCCGCTGACAGTCACACCCTCTTGTGAGGTAATCAGGTATTGTGGATGACCAAGTTCTGGTCGAGCACGACCTGCATCTCCTCGATGGTATCGAACCAGATGCGATGGCCTTCAACGCGGATGTGCTCGTCCGACAGGGTTAGCCTGCGTTCCGCGGTGCTCTTTTCCCGGCAAAGCAGGCGGTCGTGCCTGGTCAGCAGGTTGTGGCGCTGCCATACGCCTCGCACGCCGCCGGACGACACCCGGATGTTTCGCTTCGCCAGTTCCTGGGCCACCCGCAGGGAGCCGTGGCAGGGATGAGCCAGGGCATCGTCCAGCACTGCCGACTCCCCCTCCGGGGACACGCGGTTGGGATGGGGGCCGCGTGGGCCGAGCAGGCGGTCGATCAAACCGCCATCACCCCCCCATCCACAAACACCTCGTCCCCCGCCACAAAACTGCTGTCCTCCGAGGCCAGGAACAGCACCGCTTTTGCGACCTCGTCGGCGGTGCCGAGGCGGGCGAAGGGGGTCATCTGTTTCAGGGCGTCTTCCGCGCCGGGCTGGGCGGTGAGGTATCTGTCCATGGACGGGGTCAGGATCATGCCGGGGGAGACCACGTTCACGCGGATGCCGCGGGTTTTGAGGTCGGTGGTCCAGGTGCGGGCGAAGGAGCGGATGGCGGCCTTGGTGGCGCTGTAGATCGAGAGCCCCGGCAGGCCCTTGCTGCCGGCGGCCGAGCCGGCGAGGATGATGGCGCCGCCCGTCGTCATCAGCGGCAGGGCCTTTTGCACGGTGAAGACCGTGCCCTTGAGGTTGACGCCGAACAGGCGGTCGATATGGGCCGCGTCGATGGCGTCGAGGCCGGCGGATTCGGAGATCCCGGCATTGGCGAAGACGATGTCGATGCGGCCATGGTCGCGGCGGATGCGGTCGTAGAGCCGGTCCAGATCCGCCGGGTCGGCGACATCCCCCGGCACGCCGACGGCGCCATGACCGATGGCGACCACGGCCGCGTCCAGCGCCGCCGGCCGCCGCCCGGTGACGTAGACATGGGCACCTTCGGCGGCGAAATGCTGCGCCGTGGCCAGGCCGATGCCGTCACTGCCGCCGGTGATCACCACCACCTTGTTCTCAAACCGGTTCCCGAACCTGTTCTCAGATCGCTGCGCGAAGCCCATCTGTCATGCCCCATGTCATAAGTGGAGGATTGCTCCACTTAAAATATGGAGGCATCCTCCGTTTGGCAAGTGTTCCCGGAGAAGACCGTGAACGAAGACAGCATGAACCAGGAGGGCGCGCTGCGCGCCGATGCCCGGCGAAACCGCGAGCGCATCCTGGCCGCGGCCGAGGCGGTGTTTCTGGAACAGGGCGCCGGCGCCGCGCTGGAGGATGTGGCGAAGCGCGCGGGCGTGGGTATCGGCACGCTGTATCGGCGCTTCCCGACGCGAGAGGCCCTGCTGGCCGCCACCTATAATGCCCGCTTCCTGTCGCTTGCCGCGGCGAGCCGGGCGCGGGATGACGGGCGTGATCCGGCCGGCGCGCTCAGGGCCTATCTCGAAGACCTGGTGACCGGCACGACGCTCTATCGCGGGTTTGCCACCGCGATCGGCACGGTTCTGCAGAGCGGGACACCCGGCTGCCATGCCACCACCGAAGAGGGTGAGCGCCTGCTGCGCCAGGCGCAGGCATCCGGCGCCGTCCGCCCGGATGTGCGCTTCCAGGATCTGGTCTGCGTGGTGACGGCGATCTCGCTCGTCCTGGAACAGGAGGGCGCCCCGGAACAGGCAGGCGCGTCACCGCCGCGCGTCCGCCATCTGACGGACCTGTTCCTGGACGGTATCGGCCGGCGTTGAGCCGGTCACCGCCCCTTGATGACGGCCACCACCGCTGCGCCGATCTCGGCCAGCGCCTTGTTGCGCGTCGCGAAATCCGTCTCGGCGTCCGCCAGGTAGATCGCCGCGATCCAGGGCGCCCGATCGGGCGGGGTGATCAGGGCCACCAGGTTGCGGGTGGTGTCACCGGCACCGGATTTATCGGCGATCTGCCAGTCGGCCGGGGCGGATTTGCGCAGCAGGGCGCCGGTGACGCCGCCATGGCGCATCCATTCGGTCAGCTGCGCCCGGGAGGCGGGGGTCAGGCCATGGCCGAGAAGCAGGGTTTCCATCGTGGCCGCCATGGCCGCCGGGCTGGTGGTGTCGCGGGGGTCGCCGGGAGGCGCGCTGTTCAGATCGGGTTCGAGCCGGTCGAGCCGGCTGACCGGGTCGCCGATGCTGCGGAAGAACTGCGTGACCGCAGCCGGGCCGCCGAGACGGGCGATCAGAAGATTGGCGGCGGTGTTGTCGCTCTGGTCCAGGGTGGCGAAGCAGAGATCGGCGATCGACATCGCCGTGCCCGCACGCGGTTCGGTGACCGGCGCATAGGACAGCAGATCGGCCCGTCGGATGGGAAGGGTTTCGTCCAGTGAGATGCGCCCGGCATCGACCCCGGCGAGGATCGCGCCACAGATCGGCATCTTGACGGTGCTGTTCATCAGAAAGCGCTCGTCGGCGCGGTGATCCCAGCTCCAGCCGCGGCCGGTATCGTGCAGCACAAGGCCGATGCGCGCGTCGAGCTGATCTTCGATGCGGCTGACGGTGTCGGCAAGCCGGGTCTCGGCCATATGGGTCTTCGGTGTTTCGGCAAGGGCCGGCGTCGCCAGCAACAGCCCGAGGGCAAGCCCCGCCAGACGCGGCAGACGCGGCAGACGCGGAAGAGCGGTCGGCATTATGAGATCTCCTCAAGATTTTCTTATGCCGCTCTCTTAATCCGGCTTGCATCGGCCGCCCAGAAGACAAATCCTGCTGGCCGCCATAAGCTGAGGTTATGCGATGGATCGCCCGGACATCCCCCTGAACGCGCTGCGCGTCTTCGAGGTCGCCATGCGCCAGGGCAGCTTCACCAAGGCGGCGATCGAGCTGCGCGTGACCCAGGCGGCGGTCAGCCATCAGATCGCCCGGCTGGAGGATCTGTTGGGCACCACCCTATTCCAGCGCACCTCGCAAGGCCTGGTGCCGACGGATGAAGGCCGGCTTCTGGCGCCGGTGCTGGAACACAGTTTCGACGCCATCGGCCGGGTGCTGGACAGGCTGCACGGCAGGCGGGATGTCGAGGTGCTGAATGTCGGCGTGAACACCACCTTCGCCCTGGGCTGGCTGATGGCAAGGCTGGACGGATTCCGTGCGGCGCATCCCGAGATCGAGCTGCGCATCGCCACCAACAACAACCGCGTGGAAATCCTGCGCGAAGGGCTGGACATGGCCATCCGCTTCGGCACCGGCGGCTGGACCGGACATGAGACCGTGCCGCTGATGGAGGCACCGCTGGCGCCGCTTTGCGCACCGGCAGCGGCCGCGCAGCTGCGGGAGCCGGCCGATCTGGGCAAGACGATCCTGCTGCGCAGCTATCGCGCCACGGAATGGCCGCAATGGTTCGCGGCCGCCCGAACCCCCTGCCCGCCCGTGACCGGCCCGATCTTCGACAGCTCGGTGGCGCTTGCGGAACTGGCGGCCGACGGCTTCGGCGTCGCCTTGCTGCCGGTCGCCATGTTCACCCGCCAGATCCGCCAGGGGCGACTGGTCCGGCCCTTCACGATCACCGTATCGGCCGGGCGATACTTCCTGGCCTGGCCGTCGGATCGGCCGCAGACCCGGGCCATGGCGGTGTTCGCGCAGTGGATGTCCGATGCCTCGGGCGGCGGGTAAGCCCCCCGCCACCGCCGGGAGAGGCTATGGGATCAACCGGGTGCGGATCTCGTCCGGCGCCGCCTCGGCCCAGAGCAGAAGAGCATCGAGCGCCGGGCAGAGGGACTGGCCCCAACCGGTCAGACGATATTCGACGCGGGGCGGCACCTCGGCATGGACGATGCGCTCTACCACGCCGTCCGTCTCCAGCTGGCGCAATTGCTGGATCAGCATCTTCTGCGACACACCGGCTATCGAGCGTTCGAGTTCCGAGAAACGCAGGGTCTTTCCGCCGAACAACTGGAACAGGATGACCAGTTTCCAGCGCCCTTCCAGAATGCGCAGGGCGTTCTGAATGCCCTGCGCACCGCTATGCGGCGTGTAGTCGGGCCGCTTACTCATAAGTAGGTCCCTCACTTTTTTGTACGTACTTCCCTTTTCTTCAGCTTAGCGGCATATCGGAAACGGTCAATCACCTCCGAGATCCAAAGGAGACCGCCTGATGATGTCGATCGATCCGTCCGAATTCCGCGGCAAGCGCGTGGTCGTCACCGGCGGAACCAGGGGGGCCGGCGCGGCGGCATTTCAGCGATTTGCCGCGGGCGGCGCCACACTGATCACCGCGGCCCGCGCCACCCGCCCCGATTTCGTACCGCCACAGGCTTTCGTTCAGGCCGACCTGACCACGCCCGAGGGCGTCGCGGCCCTTGCCGATGCCGCCACCGACCGCCTGGGCGGGGTGGATATCATCGTCCATGTGCTCGGCGGATCGGCCTCGCCCGGCGGCGGCTTCGCGGCGCTGGACGAGGCCTGCTGGGCGGCCGAACTCAATCTCAACCTGCTCAGCGCGGTGCGTCTGGATCGCGCGCTGCTGCCCGAGATGATCGCAGGCGGCCGGGGCGTCGTCATCCACACCGCCTCGATCCAGCACCGGTTGCCGCTGCATGAGTCAACCACCGCCTATGCCGCGGCCAAGGCCGCGCTGGTCACCTACAGCAAGGCATTGTCCAAGGAGATCGGGCCACGCGGGCTGAGGGTGAATGTCGTCTCGCCCGGCTGGATCTATACCGATGCCGCCGACGCCATGGTCAAGCGGATTGCCGCCGGATCGGGCTCGACCGAGGAGGCCGCACGCCAGAGCATTCTGGACGCGCTGGGCGGCATCCCGATCGGCCGGCCCGCCCGCCCCGACGAGATCGCCGAAGTGATCGCCTTCCTGGCATCGGACCGCGCCTCGGCCATCCACGGTGCCGAGATCACCGTCGACGGCGGCACGGTGCCGACCGCATAGGATGCGCGCAGCGGACGAAGGGGGATGCCCGGCATTTTGCAGTGGTTGAGCGGATTACCGATGACCGCATATATGCGGTGACCTATGCTCTGCCTGCCCCCCTCTCCATCGGAGAACCAGGCCATGGCCACGGTCACCGCCCATCAGCCCATCGACATGGGCGACGGCTATTTCGGGTATGGGACGGTGGTCCAGGCGACCGCCTCCATAATCCAGGTGCGTAGCGGGTCGCTCAGCCAGATTTATACCGGCTCCTTCACCTACGACATGCGCCTCGGCACGATCAAGAGCGGCACCATGACCGGCACCGTGCAGCTCTTCAACGGTGCCAAGGTCTTCGAGGTGACGGGTGCCCGCCATGATGCGGTCAGGGTGGTCGGCTATATGGACCGCGGCGACGTGGCGGGGCTTTATGCCTATGTGCTGAACGGCAACGACCGGATGAACGGCTCGTCGGGCGGCGACGTCATGAAAAGCTATGCCGGCGATGATCAACTCTACGGCAATGGCGGCAATGACCGCCTGGAAGGCGGGTCGGGCAATGACCGGCTTGAGGGCGGCAGCGGCAATGATGCCATGCTGGGCGGCGCCGGCAACGATGTCTATGTCGTGGACAGCGCCGGCGACCGGGTCTTCGAGACCCTGTCGATGGCATCGGGCAGCGATGCCGGCGGCATCGACGAGGTGCAGTCGCGGGTGTCGTGGACATTGGGCAGCTTCGTCGAAAAGCTGACCCTGACCGGCACCGCGGCCATCAATGCCACCGGCAACGGGCTCGCCAACACGCTGAAGGGCAATGCCGCCGCCAATATGCTGGACGGTAAGGGCGGTGCGGATGTCATGCTGGGGATGGGCGGCAATGACATCTATATCGTCGACAATACCCGCGACCGGGTCTACGAGACCACCTCGACCACCTCGTCGACCAATGCCGGCGGCACGGACGAGGTCAGGTCGTCGGTGTCGTGGGCGCTGGGCAGTTTCGTCGAGAAGCTGAGCCTGACCGGCACCGCCGCGATCAACGGCACCGGCAACGGGCTCGGCAATACGATCACCGGCAACGGCGCCGCCAACACGCTGGACGGCGGCGCCGGCGATGATTTCCTCTACGGGCTGGGCGGCAACGACGTGCTGAAGGGCGGCACGGGCCATGATCTGCTTGCCGGCGGCGCCGGCGCGGACAGCCTGACCGGCGGCAGCGGCCGCGACATCTTCCGCTTCGACACCGCCCCCGGCAGCGGCAATCGCGACGTCATCACCGATTACGTGGTGGCGGACGACACGATCCAGCTGGAGAACGCCATCTTCACCAGGCTGACCAAGACCGGCGTACTGGCCGCGGCGAACTTCCGGATCGGCACCAAGGCCGCCGACGCCAATGATCATGTCTTCTACGACAGGGCCACCGGCGGGCTGTTCTATGATGCCGATGGCAGCGGATCAGGGGCGGCGGTGCAGATCGCCCTGCTGGGCAAGGGCCTGGCGCTCACCGCCGCCGATTTCCTGGTAACCTGACCGGCGCTGAACCCATCTCGTCTCAGCCCATCTGGCCTTATCCCATCTGGCCGGCCGGGATCGGCAGGGGCTGGCCGGGAACGCGGCCGCTCCGGGGAATTGTGCGCTTGGCGGCGCTTTGTTCGGCCAGCAATGCGGCAAGCTGCGCCTGCCGGTCGGCCCATTGCGGCTGGCCGGCCAGATTGTTCAGCTCCAGCGGGTCGGAGGTGAGTTCGTACATCTCGTATTCCTCGGCCACCGGCTGGTGCTTGACCGTGTAGTCGTAAGGCCACTGGATCGTGCCGTCGGTGTCGGGCGGCGTGCCCACCGGGCTGGTCACGATGTCTTCGACATTCACATTCGGATTGCCCGGCCGGCCCGGGGTGCTCCAGATCTGGTGCATATGGCCGTGGGCGTCGAGCAGGTCGCCATGGTCGGAGGTGAAAATCACGATGGTATCGTCCGCAAAGCGGCTCTGCATCAGCGTCTCGTAGACCGCCATCAGATCGGCATCGACCGTCTGCTGCAGCTGATAACAGAGGCGCTGGTAGAATTCCTTGTCGACGATCGGCTGCATCCACTGCCGGTAGCTCTCGGCATAGCTCGCCTGGGCGGAAGGCTTGGTCGACAGATCCTCGAAGCGCGACGCCTTGAAGCTCTCGTCGAACAGATCCCGGGGCACGTCCTCGCCCACGGGAAAGGAGAAGCCGCCACCCAGACGGGCGGCCAGGCCGTAAAGGGTGATGTCGTGCGGGTTCACGAACGAGGCGACCATCAGCCAGGGGGTATCGTCCTCGGCGGCATCCAGCGCCTTCAGCGTCGCCACCGCCTCGTCGCGACAGGCGACATCACGCCCGCGGGCATCCCTGGCGGACGAGCCGCTGTTGAGCGGATTCGACCCGTGGGGCTCCGGCCCGATCCAGGCGTCGAAACCATAGGGATCCAGCCGGTTCGCGGCCCGATAAAGCGCCATCTTCTGCGGATCGGGCGCCCCGTCGGCGGTGTAGGACGGCAGGCCGTGCCGGCTGAATGTGCAGACGCGCGGCACGAAAGGCCCTGGTCGCGGCGCTTTCATAGACCGGCGGATGGCGCATCTCGTCCACCATCAGGACCAGGAAATTCGGGCGCCGGCCGGGCACGGGCCGGGTCATGGTCTCGTCCTCTCCTGCATCGACCGGTGGTGCACCACCTCCACGTGATGTGGCGTCATGTGCCGGCCTTCGGACATTTGGGCATGGCAGACGAAATGCCGGCCAGAATTTTTCAATTGAAAATGATATTCCGTTTACCGACACACCACTGACGATATTCATCATCCACCCGTTTCGCGGCACATCCGGAAACGCGGCCGCATGGTGCAACCGTGTGGCAACATAACTTGTGATGCAGAATCTTCCGCGGCAAAATACGCTCGGCGGTGTGCTGTTGCATGTCATGCAGCATACCGCTCCACCTCCGGAGCATCCTGATTTTCCCCGGAGATCAAACCCATGGCCTATACCTGGCGCCGCAAGACGATTCTCGCCAAACTGGAGAGCGGCTACGCCCTCGACGCCGCGCCCAACGGTACCAGCGACGCGATCGAGACCGAGAATCTGGCGATCACCCCGCTTCAGCACGGCCTGGCCGAACGCAATATCGATGACGGCCGCCTGGGCAATCGCGGCGGTTTCATGGTCGGCCGCAATGTGCAGGTCACCTTCGACGTCGCCTTCGCCGGCGCGGGCGAGGCCGGTACCGTGCCCGCCTATGGCAGCCTGCTCAAGGCCTGCGGCATGTCGGAAGACATCGTCACCGACGAAAGCGTCGCCTATGCCCCGACCGACGACACGCCGCCCTCGGCCACGCTTTATGTCAATGTCGACGGCGTGCGTCATGCCGTGACCGGCGCCCGCGGCAACCTCGCGATCCGGATGACGGTCGACCAGATCCCCTATCTGTCGTTCACCTTCATCGGCCTGTTCGTGCCCGTGACCGCCGAAGCAATGCCGGCCGTGTCGCTCAACGGCTTCACCACCCCGGTGCCGGTGGGCCCGGTTGCGACGGCGGTCGCCTTCGATGCCGTTTCGCTGGGCATGCAGTCGCTGGAACTGAATATGGGCAACGACGTCCAGTACGTGGCCCTGACCGATGCCGAGAAGATCGAACGCGTCGCCCGCAGCGGCACCGCAACGATCACCGCCCAGATGCCGCAGCTGGCGACGCGCAATTTCTTCAGCGATGCCGCCGCCAACACCACCGGCGTGATCAGCATCAACCACGGCACCGAGGATGGCGCCAAGGTCGGGCTGACGCTGCGCAAGGTCCAGATCACCGACATCACCTATCAGGAGATTTCGGGCACGGTGGGCCTGCAGATGCAGCTGGCCCTGCTGCCGACGCTGGTCGCCAGCGAATTCGCCATCACCGTGCGCTGAGGACCGGTCATGCTGAAGCTCCGCATCGCCGACCGGCTGGAATTCACCGCCCGTGTCTCGGTCGAAATGCCCAATGAACGGGGCGGCTTCGACCGGGCCTCGTTCACCGCCCGCTTCGAAATGCTGCCCGATACCGAGATCGACGCGATCCGGCGCAGCGCGCAGGAAGCCGGCGAGAACGAGGACAAGGCCCTGATGCGCCGCGCCCTGATCGGCTGGGAAAGCGACCTGCAGGATGCAGAGTCGGGCGAGCCGATCCCCTTCTCGGACGACAATCGCGACCTGCTGCTCGCGCTGCTGCCGGTGCGCAATGCCGTGGCCCATGCCTATTTCGCCTCGATCTCCAACGGCATGATCCGGCGAAAAAACTGACCGACGTCGCCCGCGCCTGGGCGGCGGGCGACGATGCGGCCGAAGACGATCAGGACCAGGACCTGGCGATGCTGGGCATCACCGGCGAGCAGGCGGCGGCGCTGAAAGCGCGCCGGCGGCTGCTCGCCGGCCCGGACGGCATCGAAATCTGGCCCCAGAATCTGAAGCCCTGGTCCCTGTTCCGGCGGGTGGCGACCCAGTGGCGCACCGCCGGGCCGGCCGGCCAGCCCATCGGCCTGGACTACACGGCACTCGCCTTCGTGGCCCGTGTCGAACGCTGCCGTGTGACGCCGGATCTCCTCGACGACATCCAGGCCATGGAGGCGGCCGCCCTCGACGTCTGGCGCGCCCGGCGCCGGTGACGCGGGCGTGCCGCCTTCATCCGTTGCGGCCGGCCCATCCCCGTCTTCGCCCGCTCCCCTTCTTCGATCCGCTTCAGATGGACACCCCGATATGACCGACATCAGCTTGCGGCTCGTGCTCCAGGCGCCGGGCGCCGGAGCGGCGGCCGAGATGAAAATGGCCGGCACGGCCACGAAGAGCACCACCCGGCAGGACGACCCCGCCGCGGCCGCCGCCAGAGCGCTGGACGACGCCCGGCAGACCGTCGCCGGCGCCGCCGGCACCGTCGCCTCGGTGGCTGGCCGGCTGCTGGGCCTTGCCGATGCATGGGCGGGCGTCGAAGCCCGGATCGCCGGCGTGGCCGGCGCCACCGCCGAAGTGGCGCCGCTTCAGCAGGAAATCGCCCGCGCGGCGCAGGACAGCCAGACCTCTCTGGGCGCCATGGCCGGCATCTTCACCGGGCTTGCCCGCGACATGGACCGGTTCGGCGGCGGGCTGGACCGGGCGGTCGGCGTTTCCCGGGCCATCGCCCAGGGCATGGCGCTGTCGGGCGCCGCCGGCCGCGACCTGGACGCCGCGGCCGGCCGGCTGGCCGGATCGCTGGCCAGGGCCGCGGTGGACGGCCGCAGCTTCACCGAGACCATGACCGAAAGCCCGCGCCTGGCCGAGATGCTGGCGCAAAGCCTGGGCATCAGCACCGACAACATGATCGCGCTGGCCCGCGAAGGCCGGCTTGCCTCTGCCGATGTCTTTGCGGCACTGGAAAGCCGGGCCCCGGCGATCGCCGAGGCTTTCGACGCCCTGCCGCCACGCATCGGCGGCGCGCTTTCGGCGCTTGAGACCTCGTTCACCACGCTGGTCGGCCGGATCGACCAGACCTTCGGCATCACCGAGCGGATGGCGGCCGCCATGCTGGTCGCGGCGGACAATATCGGCCCGCTGGTGGTGGCCGGCGGCACGCTTGCCGCCATGTTGGGCGGCATCGAAACCGGCATCACCGTGGCGCGAACCGCCTTTATGGCGCTGAACGCCACACTGCTGTTCACGCCGCTCGGCGCCATCACCACCGCGGTCGTGCTGGCCGGCGCGGCACTTGTCGCCTTTGCCGACGACATCCGTCCGGTGACCGACAGCATGGTGACGCTTGCCGATCTCGCCGACGTGGTCTGGGACCAGATGAAGCTGTTTGCGGGCGACATCTGGACGAACATCACCGGCGCGATGGGCAAGGCCTTCGCCTGGATCGGCCGGGCCATCGGCAGCTTCGGCGACACGATGAAGAGCGTGTACAACACCGCGATCGGCCTGTTCGCCGCGATCGGCGGCGCCGCGATCGAGGTCGGCAACACGATCTATCATGCGGTGATCGAGCGCTTCAACAAGAGCATCGAGGCCGTGGGCAATGTGTGGGATCGCCTGATGGACGGCGATTTCAAGGGCGCCGCGCAGGCGATCGGCAAGGCCTATGAGGACGGGGCGGAGAACGCCTACGGCTTCGCGGGCCTGGGCGAGCGGCTGCAGAAGACGATCCATGCCGCGCTGACCACCGACTATATCGGCGGCATGCGAGACGCGATGGCGACACAGCTGACCGATCTGGCATCGGATCTGGGCGACATGGTCGCGCCGACGCTGGATGCCATGGTCCTGGCCGCGGAAAAGGAGAAGGAGCGCAAGAAGAAGGAGGCGGAAGCCCGGCTCAAGGCCTCCGGGACCGTGCCGCCGGGGCAGCCGTCCGCGGCCGCGCAGGTGGTGACCGGCGGCGGCACGTCGATCGCCACCATCGCCACCCAGCCGGTAGCGACCGCCATGCCCTGCCAGTGCGACCGGGCGGTGGAGCGCACCACCGTGGTCGACAAGACGGATCAGCCGACGACCACGCCGCAGACGCCCGGGCGGACCACGCCCGATGACGGCTTCTGGCCGGAGATTTCGAAGCATTTCGAAACCGCCTTTGAGGAGGCCGTCGACAAGCTGGTCTCGGGCGATTTCGGCGGGCTGAAACAGACCGGCCGGACCCTGTTGAAAGATGTCGGCAGCGAGATCACCAAGGGCCTGAAAAGCAGGGTTCTCGACCCGCTGGTGAAGGATCTGGGTGGCGCCCTGCAGGGACTGGCGGGCAATCTCCTGGGCCGCTTCAGCGGGCTGTTCACGCGCGGTGGATCGGCCGTCACCACGGTGGCCGGCAATGACGGCAGCCTGCTCGGCGGGCTGTGGTCGGTGCTGAGCAAGGCGAACGGCTCGCTTAACCTGGGCAATCTGGGCACGCAGACCTTCGGCAGCCTGGCCGGGCCGATCGACGTGATCGGCCGGTCGCTCGGCATGTTCCAGGCGGGCGCCAGCACCTCGGCGGCCAGCCTGGGCCAGCTTGCCGCCGCGGAAGCGGCGGGCTTCACCGGCACGGCGCAGCTGCCGATGGGCACGGGCGGCTGGACGGCAACCTCACTCGGCTCGGCCCTGGGTGCCGCCGGCATCGGCTTCACCCTGGGCGGGCCGCTGGCCGGGCTGTTCGGCGGCAACCAGCTGGGTGGATCGATCGGCGGCGGGCTGGGGGCGGCGGGTGGTGCGATCCTGGCCGGCGTGCCGGGCATTGCCGGCACCGGCATCGCAACCGCCCTGGGCGGGCTGGCGCTGCCCGGGATCGGGCTTGTGGCGGGCGCGGCCCTGGGCGGGCTGATCGGCAAGAAGAAGCCCAGCAATTATGCCGCCTGGGCCACCATCCAGCCCGGCACCGGAGAGATCGAGCGATCGGGCTATACCCGCGACCAGCGCAATGTGGAGGCCCGTGACCAGCTGATCGACGCGATCTTCCAGGTGGGCACGCTGCTTGAAGACATCACCGGCGGCAGCCTGGACCATGTGCGCCGCCAGATCGATGTCGGCAGCCGCGACGGCATCCAGTACGGCACCAGCCATGGCAGCAAGAGACGCATCGCCGACAGCGACGATCCGGAAAAGGCCCTCACCTACATCGCCCGCGACCTTGTGTCGGAACTGACCGGCGAAATCCCCGAGGCCCTGACCCGTGCCGTCGACAAGATCGACTGGTCCGACCTCGACAAGGCCTTTCAGGACATCACCTTCGCGACCAGCCTGGCCGACACGCTGAAATGGCTGAACGAGGGGCTGGACCTGAACGACAACGCCGCCAAGCGGGCGCGCGAGGCGGCCGAAGCGCAGATCGACCAGCTGGAAAGCTTCCGCGAGACCGCGGAACGGCTGAACCAGGACATGGAGCCGGTGAACGCGGCGCTGACCGGCTTCGTCGAGCGGCTGCTGGGCATCCGCGATCAGGCACCGGCGGTGACCGAGTTCTCCCAGGCCATGATCACGGTCGAGGAGACCTTCGCGACCTATGCGAAATCGGCCGCCGATTTCGGCCTGACCGCGGCCCAGGTGGCCGATGCGCTGGCCGCCGCGCGCGAGAAGATCGCCAATGACTACAGCGAAGGGCTGGACCGGCGCATCCGCAGCGCCCGCGGGCTGGGGGTGGTGGACCAGGTCGCCGACATGATCACCGCGGCGGAAACCGCAGCGCGCGATGCCTTCACCGCCGCGGGCAGTGCCGGGGTTTCGAAGTTGTCGGAAGCGCTGGGCCTTGAAATCCGCAATATGGTGGATGGCGCGGGCCTGTCGGCCGAGGCGATCGATGCCCTGGCCGCCCGCTTCCCCGACCTGGCGGAGATGATCCGCCGGGTGGCGGTGGACACCGATACCGCGACCGGCGGCATTCGCGACTGGCTGGCGGCGCTGGACCAGAGCGAGGCCGGCGGCGGCAATGCCACCAGCCGCTTCCAGGCGGCACAGAGCGCCTTCGCCGCCGATCTGGCCGCGGCACGCACGGGGGATGCAGCGGCGCTGGGCCGGATCACCGCCAGTGCCGATACGCTGCTGGGCCTTGGTCGCGAGATCAACGGATCGGGCGTGCGCCAGGCGGCCCTGGTCGACATGGTGCGCAGCAGCCTGGCCGGCCTGCCGGCACTGACCGATGCCGGCAACGACGAGGCCGCGCTGGCCGAGGCGATCGCGGCCCTGAACCAGCTGCTGCAGGGATCGGTGGGCGGCACGGTGACGGCCGCATCCGGTACCGGCACCGCTGCCGCCACCGCCGCGGCACCCGCCGCGGCTGCGGCACCCGCCGCGGCTGCGGCACCCGCCGCAAGCGCCAATGCCACGGCCGGCGGCGCGGTTGCAGCCCAGGTCGCGGAAACGGCACGCAACGACGCGCTGATCGGCGAGGTCCGCGCGCTGCGCGAGGTGCTGACCGCGCTGCGCAACGACACCCAGGCGGTGGGGCGGCAGATCGCGTCCGGCGCCGAGGGCACCGTCGGCGCCATCGTCACCCAGACCGAAGAGCTGCGCGAACTGCGCCGGCTTGAAGAGCGCGGTCTGCTGCTTCAGAAGATGAGGGTCGCATGATCGTCCATTCCCTGCCGATGCGCCGGGCCGCCACCGATGCGGTGGCCGCCCTGCTCGCCGATGCCCGCCTGCACCTTTATCAGGGCGTGCGGCCGGCCAGCCCGGACATCGCGGCACCCGCCGGTAATCTGCTGGCCGTGCTGCGCCTGCCGGAGGTGCCGTTCAAACCCGCAGATGCCACGGGTGCTGCGATGACCGGGGAATGGACCGGCACTGCCCGTGCCGCGGGCATGCCCGCCTGGTTCCGCATGGTGCTTCGCGACGGGACCACCGCCTTCGACGGCGATGTGTCGCTGGCCCCTGCCCTGCCCGACGCCCCGGCCGGCGACCTGGTGCTGGCGGCGGGCCCGGTGGAGATCGGGCATTTCATCCAGGTGACCAGTTTCAGGATGGCCCTGCCATGAGCGTGCAGATCATCGGCACAGCGGTTCAGGCCTTCGGCGTGCTGAACGGCACGACCCGGACCATGACCGTGGACGCCACCGGCGCCGACCTGCTGGTGGTCATGGTGCCGTTCAGCTTCTATGACCCGCAGAACCAGGGCACGGTCTACGACCTGGGCCCGGCGGTGAGCTTCGCCGGCACGCCCATGGCCAAGGACTATCCTGAGCCGCTGGTCAATCACGAGAGCTTCGGCACCGTCGCCGTGTTCCATCTGGCGCGGCCGGCGGCCGGGCCGCAGGAACTGGCGATCACCGCCCCCTACTGGATCGGCTCTACCGAGGTTGCGGTGTTCGCGCTGGCGGGCACCGCCGGCCGGATCGGCATCGTGAAGGCCGAGGCGGTGGAAGGGGCGGACAGCACCACCGCGATCACCCTGCCCGGCATCGAACCGCCGGGCATCGGCGAGGACGGGCTGCTGCTGGCGGTGGCCACGGGCTTCTACAACGACACGGGCGACATCCCTGCCGCCGGCTGGACGGCCCATGGCGTGGCAGGCCAGGGCTGGGCGCGGGTCGCCGCCCTGTCGCGCAGCCTGGCCGATGCCGCAGAGGCGGGCCCACCGCATCTGGTGGCGCGCACCCCCTGGGCCGATATCGCATTGCTGGCCGCCGCCATTTCGGTGCCGCCGCGCGGCCGGCCGCGCAAGCCGATCGAGGTGACGGCGGCCGAGAGCTTCTATCTGGGCGCGCTGGACCAGACCATGCGCGGCGTGACCTTCGGCAGCACCCCGGCCGCGGGCCCCGAGGGCGGCATCATCGACGGCACCGGCGCCGATCTGCTGCTGGTGGCCGTGGGCTATACCCATGCCGATCCGCCACCGGCCCTGGTCTATGGCGGCCGGCGCCTGCGCTATGTGAACGGCTTCGACGCCGATATGGACGAGACCGGGCGGTTTCGCCTGGCCATCCTGGCCGACCCGCCCGCCGGACCGAACCTGCTGGAGGCCGCCGCCGAGGACCGATTCGTCGGCATCGTGACCCTGACCGCCGTCGCGCTGTCGGGTGTGACCGGCTGTATCGAGGCGCGCACCGCCCTGGTGTCGACCGATGCGACCACCCGTGTCCCGCTTGAGGACACCCATCTCGACAGCCTGCTTCTGGCTTTCGTGTTCAACCCCTGGGGGGCTACGGCGGGCTTCACGGCGCCCGGCTGGAGCAAACCGGCCGAGGCGGTGGGCGAGCATGCCGGCGCCCGCCTGTTCACCCGTCCGGGCGGCGGCCGGATCGGCTTCGACCTGGTGCGCGACACCGCCTATTCGACCCAGTTCATTCTGGCGCTGGAGCTGACCGCGGCCGTCCAGGACCAGGAGAGCGGCCGGATCACCGCCGAGGCCGCGCTGCCGACGCCGGTAACGGCGGCGGTTGCGGCCGGCCTGACCAGCCGCCGGCTGGTGCCCTCAGGGCAGAGCTGGAACGTCTATTGGGAGAGTTGGTTCGACATCCCCGCCGATTACGACGACCCGGTGGCGATCGACGCCATGCGGTTGATGCGCGTGCCCAACGGCACGGCCCGGGTGTTCCTGCACACGGCGAAGCCGCGCTGCAGCTATGCCGGGCCCGACGACCGGCTGGACCAGACCGGCGGGCTGCCCATCCCCTGCACCGGCCGGCAGCTGCGCCGGGTGCTGGACCGGTTCCGCCGCCGGCATCCCGCAACCCGGCTGATCCTGGTGGTGATGCAGTATGGCGAGCAGTGGATGCCCGAGCCCTATCACCCCGACGGGTTCGGTGGCCAGACCGAAGCCGACATGGCGGCGCTGCGCCGGATGGTCGACGATCTGGGGCTGGACGGGGTGGATGTGGACTATGAGTGCATCTCGGAACTGCCCGGGCTGGAAACCCATTGCCGGACCGACGAAAACGGTCGCCGCGTCTGCTATACCGATGCCGAACTGGTCACGGTGATCAAGCGCTTCCGGCGCTGGTTTCCCCGCGATCTGGGCTACGAACTCGGCTGGGCCGGCATGCATGTCGGCTGCTTCGGCGAGCCGCCCTTCGCGACGGCCAGACCTGTGGGCGGCGGCTGGAACGGCGGCTATGCCCTGGCGCTGGCCCGCGACCCCGAAGCCCGGGCGGCGCTGGACTACATCAACATCATGACCTATGACGCGGGGCTCGATTACGAGCCCATGGTCGCCTACGACGCCTATCGGCACTGGTTTCCGGACACGGCCCTGCATATCGGCCTGCGGGTCGGGCCGCCGGAATGGGGCTTCACCCCGCCGCACACCGATACCGGCGCCCGCCGGTCGCTCGACGACATGCGGGCCTATCTCAATCACGTGCTGTTCCGGCAGGGGGCCGGCGCCTTTCTGTATGGCTGGAACTGGGATGCGGCCGAACCCTCGGCCGCGACCTATTCCCCCACCGCCCGCTATGGCGAGGCCTATCCCGATGCGGCCATGGCCACCGCTGCCGCGCTCGACATGTTCGGGCTGGACGGTGTGATCCGCCTGCCCTTCCGGCCGGCGGTCGACCAGGTGGTGACGGTGGAGGTGCAGGCCGCCGATCTGGCGGCGCCCCGCGGCCGGCCGCGCCTGGCGGCCGCCTGGGCGGCGCTGCCCTGGGCGACATTGCCGCCCGAGAACGGGGGCGCCAAAAACGGGGCCGGGGCCTCTGACGGCCGGGTGCCGGTGGTGGTGCTGCGCTATACCGACAAGGCCTTCGCCACCGTGCCCGACGACCAGCCGGCCAGCACCTGGTTCGATCCGCGCGGCGCGGTGCCGCTGGTGATCGAACGCTCGATGCCGATCGCGCCGGAATCGCGGGATCGCGCCATCCTTCAGATCGGCCGGATCGATCTGATCAACGCCGACGGCGCACTGGACCAGGTGCCGGACGTCTACGACGTCGCCCGGCGGCGGGTGGTGGTCCGGGCCGGACATCGCGACGTCGCAGGCGCCCGGCATCGCGATTTCGCCCTGCTGTTCGACGGTGTCGGCGACGAACTGACCGGCACCCGCAACGCCGTGGCCCTGACGGTGCAGGGCATGGCCGGCCTGCTCGACCGACCGCTGACGACGCGGCTTTATGCTGAGCATCCGGCAATCGAGGTCTCGCCCGATCTGATCGGCAAGCGCATGCCGATGGGCTTCGGCCGCCTGCGCAATGTGGAACCCGTGGCGGTGGCACCCGCGCTCGGCATCCTGCAGCTGAGCGCACGGCGGATCCAGGCGGTGCATGCGGTCTATGACCGTGGCCTGCCGATCGCCCCCTCGGGACAGGATGTGGCGGATCTGACGGCGCTGGCGGCATTGGACGTGCCGCCGGGGCATTTCGCCACCTGCCTGGCCGAAGGGTTGATCCGGCTGGGCACCACCCCGCCGGTGGGCGTGGTGACGGTGGATTTCGACGGCGATGCCGAAGGTGGTTTCGTGTCCGACACCGCCGGCATCGTGCGGCGGATCATGCTCGACTTCGCGAGCCTGCCCGCCGACCGGCTGGATCCCACGGGCTTCGCCGCCATCGCCGCCGATTGCCCGGGCGTGATCGGCTGGTGGCAGGGCAGCGACGGCACCGCCACGGCCGGCGAGGCGGCGTCGGAAATCCTGCGCGGCATCAATGGCTGGTGGGGCGAAGACGGCACCGGGCGGATCGGCATCGGCATGGTCCGCGCCCCTGCGGCCACGCCGTCGCTGGTCATCGATCCGACCATGATCCTGGAAGCGCCGGAACGGCTGGAAATGCCGGGCAGCACCGCCCGCGCCGCCTGGCGGCGGCGAGTCAATCACACCCGCAACTGGCGGCCGATGACAGCATCGGATTTGCCACCCTCGGATGTGGAAACCGCGCTCGACCGCAGTTTCGCGGCCGAGACCTGGCGCGTGGCCTCGGCGGCGGATCTGGGCGTTCTGGTCGGCCGTGCGGCGGCACAGGATGTGGAGCCGGTCGACAGCTGGTTCGACACCGCCGCCGATGCCGAAGCCCATGCCCGGCGGCTGCTGGATCTTTATGGCCGGCCGGGGCTGATGATCTCGCTGGCGATGCCGGCCCTGCTTGCCGAAGAGCTGACGCCCGAGGGCCGTATCCGCTTCGTGCGGCCGGTGCGGATCGGCGCCACGGTGCGGGTGACCCACCCGCGCCACGGCCTGGCCCGGGGCCGCGACATGGTGGTGATCGCCACCTCGGAACAGTGGGACCGCGGGCGGCTGGTGCTGACCCTCTGGTCCCCCAACCTTCAAGATGAACAGGTCGCCTGATGAGCGGATCCCTCTCTCCCGACAGCGATCGGCGGATCATCGTCGATCACGTCAACCACACCGCCGGCCTTGCGGCCTCTGATCTGCGCTGCACGGCGCCGGTTGCCGCGGGGCTGCCGCTGGCGAACATGCTGGACGCCTGGCCGGCACGGGTGGCACGCATTGCCGCGGCCTCGTTCTCGATCGACATCGATCTGGGGGACGAGAAGCCGGTGGGCGCGCTTGCCCTGGCCCGCACCAGCCTTGGCCCGGGTGACATGGTCGCCTGGTCGGCGGGTACGCTGCGCGGCGGCGACGATCTCTGGCAGGGCCCGGCGGTCCCCGGCGCCCGCACCGGCATCGGCTTTCATCTGGCCCTGGCCCCGGCCGGGCTGGTGGCCCGCCATCTGCGCATGACGGTGACCACGGCGCCCGCCGCACCGCATGTCGATATCGGCCTGATCTGGATCGGCCCGGGCGACCGGCCCGAAGCCAACATGGCCTATGGCTGGCGGCTTGAGATGGAGGATGCAAGCCGCATCGCCGTCGCCGAAGCCTCTGGCGCCGAATGGGTCGATCAGGGCCCGAAGCGCCGCAGCCTGGTGTTCGACTTCTCTATGACCGCCGGCGACCGGCAGGCCGCCATCGATCGGCTGTTCGACCGCGGCCTGACCCGGCCGGTGCTGTGCGTGCCGGCCCCGCTCGGCGACTGGCCGCGCGAGGGCATGATCGGACGCATCGCCGCCCATGGCGGCTTCATCCGCACCGATCCCCTGTTCCATTCCACGTCCCTGACCATCCGGGAGCTTCTGTGATGCTTGTCGATCGCGGCTATCAGACCACCACCACCGAGGGCACCGGGGCACTGCAGCTGCTGCCCCCGCCCACCGGCCTTGCCCCGCTGTCCGCCCGCGGCGACGGTCCGGTGTTCTACGAGATCCTGGCCCCCGAAGACGGGATCTGGGAAATCGGCCAGGGCATCGTGACCGGCAACCAGCTGGAACGGGTGACGGTGCTGTCGAATTCCAACGGCACCACCGGGCTGATCAACCTGCCGGCCGGCGAGAAGCTGGTCTTCTCGGTGCTGCCGGCTTCGCGGGCGGTGTATGTGGACGAGAGTGGTGCCCTGGCCGGCGCCGATCTGGTCACGCCGGTGCCGCGCACCCGCCGGGTGGATACCGGGGCGGGGCTCACCGGCGGCGGCAGCCTGGACGCTGATCGCACGCTCAGCGTGGACATTGCCGGCACCCCGACGGCCGCCGATACCACCGGCAGCACGCGGCTGCTGGTGCACGATACGGCAGAAAATGCACTCCGGGCCGTGACCCGCGACACCCTGCTGGCCGATCACGTGCCCGACAGTCGCCGGGTGATCGCAGGCGGCCTGGTCACCGGCGGGGGCGCGCTCGGCGGCGACGTGACCGTTACCGTGACCGAGGCGACCGCGGCCGAGATGACGGCGGGAACCGCAGCCGCCAGCGTCGCAACACCGCGCCGCGTGAAGGGCGCCATCGATGCCCGGCTCGCCACCACGGCCGAGATGCAGACCGGGACGAATGCGACGAAGCTTGCCACGCCAGCCGGGGTGAAGGCCGCCATCAACGCCCTGTCGCCGGTGACGGCGGTTGGATCCACCGATCCGGATGACTACCGGTTGGGCTTCTCGTCGATTTCCCGAGTCAGCGGCAAGGTTCGAGCGATATTCACGAACCCAAGGCCGAACACCAACTATGTCGTGCAAGCCCAGGCGCCAGGCATCTATCTCGATTCGAGCCCCGACGCCAACCCTCAGATCCCGATGCTGGCTATCACGAAAACCACCGACTGGGTGGAAATCGAGATTATGATGTACGGCTTTGGCACCGGGTCCACGAGCACGGCCATTCCTGTGACGATTGTCGTCTATGGGTGACGCGCGTCACTCAATCACCGCACAGGCCAGCCGGTCGCCGGCATTGCCCGAGGGCTGGCTGCGGTGGTCGTCGCGGCCGGCATGGATCATCAGCGTCCGGCCGCGAATGCCGTTCGGGCCGTCGTCGAGCCGGACCATCGGGTTGAAGGCCTCGGCGTGAAGCGTGCCGTCGGCGCCGACCATCTGGTTGGGCATGTCGCCGGCATGCGGCCCGCCTTCGGCCAGGAAACCATGGGCCGTGTTGCCCGGGTTGAAATGGCCGCCGGCCGATTTGTGGTGGTCGGCCGCATCGCAGGTCCCGCCTTCATGGATGTGAAAGGCGACCCACTGCCCGGCCGGCAGGTCCCGGACCTCGGCCTGGATCAGCACGCCGCGCGCAGTGCCGGTGAGGGTGGCGGTGCCGGTTTCTTCGCCCGAGAGGCCGATGAAACGCGCTTTCGCGCGGATGGTCTCGGCCTCGGCGGCAATGGCGGGGGCGGCCGCGATCATCAGCATCGCAGTGAGGGCTGCGGTAAAGCCGTGGATCTGTGACGGCATGGCGTCGTCCTTTCCGATGACATAACGGGGCGGTCAGCGATACGGCGGGCACGACGACAGAACGCCACATATGCCGGAAGGTTTCCAGAGAACATTTCGAGGAACATGCGCGGCCCCCGGGCGTTCGCCCGGGACATCCCCGCAGATCGGAGATCGCCCGATGACCGCCCCCTCCCCCGCCCTCACCGCCGCCGACATCCTGGTCGAGACCCTGATCGCCTGGGAGGTGGATACCGTCTTCGGCCTGCCGGGCGACGGCATCAACGGCGTCATGGAGGCGCTGCGCACCCGTCAGGACAGGATCCGCTTCATCCAGACCCGGCATGAAGAAAGCGCCGCCTTCATGGCGTCCGCCCATGCCAAATTCACCGGGAAGCTCGGCGTCTGCCTGGCGACCTCCG
This sequence comes from Tistrella mobilis, assembly GCF_041468085.1. Classification (NCBI taxonomy): domain Bacteria; kingdom Pseudomonadati; phylum Pseudomonadota; class Alphaproteobacteria; order Geminicoccales; family Geminicoccaceae; genus Tistrella; species Tistrella mobilis. The sequence goes on along the minus strand of NZ_CP121014.1, from coordinate 161,490 downwards.
GTCCCGGCGGCACCCATCTGATCACCGGGCTGTGCGATGCGGCGCTCGATCAGGCGCCGGTGCTGGCGATCACCGGCATGCAGGCCCATGACCTGATCGACAGCTTCACCCAGCAGGATATCGACCTCACGCGGATGATCGGCAATATCGCGGTCTTCGACACCAGGGTCGCCGATGCCGCGCATATGGAGACGGTGGCCGGTCTCGCCTGCCGCGCGGCGCTGACCCGCCGCGGCGTCGCCCATCTGTCGATCCCGGCCGACATGCAGGGTCAGAGGCTGGAAGACAGCCCGCGATCGTCGCGCAACCGGCCGGGCCATGTGTCGAACCGCCGCTTCCACGGCCGCAGCCTGCCCGATCCCGATCAGGTGGAGCTGGCGGCCTCGGTCCTGAACCGGGCGGAACGGGTGATGATCCTGGTCGGCCAGGGGGCCGCCGGTGCGGTTTCAGAGCTTGAAAAGACCGCCGACCTGCTGGCCGCGCCGGTAGCCAAGGCGCTGCTGGGCAAGGCGATCCTGCCCGACGACCACCCGCATTCGACCGGCGGCATCGGCATGCTCGGCACCCTGCCGTCCGAGGAAGCGATGGAGGGCTGCGATGCCCTGCTGATCGTGGGATCGACCTTTCCCTATATCGAATACTATCCGGAACCGGGCCAGGCACGGGCGGTGCAGATCGATCGCGACGGCGAGCGCATCGGCCTGCGCTATCCGGTGGAGGCCGGGCTGGTGGGGGATGCGGCCGAAAGCCTGCATCTGCTGAACCAGAAGCTGGAGCGCAAGCAGGATCGCAGCTTCCTGAAACGCGCCCAGGACGGCATGGCGCGCTGGCGCGAGATGATGCGCGCGGCCGAGCGCCAGGACGACGTGCCGATGAAGCCGCAGGTGGTGGTGGGCGCGCTGGGCCGGCGGCTGCCGCCCGAGGCGATCCTGACCAGTGACAGCGGCCAGAACACCGAGCTTGCCGCCCGGCATGTGCCGCTGGGTCCCGGGCAGGATTACGCCGTCTCGGGCACGCTCGCCTCCATGGCCTGCGGCCTGCCCTATGCCATTGCGGCCGGTCTGGCCTATCCCGACCGGCCGGTTTTCGCGATCGTCGGCGATGGCGGCTTCGCCATGCAGCTGGGCGAGTTCTCCACCGCCGTGCGCCACGGGCTGAACCTGAAGCTGCTGGTGATCCGCAACGGCATGCTCAACCAGATCGCCTGGGAGCAGATGATGTTCCTGGGCAATCCGCAATTCGCCTGCGAGCTGCAGCCGATCGATTTCGCCAAAGCCGCCGAGGCCATGGGCGGGCGTGGCTTCACGATATCCGACCCGGACCAGGTGGATGCGGTGCTGGACCAGGCACTCGCCACCCCCGGCCCGGTGGTCATCGATGCGATCGTCGACCCTTACGAGCCGATGATGCCGCCGCGCCTGCCCGAAGCCCATGCCCGCAATCTGCGCGAGGCCCTGCCCGAAACCCCCGGCCGGGAAAAGATCGAAGCCGCTCTTGCGGCCGAGCCGCTGCGGACGATGATCGAGGCGGGGCGGAAGTGACGACGGCAATCGCGCGACGGGCCGTTACTCCAGCTCGTCGGGCCAGAGCTGGGCGCCGTGCAGCAGGCGCAGGAGCCGGACGGTCTCTTCACCCGGCCGATAGGCCAGGATGTAAGGCGTGCCGTGGATGACCAGTTCGCGGGTCCCGGGGATCCTGCCCGGCCGGCCCCGCTGCGGGAACCGGGCCAGATCCGACGACTGCTGCTGAATTCGTTCATCGATACCGATCGCCGCGCCAAGATCATGCGCGGCGATGCGGTCGAAAATCCGCTCGCGGTCCAGGGCCGCGAAGCGGGACCAGATGATCCTCACGCGCCGCCGGCCCGCCGGAGCGCTGCCTCCCGGCGGGCGGCAAGACGGGCGTTCACCTCGTCATGAGAGAGATCGCCGGCCGTGTCGTCGAGCGCCTCCTGCACCCGGGCGCGGAACCAGGCATCATGGGTGGCCGGATCGGTGACGAGGCCGGGGGGCAATGCCCCTTCCCGCGCCACCCGGGTCAGGACGATGCGCACGACATCCGAGAGGGTGAGCCCGACACCGTCGAGCACCGCACTCGCCTTCTCCTTCACCTCGGCGTCGATGCGCGCCTGAACCAGAGCCGTGACCGCCATTCTATCCTCCTGCCGCGAGAGGCCGGGTGTCATTCACTTGAATGACAATAAGCTCGCCCGCGCTCCACGACAAGCCCCCCCGGTAACGGGGGCTGCGATCAATGATCCCCCGCCGCCCGGATCGCCTCCGCCCGGATCTCCTCGGTCAGCTTTGCGCGGAGTTCGCTGAAGTCCGGGCTGGATTTGACGGTGTAATGGCGCGGATGGGCGAGCGGCACCGGCGTGATCGCCTTGATCCGGCCGGGGCGGGCCGACATGGTGATGACGCGCGAGCCCACGAAGATCGCCTCTTCGATGTCGTGGGTGACGAAGATGACGGTCTTGCGGGCGCTTTCCCAGATGCCGAGAAGGAGTTCCTGCATCAGCCCGCGGGTCTGGTTGTCGAGCGCGCCGAAGGGCTCGTCGAGCAGCAGGATCTTGGGGTCGTTGGCCAGCGCCCGCGCGATGGCGGTGCGCTGCTGCATGCCGCCCGAGAGCTGCTTGGGCCAGTGATTTTCGAAGCCGCGCAACCCGACCTGATCGATGAAGCGCCCGACGATCTCGCGCCGCTCCGCCTCTGCCATGCCCTTCTCGCGCAGGCCGAAGCCGATATTCTGTTCGACGGTCAGCCAGGGAAACAGAGTGTAGGACTGGAAGACCATGCCCCGATCGGCGCCGGGGCCGGTGATCTCACGCCCGTCGAGCGTCACCCGCCCGGTCGACGGCCGGTCGAGCCCGGCGATGATCCTGAGCAGGGTCGACTTGCCGCAGCCCGACGGCCCCAGGATCGACACGAAATCATTGTCCGGCACCACCAGATCGGTGGGCTGGAGCGCCAGCGTCGGCTTGCCGCCGCGCACACCCGGAAAGGTGCGGCTGACGTTCTCGACGATCAGCCCGCCGCTCATGCCAGCCGCCATGCGAAGAGACGGCGATTCGCCAGCTTGAACAACACGTCGGAAATCAGCCCGATCACGCCGATGACGATGATGCCGAAGATGATCTGGCCGGTGGCCATCAGCGCCTGGGAGTTGATGATCATGTAACCGATGCCCGAGGAGGCGCCGATCAGCTCGGCCACGATGACATAGGTCCAGGCCCAGCCCAGCACCAGGCGCAGGGTCTCGGCGATGTCGGGGGCATTGGCCGGCAGCAGCACCCGGCGGAGGATGCCGCGGTCACGCGCACCCAGGGTATAGGCCGCTTCGACCAGATCACGCCGGGTGGCGCCGACCTGCACCGCCACCATCAGGGTGATCTGGAAGACCGAGCCGATGAAGATCACCAGCAGCTTCTGCATCTCGCCGATGCCGGCCCAGAGGATCAGCAGCGGCACGAAGGCCGAGGCCGGCAAATAGCGGGCAAAGGAGACGAAAGGCTCGAACAGCGCCTCGATCGGCTTGTAGGCGCCCATGGCGATGCCGAGCGGCACGGCGATGACGGCGGCCATGGCGAAGCCGCCCACCACCCGCCAGACGGTCATGCCGATATCGGACAGGAAGCCCTGGTCGGCCAGCAGCGACCAGCCATCGGCGAGCATGGTGAGCGGATCGGCAAGGAAGGTCGGCGAGACGAAGCCGCCGAAGGTCGCCACCGCCCAGCCGGCCGTGAACAGCACGAAAAAGCCGATGCCGAGCAGGATCCGCGTGCGCGGGCTGACCGGCTCGAAAGGTCGGAGCATGGGTTCAACCAGGTCTTTGGGTCGGAGAGAGACAGCGACGGAGGCCGCGGATGGAGGGGGCGGAGGGCCGTGCCCCCACCCCCCCGCGGATCACCCCCCCGCGAATCACCGGCCACGTGTTACTTGATGTAGCTGGTGTCGACGATGGCGTCGAGATCCGGCTTCTGCTTGATCACGCCGATTTCGAGCAGCAGATCGGCCGCCTCGGCCGAGAAGGTCTTGAACTCGCCCTCGAAGAAGGCCTGGTTCGCCGCCTTGTCCTGCCAGCGCAGATACTGCGCCGAATTGCCGAAGGCCTCGGCGGTCTGCTTCACATCGGCGCCCATGATGCCATAGGCCTTGTCCTTCTCGGCCGCGATCATCTCAAGCGCCGCGAAATAGCTGTCGGCCAGCGCCTTGCCGGCGGCGGGGTTTTCCGACAGGAAGGCCGGGGTGCAGCCGACGGTATCCATCACCGCCGGATAATCCAGCGTGGTCGCCAGGATCTTGCCCTTGTCGGGGGCGTTGCGGACGGTGGAGAGATAGGGCTCGTAGGTCATCGCCGCATCGTTCTGGTCGGCGACGAAGGCCTGGGCCGCCGGCCCCGGCTCCATGTTCACCACCTTCACATCCGACATCTTCATGCCGTTCTTGTGCAGCATCCAGGCGAGCAGGAAATAGGGCGAGGTGCCGGGCGCCGAGGCCGCGACCGTCTTGCCCTTCAGATCGGCGAACCCGTTCACGCCACCACGCACCGCGATGCCGTCGGCGCCATAGGACTTGTCCATCTGGAAGATCTGCTTCGCAGCCACGCCGTTGGCATTCCACACGATCCAGGTCTCAACGGTCGTCGCCGCGCACTGGATGTCGCCCGAGGCGAGCGCCAGATGCCGGCTGGCCTGCGGGATCTTCTTCAGGGTGACGTCCAGCCCGTGCTTTTCGAAGATGCCGGCCTCTTTCGCCAGCGTCAGCGGCGCGAAGCCGGTCCAGCCCGACAGGCCGATGGTCACCTTTGTGGTCTCGGCGGAGGCGGGCGCGGCGATCGCCACGGCCGCCAGACCGGCCATGGCGGCGGCCATGCCGATAGTCCGACGAAGCTTCATGAACTGGTCCCCCGTATGTGAACGGACACTGATGGTCCTGACCCGGTCACCCCTGCGCCCGCGGATCGTGCCGCGGGTCGTTGCTTTGCGTAAACTCATAGCAGCACAGCGGATCGCCCGGCGTCAATTGCCTATACATATCGCAGAATGATCCGGCGACAGACGCAGGAACCCCCGCCATCGCAGCCGATGGCGGGGGTTCGCAGCCGTCAGGACCGGGCGGAGGGATCAGTCCGCGGCGGGGATCCGGCGCACCGCCCCCCGGGCTGCGCTGGTGGTCAGCATGGCATAGGCCTGCAGCGCCTTCGACACCTTGCGGGCGCGCGGCTGGGCGGGCTTCCAGCCCTTCGCCTCCTGCGCCGCACGCCGCGCGGCCAGGGTGTCGTCGTCGACCGCCAGATGGATGCGGCGGGCGGGGATGTCGATCTCGATGATGTCGCCTTCTTCCACCAGGCCGATGGCGCCGCCTTCGGCCGCTTCCGGCGAGACATGGCCGATCGACAGGCCCGAGGACCCGCCCGAGAACCGGCCATCGGTCACCAGCGCGCAGGTCTTGCCCAGGCCCTTGGACTTGAGGTAGCTGGTCGGATAGAGCATTTCCTGCATGCCCGGGCCGCCGCGCGGGCCTTCATAGCGGATCAGCACCACATCGCCGGCGGCAACCCTGCCGCCCAGAATGCCGGACACCGCCGCATCCTGGCTTTCGAAGATCCGCGCCGGGCCCTTGAAGGTGAGGATAGACTCGTCCACACCCGCCGTCTTCACGATGCAGCCGTCGAGCGCGATGTTGCCGAACAGCACCGCCAGGCCGCCATCCTTCGAATAGGCATGGTCGACATCGCGGATGACGCCGGCCGCGCGATCCAGATCGACGGCATCGAAGCGGCGATCCTGGCTGAAGGCGGTCTGGGTCGGCACGCCGCCGGGGGCGGCACGGTAGAAATCATGCACCGAGACGGCATCTGTCCGCTTCACGTCCCAGCGGTCGAGCGCATGGCCCAGCGTCTCGGCATGGACCGTCGGCACCGAGGTATCCAGCAGGCCCGCACGGTCCAGCTCGCCCAGGATCGCCATGATGCCGCCGGCGTGGTGGACGTCTTCCATATGCACATGGCTGACGGCGGGCGCCACCTTGCACAGCACCGGCACCCGCCGCGACAGCCGGTCGATATCGGCCATGGTGAAATCGACCTCGCCTTCCTGTGCGGCGGCCAGCAGGTGCAGCACGGTGTTGGTCGACCCGCCCATGGCGATGTCCAGCGTCATGGCATTCTCGAACGCCGCCCGGGTGGCGATGCTGCGCGGCAGAGCGGTGGCATCGTCCTGTTCGTAATAGCGCCGGGCCAGATCGACGATCAGATGGCCGGCTTCCAGGAACAGCCGCTTGCGGTCGGCATGGGTGGCGAGCGTCGAGCCGTTGCCCGGCAGCGACAGGCCCAGCGCCTCGGTCAGGCAGTTCATCGAATTGGCGGTGAACATGCCCGAGCACGACCCGCAGGTCGGGCAGGCCGACCGCTCGATGACCTTGACGTCCTCTTCCGAAATCCGGTCGTCGGCGGCGGCGACCATGGCATCGACCAGATCCAGCGCCTTCTTCTCGCCGCCCAGCACCACCTTGCCGGCCTCCATCGGCCCGCCCGAGACGAAGACCACCGGAATGTTGAGGCGCAGCGCCGCCATCAGCATGCCGGGGGTGATCTTGTCGCAGTTGGAGATGCAGACCATCGCATCGGCGCAATGGGCATTGACCATGTATTCGACGCTGTCGGCGATCAGCTCGCGCGAGGGCAGCGAATACAGCATGCCGTCATGGCCCATGGCGATACCGTCATCGACCGCGATGGTGTTGAATTCCTTGGCGACACCGCCCGCGCTTTCGATCTCGCGCGCCACCATCTGCCCCAGATCCTTGAGGTGCACATGGCCGGGCACGAACTGGGTGAAGGAGTTGACCACGGCAATGATCGGCTTGCCGAAATCCTCGTCCTTCATGCCGGTCGCGCGCCACAGGCCGCGGGCGCCGGCCATGTTGCGGCCATGGGTGGTGGTGCGGGAACGATAGGCGGGCATGGGGGATCCTCAAGGACGCGGCGCGCGGAGACGGGCGCGCATATGGGCTTCTTGTGTACCGCCCCGGAAATCGGCCCCGGGGACGGCGGGCACGGTATACCACACTATGTAAGCCGGGTCGCCGCGCTTCAATTCCATTCATGACCCGCCGCGGCCGATTTTCGAAGCCCCCGGTCCGGATCATGGCCCGCAACACGCAAGAAGACGCCCGCGCCGGATTGCACGATCCGACCCGTTCCCGATTCGGGGCGGGCGCCATGATATGCCCGGCGTCACGCCGCCATGTCGAAGACCAGCACCTCGGCGCCGTCGAGCCCGGCAAGGTCGATGCGGCCGCCGGTGATGGCGGCGCCGTCGCCTTCCTTCAGCACCTCGTCGCCCAGCTTCACCCTGCCGCGGGCGACCTGGACCCAGGCGATGCGGCCCTGGGCCAGATCATGGCTGGCGGCGGCGCCTTCCGGCAGAAGCCCGGCATAGAGGTCGACATCACGATGGATGGTGATGGAGCCCTCGCGGCCGGTGCGGGAGCCGACCAGACGCAGCCGGCCGGTCTTCTCGGCCTCGGCAAAGGTCTTCTGTTCGTAGCCGGGGGCCAGCCCCTCGGCCTCGGGGATGATCCAGATCTGCAGGAAATGCACCGGCTCGGTGCGCGAGGCGTTGAACTCGCTGTGCCGGATGCCGGTGCCCGCGCTCATCCTCTGCACGTCGCCCGGGCGGATCACCGAGCCGGTGCCCAGGCTGTCGCGATGCTCAAGCCCGCCCTCCAGAACATAGGAGATGATCTCCATGTCGCGATGCGGATGGGTGGGGAAGCCGCCGGCCGGGGCCACCCGGTCGTCGTTGATCACCCGCAGCGGGCCGAAGCCCATGTGGTTCGGGTCGAAATAATGCCCGAAGGAGAAGCTGTGATGGCTGTTCAGCCAGCCGAAATCGACATGGCCCCGGTCTTCTGCACGACGGATGATGGTGGTCATGATCCTGTTTCCCCTGCTTGCGGGAGGTCCACCGCGGGACCGTTGAGAGGAAGATAGACCCGACCACCACATCCCACAATCCGGCCGATTTCGGCCGGACTGCGTCTGAAATGGATACAATCGTGCCGGTCACTCCGCGGTCATGCGGATCCCGGGGTCCAGGAAGTCGTTGGTATAGGCGCTGGTCACGTCGAAGGGCTTTTCGATGCCGAAATAGGTCTCGACCAGCTGGTAGTCGGCCGCAACCCGCTCAGGGCTGAAGGCGCCGAGTGCCGTGCCGGTGGTGGTCGGGTCGCGCATCAGTTCTTTCACCCGGTTCCACTGGTCGCGCTGATTGGCTTCGGTCAACCCCGATGCGGCGGCCAGCAGGGCCTGAAGGCAGGGGGTGACGTCCTGGACGCAGGCGGCGAAGGCACGCTGGCTGACCCGGGTGAAGGCCTTCACCACCTCGGGCTTGTCCTTCAGGAAACCGCCATTGACGATGATCGCATTGCCATAGGGGTTGATGCCGATATCGCGCCAGGCCACGAAGCCCAGATCATCGCCGAACTCGCGCAGCTTCAGGTCGTGCTCGTTATAGAAATCGGTGGTGACGTCGATCGCGCCGCTCTTGAGCGAGGCCATCTTGGCCTGCGGGCTGACATTCACGAAGCTGACCGAGCCGGGATCGATCCCCACCTTCTGCGCGAAGGCCGGCCACATCACCCGCGAGGCATCGCTCGGCGGGTTGCCGATCTTGTGGCCGGGAAAGTCGGCAGGGCCGGTGATGCCGCGGCTTTTCAACCAGTAGAACCCTTGCGGGGAGTTGGCATAGACCACCATCACCGCGGTGAGATCGGCGCCCTTGCTTTTCGCCAGCAGGGCCGTCGCCATGTCGGCGATGCCGATCTTCGACGCCCCGGCGCCGACACGCTGGGCCGAAACGCCCGAGCCCTTGCCGGTCTGGATGTCGAGATCGATGCCCGCCTCTTCATACCAGCCCTGGGCCTTGGCGTAGTAATAGGGCGAATGGTCGGCGGTCGGCACCCAGTTCAGCACCAGATCGACCTGTTCCGCCGCCGCGGCCGGCTGTGCCCAGACCGTCGCGACCATGGCGACGGCAACGGCTGCGGAGGTCTCCGTGATCTTCATGCCCTTCAACTCCCTGACTTTTCCCGGTGAGGCCAGACTTTTCCCTGATCGGCACCGCCGCTTCCATTGTGCTAAGGAAGGCATTACGGCCCTGTCGCGGACGAGCTTAGCGCTTCACCCCGGCGCCGGGCAATGTTAAATCAACTGGTTGGTTGATAATCTGGAAGTGGCCCCGATGAACGACTCCCCGCGGATGAACGACAAGCGCCCCGCTCGCCAGAAGCGCGATCCCGAGGCGACACGGCGCGCTTTGCTCAGCGCCGCGATCGCCGAATTCGCCGACAAGGGCCTGGCCGGATCGCGGGTCGACGAGATCGCGCAGCGGGCCGGGGTCAACAAGCAATTGGTTTATCATCACTTCGGCAATAAGGAAGACCTGTTCCGCGCCGCGCTGGAACAGGTCTATGGCGAGATCCGCGCGCGTGAACAGGCGCTGCATCTGGCCGACCTGCCGGCGGTGGCGGCGATGGAACGCCTGGTCGGCTTCTCCTTCGATCATCTGGCCGAACATCCCGAACTGGTCGCCCTGCTCAACGACGAGAACCGCCACCAGGCCCGGCATATCAAGGATGCCCCCCAGATTCAGGCAATGCATTCGCCCTTGATCGTGATGATTGAAGAAACCCTGACCCGCGGCGCCCGTGACGGCGTGTTCCGCGACGACATGGATGCGATCAACGTCTATATCTCGATCGCCGGCCTCGCTTATTTCTTCTTTGCCAACAACCACACATTGTCCGCCATCTTCGGCACCAATCTGGATTCGGCCCGCGAGGTCTCCAGGCGGCGGCGGCATGTCATCGATTTCGTGCTCTCCGCCCTGCGGCCGGTGCCGGCCGCACCTCGTGAGATTCAGTCAACTGTTTAGTTGACTCGATAACCGGGCCGTTTTAGCCTCGATCCGTGGTCGAGGGATGCGGGGGCCGAGGGAACCGGACGCCCCGTCGCCATGGGCCAGCTCCTGTTCGAAGAGGGACGCATGTCATGACCAGCCTCGTGGAGGAGGACGCCCGCAGCGCGGGTGCGGCGGCCGAGGTGAAGGCCGAACGGGCGGCGGCACGCCGGCGCCAGGCGGCGGTCGTCGCCGTCCATCTGGGCGCGATCGCGCTCTGGGAGCTGACGGTCCGCCTGGCAGACCTGCCCGCCTTCATCCTGCCGTCCCCGGCTGCCGTCCTCGCCACGCTCGGCGGCGAGGGCTATGACTGGCTCGGCAATACGGCGGTGACCGCGGCCGAGATCTTCGGCGGCTATGCGCTGTCGGTGGTGGTGGGGGTGGCGCTCGCCCTCGCCTTCTCGTGGTCGAAACCGCTGACCCTGCTGGTGTTTCCGCTGCTGGTGACGCTGAACATGATCCCCAAGGTGGCGCTGGGGCCGCTGGTGATCGTCTGGTTCAGCTACGGCATCGGCACCAACATCCTCATCACCTTCCTGCTCTGCTTCTTCCCGATCCTGCTGACCACCGCGCGCGGCCTGAAGGAAGTGGAGCCCGACCTGCTCGACCTGGTGCGCTCGCTTAAGGGCTCGCGCTGGCAGGCCTTCCGCTACATCCAGCTGCCGGGCGCCCTGCCCTATCTGTTCTCGGGCATGAAGGTGGCCGCGATCCTGGCCGTGGCCGGCGCGGTGGTGGGTGAATTCATCGCCTCGGAACGCGGCCTCGGCTATCTGATGATCCAGGTTCAGGCCTCGCTCGACACGCCCGCCATGTTCATGGCGGTGGTGATGCTGACCCTGCTCGGCCTCGCCCTTTATCTCGCGGTGCTCGCCGCCGAACACCTGTTCCTCCCCAAGGATGCGAGGATGAAATGACCGTCTGGCTCGACGACGCCGCCTTCCCCGACCGTTTCGACGGCCCCGAGGCGCTGGACGACTTCCTGACCCGCCCGTCGCGTGCGCTCGGCGCCGACCTCGCCTCGATCGACGGCGACATCATGGTGCTGGGCGTCGGCGGCAAGATGGGCCCGACGCTCGCCCGCCTCGCCCGCAATGCCGCACCGGACAAGCGCGTGATCGGCGTCGCCCGGTTCAGCGAGCCGGGCCTGCGCGACAGCCTTGAAGCCCATGGCGTCGAGACGATCGCCTGCGATCTGATGGACCGCGACGCCATCGCCGCCCTGCCCCGGCTGCGCAATGTGGTGTTCATGGCCGGCCGCAAATTCGGCGCCACCGGCTCCGCCAACCTGACCTGGGCGATGAACGTCCATGTGCCGTCGATGGTGGCCGAACATTTCCGCGACAGCCGGATCGTCGCCTTCTCCACCGGCTGCGTCTATCCCTTCGTCGACGTGTCGAGCCAGGGCTCGACGGAAGACAGCATCCTGAACCCGCCCGGCGAATACGCCTTTTCCTGCATCGGGCGCGAGCGGATCTTCGGCCATTTCTCGGAACGCTACGGCACCCCGGGCCGGCTGTTCCGGCTGAACTATGCCGTGGATCTGCGCTATGGCGTGCTGTTCGACGTGGCCCGCAAGGTCCGCGACGGCGAGCCGGTCGACGTGACCATGGGCCATGTCAACGTGATCTGGCAGGGCGATGCCAATGCCCAGGCGCTGCGCTGCCTGGCCCATTGCACCGATCCCACCAGCCCGATCAACGTCTCGGGGCCCGAGACCATCGCGGTGCGCTGGCTGGCGCGCAGCTTCGCCGAACGGCTGGGCCGCGACGCGGTGATCACCGGCTGCGAGGCGCCGACCGCCTGGCTCACCAACACGGCACAGGCGGCCGGCCTGTTCGGTTACCCGCTGGTGCCGCTCAGCCGGATGATCGACTGGGTGGCGGACTGGGTGGCGGCGGAACGCCCGGCCTTCGGCAAGCCGACCCGGTTCGAGGTGCGGGATGGCACCTACTGAGCCGGCGCCGCTCACCCCCCACGCCCCTGCCCCCCACGCACTTGCCCCCCACGCCCTTGATGACTGCCGGGCGCTCTCGGCCGAGGCCGGCTGGAACCAGACCGCCGCCGACTGGATGACCTTCTTCCGGTCGGGCACGGTTTTCGGCATCACCGAGGGCGGAACGCCGGTCGCAACCGGCGCGGTGATCGCCCATGGGCCGCGGGTCGCCTGGATCGGCATGGTGCTGGTCCGGGGCGACCGGCGGGGCGGCGGGCTCGGCACGCAGATCCTGAAGGTCTGCCTGGACCATTGCCGCGCACGGGGCCTGCTGCCGGTGCTGGATGCAACACCGGCAGGGGAACGGGTCTACCGCCCGCTGGGCTTCCTGCCCTGGTTCGGCCTGACCCGATGGGACGGCGCCGGCGGCGGCAGGGCGGCCGGGGGGATGCGCAACATCGGCCCTGCCGACCTGCCCCGGATCGCAGAGGCCGATGCCGCGGCGCTCGGTGCCCCCCGCCCGGCCCTGCTCGCCGGGCTTGCCGCCAGCGGCGCACCGGCGCTGATCGCAGAGGCGGGCAGCGGCTTCGCCCTGGGCCGCCCCGGCCGGATCGCCACCCAGATCGGGCCGGTGGTCGCGGAGGACGAGAGCACGGCGGCGCGGCTGATCGAGGCGGCCATCGCGGCCGTCTCGGGCCCGGTGATCATCGATCTTGCCGACCATCATGCCGGCCTCGCCGACCTGCTGCGAGCCCGGGGCTTCACGCCCCGCCGCCCGTTCCTGCGCATGGCGCTGGCCCAGGCGACGCCGCTTGGCACCCCCGCTCACCTTTATGCTGCCGCCGGCCCCGAATTCGGGTAATGGCCTCCTTCGAGGATGACGTCCGATGACCCTGCACCGCTCGACCCTGCCGCCGGAGATCCTGGAGCGGATCCGGACCGGCACCGCGATTCCGGCGCACCCGCTGGCGCTGGACCGTGACCGGCGTTTCGACCGGCGCCGCCAGCGGGCGCTGACCCGCTATTATGTCGATGCCGGCGCCGGCGGGCTGGCGGTCGGCGTGCACACCACCCAGTTCGCGATCCGCGATGTGGGGCTGTACGAACCGGTGCTGAGTGCGGCCATGGCCGATGCGCGGGCCTGGACCGACCGGCCGCTGGTGATGGTGGCGGGCCTGGCCGGCCCCACCGGTCAGGCGGTGGCCGAGGCACGGACGGCGGCGGGGCTGGGCTATCATGCCGGGCTGTTGAGCCTGGCGGCGATGGCGGGCCAGGACACCGACGCGCTGATCGCCCATTGCGCCCGGGTTGCGGAAGAGATCCCGCTGATCGGCTTCTACCTGCAACCTGCGGTCGGCGGCATGTCGTTGGATGCCGATTTCTGGTCGCGGTTCGCGGCGATCGACAATGTGATCGCGATCAAGGTCGCCCCCTTCAACCGCTATCGCACGCTCGACGTGATCCGCGGCGTGGTCGCGGCGCGGGCGGAAGATCGGGTGACGCTCTATACCGGCAATGACGACCATATCGTGCTCGACCTGCTGACCCCGTTCACGGTGATGCGCGACGGCGCGCCGGTGACGCTGCGCTTCCGCGGCGGGCTGCTGGGCCATTGGTCGGTCTGGACCAGGCAGGCGGTTTTGATGCTGGAGCGTCTGAAGGCCGCAGCCGATGGCGGCGACGTGCCGGCCGATCTGCTGGCGCTCGATTCCCGCGTCACCGACTGCAACGCCGCCTTCTTCGACGTCGCGAACGACTTCCACGGCTGCATCGCCGGCTGTCACGAGATCCTGCGCCGCCAGGGCCTGCTGGACGGCATCTGGTGCCTGGACCCGGAAGAGGGGCTGAGCCCGGGCCAGGCCGCGGAACTCGACCGGGTGTGCCGGATGCATGCCGATCTGTCCGACGATGCCTTCGTGGCCGAAAACCTGGAGCGCTGGCTGTCATGACCGCAAACGCCGCCCGCATCGACACCACGCCCGAGCCGCTGATCCGGCTGAAGGGTGTGCGCAAGGTCTATCGCACCGGCACCCGCGAATTCGTCGCGGTCTCGGATGTGACCATGGATGTGAACGAGGGCGAGATGGTCTCGCTGGTCGGCCCCTCGGGCTGCGGCAAGAGCACCCTGCTCAAGATCCTGGCGGGGCTGCATGATGCCGAAGAGGGCGAGGTCCGCATCGGCAACGCCACCTCCGCCTTCACCCCCGGCCGCGATGTCGGCATGGTGTTCCAGCAGGCCCTGCTGCTGAAATGGCGCACCATCCTGCAGAACGTGATCCTGCCGGCGCAGATCCTGGGCCTGCCCCGGCGCGAGGCCGAGGCGCGGGCGCGCGAGCTGCTGGCCATGGTCGGCCTGTCGGGCTTCGAGACCAAATACCCTTACGAGCTGTCGGGCGGCATGCAGCAGCGCGCGGCCATCGCCCGGGCGCTGGTCCACGACCCCAAGCTGATCCTGATGGACGAACCCTTCGGTGCGCTGGACGCACTGACCCGCGAGAAGATGAATCTGGAGATGCTGCGGATCTGGGGGGAGAGCCGCAAGACCATCATCTTCGTGACCCATTCGATCCAGGAGGCCGTGTTCCTGGGCTCGCAATGCGCGGTGCTGACCGCCGGCCCTGCGCGGATGGCCGATCATTTCCCGATCGATCTGCCCCATCCGCGGACGCTGGACATGAAGGCAACGCCGGAATTCGGCGCCTATACAAAACGCATCTACCATCTGCTCGGCATGGGCTGATCCGCTCGCAGGCGACGCCCCGAGATGCTATCCCATGGGCGGGACCCACGCGGACGAGGGCGTTCATGGACAAGCTGGATGCGATGCAGGCCTTCACCAAGGTGGTGACGACCGGCAGTTTCGCCGAAGCCGGGCGCAAGCTGGGCCTCACCCGATCCGCGATCAGCAAGGCGGTGGCGGAGCTTGAACATCTGCTGGGCGCCCGGCTTCTGGACCGCACCACCCGCAGGGTGAGCCCCACCCATGCCGGCCGCGCCTATTACGAACGCTGCCTGGACATCCTGGCCGCGATCGACGAGACCGAATTGCAGGTGGCGCAGCTTCACGACCAGCCGCGCGGCACGCTGAAGCTGAACGCGCCCATGTCCTTCGGCACCCTGCATCTGGCCGAAGCGATCGCCGACTTCGCCGGGCTCTGGCCCGATCTCAAGATCGAGATGGTGCTGTCGGACCGGTTCGTGAATCCGCTGGAGGAAGGTGTCGACGTCACCATCCGCATCGGCCAGCTGGAGGATTCAAGCCTGATCGCCCGCAGGCTGGCCCCCTGCCGCCGGCTGCTGGTCGCAGCCCCGGATTATCTGGCCGCCCATGGCGTGCCCCAAAGCCCGGACGATCTGGCCCGGCATCGCTGCCTGGTCTATGGCCACAGCACCAGCCTGCAGAAATGGACCCTGACCGCCCCCGACGGCGGCACGATCCGCACCGATGTGAATGCCGCCATGTGCTGCAACAATGGCGAGGTGCTGCGCGCGGCGGCCGTTGCCGGCAACGGCATCACCTCGCTGCCCAGCTTCATCACCGGCCCCGACATCGCCGCCGGCCGGCTGGCGGTGGTGCTGCCCGACCATCCGCCCACATCGCTCGACATTTTCGCGCTCTATGCGCCCAACCGCTATCTGGCGGCGAAGTCGCGGCTGCTGATCGATTTCCTGGTCGCCCGTTTCGCCGGGGTGCCGGTCTGGGACCGGTTCGATGGGGGGACATGATCGCACCCTCTTGACGTTCATATCCGGGCGGCCGTTCATAGTCTGGCGGGAGTTGACGGAGGGGCACCATGGATCTGCAGACCATCCTGACCTTCACCATCGCCTTTTTCGTGTTCGCCGCCAGCCCCGGCCCCGACAACGTCACGATCCTGTCGAAGACCGTGGCAGACGGCCCGGCCCACGGCCTGGCCTATGGCGCGGGCGTGGTGACCAGCATTTTCGGCTTCGTGATCCTGGCTGCGATCGGCTTCAACGCGCTCGCCCAGGCCATGAACGAACAGCTGGCCTTCGTGCAGTATCCAGGCGCCGCCTATCTGGTCTGGATGGGCATCTCCATGTGGCGGGCCGCACCCGTGATCAAGCCGCGGGCGACCTCGGGCGGGGTATTCCGGCTGTACATCACCGGTTTCCTGCTCAATGTCAGCAACCCGAAGATGCCGATTTTTTATCTGGCACTGCTTCCGGGCGCGCTTGGCGTGCGGCCGCTGGGGGTGGCCGATACCGCCCTGCTGCTGGCGATCATCGCCGCGGTCGAGGTGGTGGTGGTGGGCGGCCATGTGCTGATCGGCATGAAGGCCCGCAACCTGCTGGACCGCCCGGCCCGGATCCGCGCGCTGAACCGCGGCGCCGGCAGCCTGATGATCGCGGCGGCGGCGGTGGTGGCGGCGCGCTGAGGCCGTCACTTTCCGACTTGCGATCGGGCGGCGTTCGGGCCAGAGCTAGGGTATATGCCCCGTCTGCCCAAGAGACCCGTCTGCCCAAGAGAGCTGGCCCATGTTCGCCATCGACAGCATCGATATGACCGACCCGCAGGCGCCGGCGCGCTTCCTCGCCTCTCTGCGCGATACCGGTTTTGCGGTGCTCCGCGCCCATCCGATCGATGCGGCGCTGATCCGGCGGCTGCATGACGGCTGGGCGCGGTTCTTCGCCGACCCCGCAAAACATCGCTGGACCCGCGCCCCGGGCAGCCAGAGCGGCTATTTCCCCTTCCGGTCGGAGAATGCCAAGGGGGTGGCGGTGAAGGACCTGAAGGAGTTCTTCCACGTCTATCCCGGCACGCCCCTGCCGCCAGAAGTTACAGACGACACCCGGGAAATATACCGGCAGCTGTCCGATCTGGGGACGACCCTGCTCGGCTGGCTTCAGGACGAACTGCCGGCGGCGATCCGCGACCAGCTGTCGGAGCCGCTGCCGGCGATGGTGGCGGGGTCGGACCGGTCGCTGTTCCGGGTGCTGAACTACCCGCCGGTCGGCGAGGATGCCGAACCCGGGGCGGTTCGGGCGGCGGCGCATGAAGACATCAACCTGATCACCCTGCTGGTCGCGGGCTCGGAACCGGGGCTGGAAGCGCGCGATACCGCCGGCCGCTGGCATGCCGTGCCCTGCGATGCCGGCATGATCGCGGTCAATGGCGGCGACATGCTGGCACTCGCCACCGCCGGCTATCTGCCCGCCACCACCCATCGGGTGGTCAACCCGACACGGGGCGACCACACCGCCCGCCAGTCCATGCCGATCTTCATCCATCCGCGACCTGAGGTACAGCTGGCACCGGAGAGAACCGCCGCCGACTATCTGGCGGAGCGGCTGCGCGAGATCGGGCTGGCCGGCTGACGCCGTCAGGCCGCCGACCGCGGCGAGCCGAAGCGGTTGCGGATGGCCTCGATCGCGGCCGGGCCGACATCCAGGATTTCGCCGGCCACTTCGACCGCCTGGTCCAGATCGCCGGCGCGGGCCGCGACCTGCAGGCGGCGGCCGGCATCCGACAGCTGCATCAGCCCGCAATTGCCGGCGGTGGAGATGATGTCGTGGCCGCTGCGGCGCAGGCGATCGAGATCACGGGCGGCGCAGGCCGCGCGCACCTCGTCGAGCTGCGCCACGCCGGCCGTGACGAAGCTTTTGACCAGATCGTCGAACTTCTCTGCCGACAGCACCGCGGCGACCTGATCGAGCGCGGTTTCATCGAGCACGGGTACGGCAGCCGCCCGGGGGGCCGGTGCGCTCCGCCGGCTGCCTTCGGCCGGACGGTCGGTGCACCAGCGCGCCACCACGGCCAGCAGGTCGTCCACCCGGAAGGGCTTGGCAAGATAGTCGTTCATGCCGACCGCCAGATATTCTTCGCGCATGCCCGCCATGGCGTTGGCGGTCAGCGCCACGATCGGCACCGGCGGCAGGCAGGCGGCCGCCTCGGCGGCGCGGATGCGGCGCGTGGCCTCGATACCGTCCACCACCGGCATCTGGATGTCCATCAGCACCACGTCGAAGCTGCCCCCGACAACCCGCATCTCCACCCCCTCGCCGTTCCCCGCCGTTTCGACCGCATAGCCCTGGCGTTCCAGCATCACCGTCGCCACGGTGCGGTTGGTGGCATTGTCTTCCACCAGCAGCAGGCGGCGGCCATGGCCGGGCCCTTCGGCCGGCACCGGTGCCATGCGATGGGCAGCGGCGGCGGCGGGGTCGAGCAGCCGGTGGACGAGCCCGGCAAATTCCCGCCGACGGATCGGCTTGTCCATCACCGCGTCGTAAACCTCCTCGTCCGGCACGGGCGTGCCGCAGCTGGCAGCGATGATCCGCACGGATGCCAGATCCGGATCGAGCCGCACCCAGCGCGCCAGCCGTGCCGCGCTGAGCCCGGTGAGGTTGAGGCCGGTGACCACAAGATCGACCGGCCGCTCGCCCGCAACGCTCATCTCAAGGATGATCAGCGCCTCTCCGGCCGATCCCACCTCGATGCAGTCCATGCCCAGCGCCTCGATCTGCCGGGCGATCATGCGGCGGGTGACCTCCACCGCATCGACCACCAGCGCGCGCCTGCCGGTCAACACCGGCAGGGCGGGCGCCATGCGCGCCGGATCGGCCGCGCGCTCCAGCCCGATCTCGACCGTGAACACCGAGCCCTCGCCCTCGCGGCTCTCGACCCCGATCGTGCCGCCCATCAGCGCGGTCAGATCACGGCAGATCGCAAGGCCCAGCCCCGTGCCGCCGAAGCGGCGGGTGACGGAGGCATCGGCCTGGGAGAAGGGCCGGAACAGCTGCTCCAGATGATCGGCCGCGATGCCGACGCCGGTATCTTCCACCCGGAAGCGCAACCGCCCGCGCCCCTCCGTATCGGCCAGGGCCGAGACCTCGATCGACACATGGCCGGCGGCGGTGAACTTGACCGCATTGCCTGCCAGATTGACCAGGATCTGCCGGATACGGGTGGGATCGCCGATCCAGCTGCCGACCGCCGACGGGTCGACCACGCCGGCCAGATCGATGCGGCGGTCCCGCGCCCGCGGCGCCAGGATCGCCACCACCCCGTCGACCAGATCCTCCAGATCGAAGGGCAGGCGCTCCAGCTCCATGCGGCCGGCTTCAAGCTTGGACAGGTCGAGAATATCGTCGATCAGCCCAAGCAGGCTGTCGGCGCTGTCGCGGGCAACCTCGGCATAGCGCCGCTGATCGGCATCGAGGGGGGTGCCGAGCAGGATCTGGAGCATGCCGGTCACACCGTTCATCGGCGTGCGGATCTCGTGGCTCATATTGGCGAGGAAGGCCGATTTGGCGGCATTGGCGGCATCCGCCTCTTCCCGCGCGCGGCGCAACTCGGCCATGGAGCGGTTGCGCTCGGTCATGTCGGCGATCGCGACCACATACATCGGGCCGTCACCGGTGTCGAAAGACCCGATCGAAACCTCGACCGGCACCGCAGCACCGTCGGCCCTGAGGGCGATCGCCTGATGGATCCTGCCGCAGCCATCAGCGATCGAGCCGCGGCACTCACTGTCGCCGGCAGCCT
This sequence comes from Tistrella mobilis, assembly GCF_041468085.1. Taxonomy (NCBI): domain Bacteria; kingdom Pseudomonadati; phylum Pseudomonadota; class Alphaproteobacteria; order Geminicoccales; family Geminicoccaceae; genus Tistrella; species Tistrella mobilis. Next base: position 142,089 of record NZ_CP121014.1, on the reverse strand, counting down.
CCAGCCCTTCGGGCCTCGGCACCAGATGGCAGAAATTCTCGCCCACCACCTCATCGGCCCGGCGATCGAACAGGCGCTCGCCGGCCGCGTTCATCATCGTGACCTGGCCCTCGCCATCCAGCACGACGATGCCCACGCCCACCGTGCCGATCATCGCCTGCAACCGCGCCTCGCTTTCGCGCAGCCGGGCCTCGCGGATCCGGGCTTCGGTGACGTCGGCCGCCGTGATCACGCAACCATCCCCCAGCCGGACGGTCTGGATCATGACCCAGATGTCGCGGCCTGCGCGGTGGACCAGCTGATAAAGGCGCTCGGGACGGCCGGTTTCGACCACGCTGCGGGCACGGCGGAAGATCTCTTCCTCGCCGGGTAGCAGGCTCCCCCGCAGGGAGTTGCCGATCACTTTTTCGGCGCGCACCCCCGACAGCGCCTCGCCGGCCGCGTTGATCATGCTGAGGCGCAGATCGATCAGCCGCCCCGCCTCGTCACGCTCGGCCACATAGACGAAAACGGCGTTCAGCGATGCATCCAGAACGCCGGCGATGGTGGCATAGGCCTGCTCGATCTCCCGCCTTGCAGCGACGTCTTCGGTGACGTCGCGGCCCGATCCGCGATAGCCCTGGAACCGGCCGTCGGGCCCGAAGATCGGGTCGCCGCTGATCTCGATGGTGCGCACCACCCCCTTGCCATCGGCGATACGATAGGCGACACGGCGGAAGGGCCGGCGGCGGGCAACCAGCGCGTCATGGATCGCAAGGCCCGGATCATCCGGATCCACCGCCATCTCCCGGCGGCTCCGGCCGATGGCGTCCGTGGCCCCCAGACCCAGACGCTCGATCCCGCCCGAAATCTCGGTGAACCGGCCGTCGGTATCGGTCTGCCAGTACCAGTCGGCCGACAATTCGGTGATGGCGCGGAAACGTGCCTCACGCTCGCGGAGTTCGGCCGTCCGCATCCCGACCAGCCGCTCCAGCTCATCGGCTGCGGCCAGCCGGCGCGCATCATCGCGCAGCCGCCGTTCCAGCCGGGCCAGAAGCAGATAGGCCAGCAGGCCGGCGATGACCGCGAGGCCGAAATGGCTGGCCGCCACCCACCAGGGCGACAGAAGGTTCAACCGGTCGACGAAGACCGCGGTCGGCACAACATCGACACGCCAGTCCCGCCCGAAAAGGGTCACCGGCAGCCGGACCCGCATGTCGGCAAGCCCGGCCGGGCCGCTCAACTGCAGGATCGCGCCGCCGGCATGGTCGGTGACGTCGGAAATCATCACCATCAGGCTGCAGTCGCGCCCAAGGCCCGGGCCGAGAACACGGTCGACCGCCAGGGACATGATCAGCAGGGCATCCGCCGGTCCCTGCGATGCGCTGCGCATCGGCAGGGCCATGATCATGCCGGTCATCTCGTCGTCCGATCCGGACGGGTGCAGGATCAGGGGGGCACTGAGGGTCGGCGCACCGGTCGCCAACGCCGCCTGCGCCGCATCCCGGATCGCCGGGTCGGCCATCAGGTCCTGCCCGGCGGCAAGCCCGGCGGCAGCCCCGGGAGACAGGTATTCCACGATCAGATGCTCACCCTGCCGCCCCGGCAGGACCGGCTGTATATGGAAATCGTGGCGGCCTTCCCAGTGCTCGCGGGCCTGGAAGGCGGTGAGATCTGCCGTTGCGACCCGGCGCACGAAGCCGAGGGCGAGCGCACCCGGCAGTTCCTCGCGAAGATCGACCGCCTCGGCGAAGCGGCGGAAACGTTCCGCATCCAGGCCGCGCGACCCCACGGCGATCATGGCGCCACGGGCGCCGTGCAGCACATGTTCGACGCTGCGCAGCCGGCCGGTCAGCGTCTCGACGACCTCTTCGGCCGCCATATCAAGCCGGGCCCGGGTTTCGGCGCGGTTCTCGTCGCGCTGGACATACCAGGCATTGAGCGCGACAAGCAGCCCCGAGAACACCACGACGAGCGGCACGATGCGGACATACGGCAACCGGAGCATCCGTTGCCGGTGCCCCCGTTCCCTATTGCCCAACCAAGACCGACGCGCCATGCCGATGCCCCGCCTCTCTCGCCCCCCTTTTGTCCGGAAACCATCGCGGCAGGGCTGGCCTTTGTCCCGGTTTTGTAACCCGGAAGCGGTTAAGAAATTCTCATACGATGCCGTGTTTTCCGCAGGGTGGCCCTTCAGCCGGCGCAAGGCTCGTGGTAGAGCAAAGCCTCAGCTTTGAGGTGACGTCCGGAATGAAGACGCGATATCGCGACGTGGTGATCATCGGCGCCGGTGCCGCCGGCATGATGTGTGCGGCAGAGGCCGGGCGGCGGGGGCGCCGGGTGCTGGTCATCGATCATGCACAGACACCGGGTGAGAAGATCCGCATTTCGGGCGGCGGGCGGTGCAATTTTACCAATATTCATACCGCACCACGGAACTTCCTGTCGAACAACCCGCGCTTCTGCATTTCAGCGCTGTCGCGCTATACCTGCCAGGATTTCATCGCCCTGGTGCGCCGCCACGGCATCGGCTTCCATGAAAAGACCCTGGGTCAGCTGTTCTGCGATGACAGCGCGATGCAGATCATCACCATGCTGACCGACGAGATGGCGGCGGGCGGCGTGGATCTGGCGTTGTCCACCGGGGTGGAGACTGTGGAGGCGGCAGCCGATGGCGGCTTCCGGCTGCGCCTCGGCAACGAGACCGTCAGCTGCGCCTCGCTGGTGATCGCCTCGGGCGGGTTGTCGATCCCCAAGATTGGCGCCACCGGCTTCGGCTATGATCTGGCCCGCCGGTTCGGGTTGAGGGTGACCGAGACCCGGCCGGCGCTGGTGCCGCTGACCTTCGCACCCGAGGATCTCGCCCGCGTGAAGCCGCTCGCAGGGGTTGCGGTCGAGGCTCGTGTCGCCTGCGACGGCACGGGTTTCGACGAGGCACTGCTCTTCACCCATCGCGGGCTCAGCGGCCCGGCGATCCTGCAGATCTCGTCCTTCTGGCGCGACGGCCGCGACATCGTAGTCGACATGGCCCCCGGCACCGACGTCTTCGAGCTGCTGCGCCAGGCCCGCGCGGAAAACGGCCGGCAGGCGCCGGTGACGGTGCTCTCGCGCCTGCTGCCACGCCGGCTGGCGCAGCGCATCGCCGAGGATCACGGGGTGGAGACGGCCCGGCTGGCGGATCTGGCGGACAAGCGCCTGAAGGCGCTTGCCGATGCGGTCGGCGCCTGGCGGATCCGCCCGGCCGGCACCGAAGGCTATCGTACCGCCGAGGTGACGCTGGGCGGCATCGACACCCGCGATCTGGACCAGAAGACGATGATGGCGCGCAAACTGCCCGGCCTGCACTTCATCGGCGAGGTGGTCGACGTGACCGGCTGGCTGGGCGGCTATAATTTCCAATGGGCCTGGTCGTCGGGCTGGGCGGCAGGACAGGTGGTCTGAGGCCGGCCGGTCAGACCGCGGCCAGTTCTTCCACCCGGTTGCGCCCGCCGCGCTTGGCGGCATAAAGCGCGCGGTCGGCGCGTTCCAGGGCGGGGGTGAGGTCGGTGTCGTCGGCCGCGGGGAAGGCGAGGCCGATGCTGACGGTGATCGCGAGCCGTTCGCCCCCCACCAGAAAGCTGCCGGTTTCGACCGCGCGGCGAAGCCGTTCGGCGAAATGGCGGGCGGCATCGGGGTCGGCATGGCGCAGCAGGATCACGAATTCCTCGCCGCCGATCCGGGCCAGCAGGCTGTCTTCGGCCGGGCAGACATCGCGGATCAGATGGGCGAAGGTGGTGAGCACGGTGTCGCCCCCGGCATGGCCGTGGGCGTCGTTGATCCGCTTGAACCGGTCGATATCGGCGATGATCACGACCAGCGGCCGGGTGCGGGCCAGCCAGGGGCGGGCGCCTTCATGCAGGCCGCGGCGGTTGAACAGGCCGGTCAACGGATCGATCCGCGCTTCGCGGGCAAGGTCGGCCCGGGCACGTTCCCACAGCATGCCGGCAAGCGCGATGCACGAGATCACGCCCAGCAGGTTGTCGATCACGGAAACGATGACGATCACGGCCGTCATCGCCGATCCGCCGCCCTGCCAGATGACCAGCGCGGAGGCAAGGAAACTGAGACCGTAAAGACCGATGCAGAGGGTCATCACCGACCGTGCGACCGGCCAGCGCCCGGACAGGCCGGCATCACGACCGAGGCCACGCGCAAGAACATGAGTGTTCACGGCGTAGAGCACCGCCAGCAGAAGCGCGGACGTGGCCGCAACGGTGGCCGGCGGATGGCCGAGTTCGGTCGCCGCGACGTGGTGCAGCCCGGGAATCGCCCCGACGATCAGCGCCGGCCCCCGCCAGACCGGGCGGATCCCGTCGAAATAGCGCGTGCCCAGCCAGAAACAGGCGGGCGAGATGCCGCAGAGCAGGAAGACCGCGCCACCCGCCCAGGCGGACGGGTATTCGGTGGTGGGCAGCAGCATCATGCCGAGCAGGCCGAGCGAGACCAGGACATAGCCGGCCGCCCAGAGTGCAAGTTCCGGCGCGCGGCGATCGGCCAGCCAGAACAGGCTGAACACGATGGCGCCCGAGGCGTTGATGAACATGCTGCTCGCCAACAGGGTGTCGGGATCGAGAGGCATGGCGGCCTCGTCGGCGTCGGTTGCGGAGAGATGACGGAAACGTCGATCTTCGGCTTATAGCCCGCCCGGCGCAGCGAAGCCAGCGGCTTGCCGGCCGTGACGGGGATCCCCGAAGTTACAGGATCTCACGCGCAAGGGTCACGACGGCCGCCCCCACCAGCACCACCAGCGCCGCCGGGCGGTAGTGGCGGGCATCGGCCCGGCGGAAACCCGCCGCCCCGATCGCACTGCCGCCCACCACCAGCGGCAGGGCGGCCGCAGACATCACCAGCTCCGGCCAGCCGATCAGCCCGGCGAACCAGGCACTGGCACAGCCGGTGATGGCGGTGAAGAAGAAGAACACCATCAGCGTCGCGCGGATGATCCGCGGATCCCGCTCCGCCGCCAGCATATAGGCCACCACCGGCGGGCCGGGCATGGCGGCAAGCCCGGTGAACAGCCCCGCCACCAGCCCGACCCCCAGCCGGGTGATGCGGGCATGCAACAGGCCGCCCTTGCCCGCAGCTTCCGCCCGCGGCGGCCGCCAGGCGGCTGCGGCACCGAGCAGCACGATGCAGGCGATCACGATCCGGGTGATGTCGCCCGGCAGCGCCACCAGTGCCCAGGTGCCGAGCGGGGTGGCGATGGCAAGCCCGAGGGTCAGCCAGCCCATCAACTGCCAGTCCACCGCCCGCCTTTCGCGCACCGCATCGGCACTGCCGATCACCAGCTGGGTGAGCATCACCACCGGCACGATCATCCCGGGCGGCAGCACCAGCCCCGCAAGCGGCACGGCGGCAAGTGCGAAACCGAAACCGGTGAAGCCGCGCAGCAGCCCGGCCACGAAGATGGCAAGGCCGGCGCCGGCGAGGTCGGCGGGGGCGAGGTCGGCGGGTGCGAAGCCGAAGAGCAGATCTTCAGCCATGGTGCAGCAATGCGGGGCAAGGCAGGGGAGCGGCAGAAGACACGACAGATCGTCCCGGAAAGTGAGACGACATCATCCGTCGTGTTCTCCCGCCCCGCAAGCCCTGCCGGCACCTCACGCCGCCCGGAACACCGCATCCTTCAGCGGTACCGCCGCATCGGCGGCGCGGGGGCGGTCGATGACCAGGCCGGTGCCGATCAGGCGGCGGGCCATGGCGATGTCGCGGGGGGCGTTAAGGGCGATGACGGCGCAGAGGCGTTCGGCCGGGTCCAGCCAGAGCAGGCTGCCGCGGCCGGTTTCAGGACTGCCGCGCCGGATGGGCTGCACCGCCATGTCGGGCAGGCCCAGGATCTGGAGGTTGACGTCGTACTGATCCGACCAGAACCAGGGGGTTTCGGCCGACGGAACCGGGAGATTCAGGATCGCGCGCGCCGCCGTCTCGGCCTGGAGATTGGCCATCTGCCAGCTTTCCAGGCGGGCGGCGCTGCCCAGGGCGGGGTGCGGGGTGCGGGCCACGTCGCCGATGGCGAAAATCGCCGGGTCTTCGGTGCGGCCGGCCGGATCGGTCAGGATGCCGTCGGCGGTGGCGAGACCGGCGGCGCGGGCCAGATCGTCCTCGACCGTCAGACCGACCGCGACCACGGCCATGTCGGCGGCCAGAACCGCGCCCGAGGCCAGACGCGCCGAGACGCCGCCATCGGCCGGGGTCAGCGAGACCGGGGCGTCGCCAAGACGCAGATCCACCCCGCGGCGGGTATGGAGATCGGCCAGGATGGCCGAAACCACGGGCGGCAGCACCCGGCCGCAGAGCCGGGGGCCCGCCTCGACCAGGGTGACGTCGAGCCCCGTCTTGCGGGCGCTGGCCGCGACCTCCAGCCCCAGCCAGCCGCCGCCGATCACGAGCAGGGAGCGGGACCGGGCCATGCGCGCGCGGATCCCCCCGGCATCGGCGGCGGTGCGGATGGCGAAGATGTCGCGGCCATCGGGGGCAAGCCCCGGCAGCGCGCGGGCGCGACCGCCGGTGGCCAGGATCAGGGTTCCGTATGGCAGAACGTCGCCGGCATCGGTGGTCACCGTCTGCGCCGCCCGGTCGATGGCGGTAACGGTGGTGCCGAGGCGGAGCGTGATCGCCTGTTCGGCCGCGACGGCTTCGGACAGCACGACCAGCCGGTCGAAGGGGGTCTCGCCCAGCAGCAGACCCTTGGAGAGCGCCGGACGTTCATAGGGCGGCAGCGCTTCGCGACCGATCAGGGTGATGGGGCCGGTCGCGCCATGGCGCCTGAGGGCCAATGCCGCGGCCCCACCGGCCTGGCCGCCGCCGATGATCACGATCTGGCTCATCTTCATCTGCCTTTCAATTGGTCGCGAGCGCACGTGGGCGCCCGCTTTCGACCCCTGGCCCGCTTTTGCCCCATGGACACGGCAAGACCCTGGGGTATTGTGGCGGCTTGTTTCAGTGCAAGGGGGGCTGCCCCCGTTGCGGAACCACCGGATATCCCGAGACATGGCCGAGACCAGCGAGACCGCCCCGCCCGAAAAGCGCCGCCGCGCCCCCACGAAGCGTGTCAAGGACCGGCCTTTGACCGAGGCCGACTGGGTGGAGGCCGCGATCGACATCCTGGTGGACGAGAACGTCCGCGGCATCCAGCTGCACAAGCTGTGCGACAGGCTGGGCGTCACCAAGGGCAGCTTCTACTGGCACTTCAAGAAGCGCAGCGACCTGCTGGCGGCGATGCTGAACACCTGGCGCAGCCGGATGACGCTGAACGTCATCCGCAACGTCACCAAGGCGGGCCCGGCCGGGATCGAACGCCTGCGCCGCCTGCTGATCCTGCCCCGCCGCCCGAAATCCCAGGCCTTCGCCGCGATCGAGACCAGCATCCGCGACTGGGCGCGGCGGGTGGAAATGCCGCGCAAGGCGATCTGGGAGGTGGACCAGATCCGCATGAGCTTTTTCGAGCAGATCTTTCGCGACCACGGTTTCGACGAGGCCGAGGCGCGCAAGCGGTCCTACATCGCCTATTGCGCGATGATGGGCGACAGCGTGCTGCACAAGACGCTGGGCGACCAGGTGGCGGAGCAGGACTATATCGACAAGGTGATGGAGCTGCTGACGGCCCCCGCGGCGACGACACCGGACGGCGCCACCAGCAGCCCATCTCAACCCTGAGGCGCCTCGCGCGCCAGATCCAGCGCCACGTCGACGATCATGTCCTCCTGGCCGCCGACCATGCGGCGCCGGCCGAGTTCGGTCAGGATGCGGCGGACATCGACGCCATAGGTGGCGGAGGCGGTTTCGGCATGGCGCAGGAAGCTGGAATAGACCCCGGCATAGCCGAGGCTCAGCGTCTCGCGGTCTACCCTGACCGGCCGGTCCTGAAGCGGGCGGACCAGATCGTCGGCGGCATCCATCAGCGCATACAGATCGCAGCCATGCGCCCAGCCATAGCGGTCGGCGGTGGCGATGAACACCTCCAGCGGCGCATTGCCGGCACCGGCCCCCTGCCCCGCGAGCGAGGCATCGACCCGGATCGCGCCGCATTCGACCGCGACCACCGAATTGGCGACGCCCAGCGACAGGTTGTGATGGGCATGGATGCCGATCTGGGTTTCAGGCGCCAGCACCTCGCGGAAAGCCCGCACCCGGTCGGCGACACCGGCCATGGTGAGCGCACCGCCCGAATCGACCACATAAACGCAATGGGCGCCGTAGTCTTCCATCAGCTTCGCCTGCGCCGCCAGCTTATCGGGCGGGTTCATATGGCTCATCATCAGGAAGCCCGAGACGTCCATGCCCAGCTTGCGGGCATGGGCGATGTGCTGCTTCGCGATATCGGCTTCGGTGCAATGGGTCGCGACCCGGACCGAGCGCACGCCGGCGGCAAAGGCCCGCTCCAGATCATGAATGGTGCCGATGCCGGGCAGCAGCAGGGTGGTGAGCTTCGCGCGGGTGATCACCGAGGCCGCGGCCTCGATCCAGTCCAGATCGGTGGTGCGGCCGAAGCCGTAATTGAAGGACGAGCCCGCGAGCCCGTCGCCATGGGCGATCTCGATCGCATCGACGCCGGCCCGGTCGAGCGCGGCGGCGATCGCCGTCACCTGATCCAGCGTGTACTGATGGCGGATGGCATGCATGCCGTCGCGGAGCGTGACGTCCTGGACGTAGAGACGCAAGGGAGCGGTGGTCGCCGTGCTGTCGGTCGCAATGATGTCGGTCATGGGTCAGGCTGCCTTCTCGCGCCGCAGATCGACCAGGCGTTCGGCGGTCTTCAGCGCCGCCGAGGTCATGATGTCGAGATTGCCGGCATAGGCCGGCAGATAGTGGCCGGCGCCTTCGACCTCCAGGAAGACGCTGACCTTGAGGCCGGTGGCCGCCTCGGCGACGCCGGGGATGCGGAGCGGCGCGTTGTCGCCGATCACCTCGAACTGCACCGCCTGCTTCAGCCGGTAGCCGGGGACATAGGCCTGAACCTCGGCCACCATCTTCTCGATCGCCGTGCGGATCGCCTCGCGGTCATGGGTCTGCGCCAGGCAATAGACCGTGTCGCGCATGATCAGCGGCGGCTCCGCCGGGTTCAGCACGATGATCGCCTTGCCGGCACCGGCACCGCCGACCTCGCGGATGGCACGCGAAGTGGTCTCGGTGAACTCGTCGATATTGGCGCGCGTGCCGGGGCCGGCCGAGCGCGAGGAAATCGAGGCCACGATCTCGGCATAGGTCACGGGTGCGACGCTCGCCACCGCCGCCACGATCGGGATCGTGGCCTGGCCACCGCAGGTGACCATGTTGACGTTGGGGGCATCGCGCATGGCATCGAGATTGACCGGCGGCACCACATAGGGGCCGATCGCCGCCGGGGTGAGGTCGATCACCTGCTTGCCGTCGGCCTGAAGCAGCCGGTCGTGACGGGCATGGGCGCCGGCCGAGGTGGCATCGAACACGATGCCGATCTCAGGATAGACCGGCAGGGCCTGCAGCCCCTCGATACCCTCATGGGTGGTGGCGACGCCGAGCCGCGCGGCGCGCTTCAGCCCGTCGCTCTCGGGATCGATGCCGACCATGGCCGCCATCTCCAGCGTCTTCGACATGCGCATGATCTTGATCATCAGATCGGTGCCGATATTGCCCGAACCGATGATGGCGCATTTGACCTTGGTCATGGGTGTTTGTCTCCGAACACGAAGGAAAGCGGCGCGAAGCCCTGGATCTCGACGGTGCAGACATCGCCCGCCGCCACCGGCACCATGGGACCCAGGGCGCCCGAGAGCACGATGTCGCCCGCCTCCAGCGGCCGGCCGAGCTCCGCCATGCGCCGGGCCAGCCAGAGCGTGGCATTCAGCGGATGGCCGAGACAGGCGGCACCGACGCCGATTGAGGCCGGGCGGCCGTTCAGGGTCAGCACCATGCCGCCCAGGCGCAGATCGACATCGCCGATCCGCCGCGGTTCGGTGCCGAGCGCGAAGCCGCCGCCCGAGGCATTGTCGGCGACTGTGTCGGCGAGGCGGATGTTCCAGGCGGCAATGGCGCTGTCGACGATTTCGACCGCGGCATAGGCGCAGTCGATCGCCCCGGTCAGCCGGGTGAGGGAGATCTGCGGATCATCGAGCCGCCGGCCGATGACGAAGGCGATCTCGGCCTCCACCTTGGGCTGCATGAAGCGGCGGAGCGGCACGACATCGCCCTCGCCGAAGGCGTAATCGGCCCAGAGCGTGCCGAAATCGGGCTCGCCCACGCCCAGCTGGTCCTGCACGGCCTTCGACGTCAGGCCGATCTTGGCGCCGACCGGGCGGCGGCCGGCCTCGATCCAGCGGGCGGTGTTCAGCGCCTGTACGGCATAGGCCGCCTCGACATCGGCGATGCCGTGGCTTTCCCGCACCGGCGGGATCTGGGTCAGGGTCTCGCGGGCGGCGAAGATCGCTTCGGCCGCCGCCCGGATATCGGGGGTGATCTGGGTCATTCTGCGGCATCCGCTGCGGCCTGCCAGCCATTGCGGCGGGCGAAGGCGATATGGGTGGTGCGTTCGGCCCGGAAGGCCGCGAGATATTCGGCGACCAGCTGGTCGGCCAGTTCCCGCACGGGGACGACCCGGTCGGCGGAACCGACGCCCTGGCCGGCGCTCCAGACGTATTTCCAGGCCTTCACGCCCGAATGCATGTCGCCCGAGAAATCGATCTTCGCCTCGGCCTTCATGGCGTCGAGCGGGATGCCGGCCTTTTCGATCGAGGCCCGCATCCAGTTGCCGAGCGCGCCGGTGATGGCGCGGGACGCCACCAGATCCTCCATCCGGCTGTCGACCACCATCGCGCGGTAGTCGTCGGACACCAGGCTTTCGGGGGTGGCGATGAACCGGGTGCCCATATAGGCGAAATCGGCGCCGAGCAGTTCGACGGCACGCACGCTGCGGCCATGGCTGATGGCGCCACCGACCACGATCGGTCCGTCGAAAAAGCTGCGCACCTCGTCGATGAAGGCGAGCATGGCATATTCGCCGGTATGGCCGCCGGCGCCGGAACAGACCAGCACCAGCCCGTCGGCCCCCTTGTCGACCGCCTTGCGGGCGAAGCTCGCCGAATTGACGTCGGCGAAGACCAGACCGCCATAGCCGTGCACGGCATCGGTCACCCGATGCGGGCCGCCGAGCGCGGTGATGACCATGCCGGGCCGGAATTCCTGCACCAGCGCGATCTCCTCGTCGAAGCGGCCATAGCTCTGATGGGTGATCATGTTGAAGGCCCAGGGCGCCGGCCGCTCGCCCGCCGCGCGGGCGGCATCCAGCCGGGCGGCGATATCGGTGAACCAGGCGCGCAGATCCCCGATCGTCCGGCCGTTGGGCCCGGGCAGCGCGCCCATCAGCCCGGCCCGGCAGGCCTCGACCACCAGATCGGGGCCGGACACCAGGAACATCGGCGCCACGATCACCGGCAGGCGCAGCTGGTCCTTCAGCGATGCAACCCGGTTTGCCAGGTCATTGGTCATTTTCTTGATCTCCGGTTGCAATTGAGGCGGATCAGCCGCGCTTGCGCCGCCCGCCGCCGCGCACCTCCAGCCCGCCATCGGAGGGCAGGATCACCGCGGTCATGAAGCGCGAGGCCGTGCGGCTGGCGAGCAGGACATAGGCGGCGGCATGGTCTTCCGGCTCGGACAGGAAGCCCAGCGGCACGGTTTTGGCCACCATGCGGTCGAAGCCCTCGACCGCATCCAGACGGGTGGCCTCCGCCCCGGCCGAGGCGAGACCGCCAAGCCCGGTGCGGGTGCCGCCGGGGGCGACGGCATTGACCCGGATCTCGGGCGCCAGCTCGAAGGCGAGCTGGCGCACCGTGCCGACAAGGGCATGTTTCGAGGTGACGTAGAGCACCCCGCCGCCGCCGGCGTAGAAGGACGAGGAAGACAGCGTGAAGACGATCGACCCGCGCGCGGCCCGCAGCGGTTCCAACGCCGCCCGGGCGGCGAGCAGATAGCCCTTGACGTTGACGGCCACCAGCTCGTCGAAGCGCTCGGCGATCTCGGGTCCCGTCTGATCCTCGAACGGCACCGAGAAGTCGTAGACGCCGGCATTGGGCACCAGCACGTCCAGCTTGCCGAAGCGGTCGACCACGGTCGTCACCGCGCGGAGATTGTCGTCCCAGGACCGGACATCGCCGATCACCGGGGCCACCCGGTCGCCATGCGCCCCGACCAGATCATCGGCATCGGCCGCAGAGCGCACGAGCACGCCGACCCGCGCACCCTCGGCCACGAAGCGGTCGACCACCGCCCGGCCGATACCCTTGCCGCCACCGGTGACCAGCGCCGCCTCGCCTTCAAGGGCCATGCCCGTCATCACGCCGTCCTCCCAGAGATTGGAAAAATTGTGTCAGAAGAAGGTGTTCAGATTCTTGGACAGCAGGATGTTCTGCACGATCAGGATCCGGCGTTCGGCCAGGGTGATCCGATCGCCGTCCAGCTTCAGCAGATCTTCGCGGCGGCCGTGGATGACGTCCTGGTCCTTCTCGTTGCGATTGCGCACGTTCTCGAAGCACGAGAAGGCGCGCACCAGACCGGGGGTGCCGGTCTCGATCGCCTCGATATTGGTGACGATGTGCAGATGCCGGGTCGCCGGGTTGTCGGCCCAGGCCGAGGGCTGTTCATAGCGGGCGACCCGGACCTTGAGCATGGCGAAATCGTCGTCGAAATAGGACATCTCGCCATCGGTCCAGGGGCCGCGCTGATCCCCGCGCTTGCGGGTTTCCATCGCCGGCATCCAGTAGCGGATGCCGGGGTCGAGCAGGGTCAGCCAGTCGGCATAGGCCTCGCGGTCGAGCAGCCGCGCCTCGCGGTAATAGAAGCGCTCGATGCGGCGGAGCAGCGCATCGCCGACGGGGGTTTCGTCCAGCATGGGAACGGTTTGCACGGTCATCCTCGCCTCCCTCACTCGGCCGCCTGGGGCAGCGGTTTGGCCGGCGGCGCGGTCTCGGCGCGCTGCAGATCGCCCCAGCTGTCGAAGCGCATGAACTCGGCCCAGCGCTTGTAGAACTGGCGCTGATTGGCATCGTTGAGCGAGCCGCGATGGATGTGGCCGGGCAGGTCCGACTCGGACCAGGCGCTGTCCTGGCCCAGGCCGTAATGCAGCTTCTGATGCCGGGTCACCCAGCCCTGATTGGCCTTGGTGCAGTATTCCCAGTTCTCGCCGTCATCCATCTCGAACACGCCGCCGGGCGAGAAGGTGATCATGGTGCCCTTGCGGTACAGCTCCTTGATCCGCTCGGGCATGTTTTTGTTCACCAGCGTCCAGGTGTAGAGATCGATCCGGTCCGGCCCCTTGGGGTGCCAGACGCGGAAGGTCGCCTGCCCGGGCAGGAAGGAGAAATTGGGGAAGACGGTGCAGGACGACACGGCCCCCACCATCCGCGCCCTGACCTCGCCCAGCCGCGCCTTGACCGCCTCGTAGCGGCCCAGCACATAGTCGTTCAGCTCGGGGAAGCCCAGCGTGCGGGTGTTGCCGACCTTGTCGAGATTGGTCTCGATGCCATGGCCGTAGACGCTGGCCTGAAAGGCGCGCTCGTCATAGCGCGAGCCCAGATCGACGGCCCCGCCCAGGATCGCCTCGGCACCCGACTGATGGGTCCAGAAGGCGTGGAGGATGTCGCCGACGAAGTTTTCGGCCGGGAACTTCCAATTGCACTCGACGGTGGACTTCACGCAGCCGCCGATGAATTCGGTGCCGCCCTCGTCATTGTCGAGCATGACGTCGAGATACCAGGTGAACGGCCCGAAATAGTCTTCGAGCGACGGCGCCTCGGGATCGAAGGTGCCGAAGACCAGGCCCTTATAGCTTGCCACCTGGGCGACCGGGGTCAGGCCGATGGCGGATTTCTCGAAACCGGGATCCTTGTCGTAGACCTTGCCGTCGGTACCGTTCAGCCGGCCGTCGATGCCGAAGGACCAGCCGTGATAGTTGCAGATGAAGCCGCGGGCCTTTTTGCCGCTGTCCACCATGCACACCCGGTTGCCGCGATGCGGGCAGGAATTGAGATAGGCGCCGATGCGGCCATTGCGCTGGCGGACGACGATGACATCGTCCTCGCCCATATAGGTGCGCACGAAATCGCCGGGATTGGGGATCTGGCTTTCATGGGCCAGGAACAGCCAGGCCCGGCCGAAGATCTGCCGAAGCTCGGCTTCATAGATCGCGCGGTCGATGAAGACCCGGCGATCGACCTGGGCGCGGCTGTCGTCGACCAGATCGGCGAAATCGGGATAGCTGCCGGCCTTGGGATAGACCGGCCGCATGTCGGGGCGCGCCTTGGCGTCGCACATGACTTGTTCCTCCGAATGGCGGACCGAATGGGAGAGCTTGTGTTTTTTTGTGGCGCAGGCGCGCGTGTCGGGACCGTTCAGCCGAGGCTGGCGAAAACCGCGCCGTCGCGCAGTTCGGCCGCATAGGCGCGGAGCTTTCCGCAGCCCGCCGGCGCGTTGTGGACGCTGCCGTCGGTCAGGTCGAATTCCGCGAAATGAACCGGGCAGACCACCCGGCCATCCTCCACCCAGCCCTTCGACAGCGATTCCTCGGCATGCGGGCAGGTGTCGTCGAAGACATGGACCACGCCGTCGACCAGGGTTGCAGCAAGCGGCTTGCGGCCGTCGATCTCGATCTTCAGCACCTCGCCTTCGGCAAGATCGGCGGCGTCGCAGAGGCGGATCAGGGTGGTGTCGGTCATGGGGAGAGACCTCCTCAGGCGGCGGCGAGTTCGGCGAAACCCAGGCCGGTGATCCAGCCGGGAACCGGCAGATAGTCGATCACCCGGGCATGGCTGCCGCCCACCGCCCCCATGGCGCAGATGAAGGTGCGGATTTCCATGGCGCCATTGCCGCCCTGTTCCAGGATGGTGGCGTCGTCGAGCGCGATCAGCGCCTCGGCATCGCCGCGGGCGACGCAATCCAGCACCATCCGGTCGAAATCGGGGTTGATGCGCCCCATCTCGGCCGTGCCGACCCAATGGGAGATGCCGCCCGAGCCGATCACCACCACCCGTTCGTCGCCGGGATGGCTTTCGACCGCCCGGCCGATCTGGCGGCCCAGATCGAAGGCGCGGCGCTTGTGGATATAGGGGTCGACGCCGCAGGCCAGCATCACCGGCACGGTCTTCACCCCCGCATTGGGGGCGATCAGCAGCTGATGCGGAATGGCGATCGAATGATCGACCTGCATCGAGCGGCCGACCGTCCAGTCGAACCCTTCGGCGAAGCCCTGTTCGGCGATGTGGCGGGCGAGATCGCTATGGTTCTCGATGGGGCCGCGCTTCAGCCCGGGCAGCTGGTCGATCGGCCCGTCGACCTCGCCGGTCGCGATCACGTATTGCGGCAGGCAGTCGGTGCCGAACAGGATGTAGTGGTCGCAGCCGATGACGATGGCGGTGGTGGCCTGAAGCTCGCCGATCCGGCGGGCGATCGCCGCATAGGCGCCATAGACCGCCGCGGCCTCGGCCTCGCTGGCGGCCTTGGGGGCGGCATACATCACGGGGTCGTGGGGGACGACGAAACCGCCGACGATCCGGCTCATGACGGGGCTCCTCCGGTCGGGGTGGTGCCGCGCGGGCCGGTCGTCTCCCGGCCCTGCATGGCGCGAATGTAATCGGGGTTACGCCGGCCGGCCTGGAGCCAGAAGCCCCAGGTCAGCATGGTGTTGACGCCAAGATCGGCCAGCGCGCGAACGTCGTAGTCGCGGACCAGCGCCTTTTCCTCTGCGCTCAACCGGTAGCGGCCGAGATATTTTTCGGCATCCGCGGCAAAGGCCTCGCGGTTCTGGCGGCTGGTCGACAGGTCGTAGAGCAGCTTTTCGAGCACGTCGCGGCTCATGGGGGTGGCCCTCCTTGAAGCCTGGCCGCCGGATCAGTCGCGGGCCATGAATTCGGTGACGAGATCAAGGAAGCGGGCCTCGCGCTCGATCTGCACCCAATGGCCGCACTGGCCGAAGGAATGCAGCTCGGAATTCGGCACCGACCGGTGCATGTCCAGCGCCCGCTCGAACGGCACCACCCGGTCTTCGCGGCCATGCAGGATCAGCGCAGGGTGGCGGAGCGTCGCCAGCGCCTTGAGCGGGATGCCCCGCACCGTCGGCCGCTCGTCGCCGGTGGGGGCCGGCATCAGCTTGCGGAAGGCTTCAAGCGCCCCCGGCTGGGTGGCCGCCTCGAACCGGCGCTGGATCAGCTCTTCGGTGATGATGCTGTCGTCATAGGGGAAGAAGCTGACCGCGCGGCGCATGCCCTCGATCGTGCCGTCGAATTCCAGCTGCGCCCGCAGGCCGTCGGTCATCGGGAATTCGCCGCAGGGGGTGCCGAGCAGGACCAGCCGGTCGATACGGGCGGGATGCGACAGCGCGGTCGCAAGCCCCAGCGCGCCGCCGAAGGAATTGCCCACCACGCTCACCTTCTCAAGGCCCAGCGCATCCAGGATGCCGATGAAATGCGCAACCCAGAGCTTGATGTCGTAGCGCGCATCGGGCTTGAGTTCGGTCATGCCGAAACCGGCGATATCGGGGGCGATGACGTGGAAATGCCGGGCGAGATCCGGGATCACCTTCGACCAGTTGGCCGCGGCCGAGACACCGGCGCCGGAACCGTGGAGCAGCACCACCGGGCGGCCCTGGCCGGCCTCGTGCAGATTGGTGCGGTGATCATGGGCCTGGATGGTGCGGGTCACGACCTGGATGGCGGCAGGGGCCTGAGCATTCATCTGTGCAGTTCCTTTTCAGTACCTGAAGGTATGGAAGAGACGCAACCCCATGGTCGGGGACATGACAAAGGGCAGGATCGGCTAGCGCATCAGCTGCGGCAGGGCCAGCGACAGCCAGGGCACGAACAGGATGAGGGCAAGCCGGACGATATCGGCGGCGATGAAGGGCATGACCCCGCGGAACACCGAGGCCAGCCGGACATCGGGCAGCACCGCGCGCAGCACGAAGACGTTGAGGCCGATCGGCGGGGTGATCAGGCTGATCTCGGTCACCACCACCACCACGATGCCGAACCAGATCAGGTCGTAGCCCAGGCTCGCGACCAGCGGATAGAACACCGGCACGGTCAGCAGCATCATCGACATGCTTTCCAGCACGCAGCCCAGCACCAGATAGACGCCGATGATCGCCAGGATCACCACCAGCGGCGGCACGTCCAGAGCCCCGATCCAGGCGACCAGCGCCTGGGGGACGCTTGCCACATTGATCAGATTGGCGAAGAGGAAGGCGCCGATCAGGATCGCGATCAGGGCGACGGTGGTATGGGCGGCATCGGTCAGCGCATCGCGGATCATGGAGAACGTCGCCCGGCCACGGGCGGCGGTGATGAGCAGGGCGCCGACCGCGCCGATGCCGGCGCTTTCGGTGGGCGAGAAGAACCCGCCATAGATGCCGCCCATCACGATGAAGAACAGCAGACCCGTGGCCCAGACATCGCGCAGCGCCCTCAGCCGTTCAGCCAGCGGCATCCGGTCCGCCGCCGGCCCGGCGGTGCGGTCGAACGTGGTGACCGCCACCACCGCCGCGGCATAGAACAGGATGCCGACCACACCCGGCAGAAGCCCGGCGATGAACAGCTGGCCGATATCGGTCTCGGTCAGGATGCCGTAGAAGACCAGCGCGATCGAAGGCGGGATCAGGATGCCGAGCGTGCCGCCGGCCGCGATCGAGCCCGAGGCCAGCGCATCGCTGTAGCCGTATTTTTTCATCGGCGGATAGGCGACCCGCGACATGGTGGCCGCGGTGGCGAGGCTGGAGCCGCAGACCGCCCCGAAGCCGCCGCAGGCGACGACGGTGGCGACCGCGAGCCCGCCCCGGCGATGGCCGACCAGGGCATGGCAGGCCCGGTAGAGCTCCTCGGCGATGCCCGACCGGCTGATGAAGGCGCCCATCAGGATGAACAGCGGGATGACCGCGAATTCATAGGTGAGCACCGTCTCGGTGGCGATGATGCCGATCTGCGACAGCGCCGGGCCGATGCCCTGATAGACCGCAAGCCCGCCGATGCCGACCAGGCCGGTGGCGGCCGCGATCGGTGTGCGCAGCAGCAGCAGCGCGAACAGGATCAGGAAAGCGATGGTGACGATCATCCGACCTGCTCCGCTTTGCCGGCCCCGGCGGGGGGCGTGATGTCACGGCCGGTCAGCGACAGCCAGCCCCGGGCCAGGTGGCCGGCCAGCGCCACCCAGGCAAGCACCGCGATGGCATAGAGCGGCACATGCTTCGGAACCGGCAGGAAGAGAAAGGTCTCGCCATAGGCCATGGAGGTGCCGGCCTGGCGGGTGATCCAGGCGGCGACCAGCCCCCAGAACAGAGCCTCCACCAGCCAGACCAGGCCGCCCCGGGCCGCATCGAACCGTGGCCAGCGCCGGTAGCGATCTTCCAGCAGGTCGATCGCGATATGACCGCGATGCAGCTGGGTGGCATAGAGCCCGGCATAGGTGGCAAGGCCCAGCAGCACGCCGATCATCTCGTAGGCGAAGCCCAGCGGCGCGTTGAACAGCACCCGGCCGGCGACGTCGACGAAGGTGACCAGGGCCATGAGCATCAGCGTGCCCATGGCGATCCGGTCGGTCAGGCCGCGCACCATGCGGATCAGGGCGATCATGGCCTTACTTGCCCCCGCTGCGGGCCAGTTCGGCGCGGTAGAAATCGAGCGCGCCGCCGCCGTCGACACCGAGCTTCGCGGCCTGTTCCAGCCATGCCACCTCGGCCGGCTGGAAGGCAGCCTTCAATTCGGCCACGAAGGCCGGGCTGGCATCACGATAGGCATCGCCCAGTTCGGCCTTGATGGCCTCACGCGCGATCAGGTCGTGTCTGTGCCAGAGGGCGCCCATCTTTTCCGAGAGCGTCTCGCCCGACAGCTTCAGGATGGCGGCACGGTCGGCTTCCGAGATCTTGTCCCACTTCGCCTTGTTGACGATCACGAAGGCGGCGTTGGAATAGAGCCCGCCGGGGATGCGGGTAACGTGCTTCACATACTGTTCGACCTTGAAGCCGGTGACCAGTTCGTCGGAAATCGCCGTGCCGTCGATGATGCCGCGAGAGAGCATCTCGCGCAGTTCACCCAGCGACCCCGAAACCGGCACCGCGCCCACATCCTTCAGCACCCGGCCGACGGTGGGGGTGGGCACGCGGATCTTCTGCGCCTTCAGGTCGGCAAGGCTTTCGACCGCGGTCTCACGCATATGGATGTTGCCGCCCGAGGTGACGTGCATCGCCAGTGTCACCACATCGCCCTGCATGCCGGTGGGCGCGAAATAATTCTCCCACAGCCGCCAGAAGGCGACCGAGCTTTTGCCGGCATCCTCGGTGATGAAGGGCAGTTCCACCATTTCGGTCAGCGGAAACACGCCGGGGGTATAGCCATGAGGCCCCCAGGCGAGATCGGCGACACCGTCGACCACCGCCTGATAATTGCGGTTCGGCGGCGCGATCGGCTTGGCCGACGGCTCCACCTTCACCCGGCCTTCGGTCGCCTTCTCGATCTCGGCGAACCAGGGATACAGACCCTCGGTCTGCGACCAATGGCCGGTCGGGAACCACTGGTTGTAGCGCAGCACCACCGGCTCGGCCATGGCCGCCGCGGTCATCGCGAACACGGCGCCGGCTGTCGCCAGACCGAGTTTGAGGCCGCCGAGTTTGAGGCCGGCGAGTTTGAGGCCGGCGAGCCTCAGGCCTTGCATCTTCATGGACAATCCCCCCTTCTGCTGACGCCCTGCAGTACTCTTTGGTATGTTGAGGGCAAAAAGCGGCGCGCCACACAGGGCGCGCCATGGCCGTCGGTCGGCGTTCAGGCCGCAGCCTCTGCCGCCTCTGCCGCCTGGCGGCGCAGCGCGATCCGGTCCAGCTTGCGGGCCGGGGTCAGCGGCAGATCCTCGATCAGGCGGATCTCGGCCGGCACCTTGTAGGCGACGAGCCGGGCCTTGCAATGGGCCGTCAGCTCCGCCACACCGGTCCCGGCATAGGGGTCGACGACCACGAAGGCGATGATCCGTTCGCCGGCGCGCGCATCGGGCAGGCTCACCACGCCCACGCCGCGGACATCCGGATGCTGGTGGATGACCTCTTCAACCTCGCGCGGGAAGACGTTGAACCCCTTGACCAGGATCACGTCCTTCTTGCGGTCGGTGATGGTCAGGAAGCCTTCGGCATCGACGAAACCGATATCGCCGGTCAGCACCCAGCCATCGCGGATGGTGGCGGCGGTCTCGTCGGGCCGGTTGCGGTATTCGGTCAGGGCGTGCGGCCCGCGCACGCAGACCTCCCCCGCCTCACCCGTCGGCAATTCCCGCGACCAGTCGTTCAGATCGGCGATGCGGATCGCGACATCCGGCACCGGCTTGCCGACCGACCCGGCCTTGCGGCCGAAACTGTCGGTGTTGACCGCGATCGGCGCAATCTCGGTCATGCCATAGCCTTCGGCGATGTCGACCCCGGTCCGGTCCTTCCAGCGCTTCAGCACCTCCACCGGGAAGGGCGCGCCGCCGCCGCCGCAGACGGCGAGCGAAGAGAGATCGGCGGTCTCGAACTGCTGCGCCGCCATCAGCCCCTGATAGATGGCCGGGGGGCCGCCGCCGAACACCGTGACCCGGTGATGCGCGATCAGATCGACGACGTGATCCGGCTGGAAACGATCGGGGATCACCAGCGTCGCACAGGCATGGACGGGATTGCCCACCCCGAACAGCCAGCCATAGATGTGGAACATCGGCGCGACCGGCAGCCAGATCTCGCCATGGGCGCGGGTCGGCCAACCCCAGTCGATGCGCAGGATCGCATCCATCATCGCCCGATGGCTGTGGATGATCGCCTTGGAGATGCCGGTGGTGCCGCCGGTGAACATCAGCGCGGCCGGCGCCTCGGGCGAGACCTCGCGCGGCGTCCAGACCGCCGGCCCGCGGGCAGCCAGGGCCTCGGGCGTGAAATCCCCCTTGCCCAGCACCAGCACCTGGTGGCCGAAACGGGGCATCAGCGCGCGGGCGGCCTCTGCCGTTTCGGGCACCGTCAGCACCAGTGCCGGTTCGGCATCGGCAAACAGCGGTTCCAGCGCCGGCGCGGGGTAGAGCGGGTTCAGCAGCACCGGCGTCGCGCCGGCGTACAAGACCGCAAAGTATGCCAGATGATACTCGATCCCGTTCGGGATCAGCAGAACCACGGTGCGGCCGGCAAAGCCGCCGGATCCGATCCAGGCCGCGAGTTCAGCCACCGCGCGACCCTCGGCCGCATAATCCAGGCTGCGGCCGCGATGGACGAGTGCCGTGGTTTCAGGATGTTGGGTGACGGCGTGGTCGAAGGCCGCCAGCACGGACCCGAAGGCCGGCCGGGGCTCGCCACGGCCGTGAACGGCCGGAGCCTGCGACGTCATTTCGTCCTCCCTGCGTCGCTATTCGTTGGACAAGGAAGTACCGTGACGTCGCCGTTGAGTCAATACCTCTTGGTATGGAATGGCCAGCCTCTCACGGAATCGGGCGCCGCGCTTTGATCCAGATCAAAAATATCGCGGCCTGACGTCGCAAATGCGCGTTTGGTTAAACCGGCTGCGGCAGTGGCTGCAGGGGCAGCGCGGACAGATCGGCGGCGGGGTGGCGGAAGAATTCGCTGCGCTGTCTCAAGATGTTACCCGGCTGCGCGACCGGATGACGCAGCTGCCGGCCGGGCGCCGTCCTCTATTTCCGGTAGCGCGCCCCTGCGACAGGTCTGCGACATTGTTGCGGTTGAGGCATGGCCGCCGGCAGGTCTTGGATGGCGCTGCCGCGACACACCGCCTCGCCCTGCCTTGCCGGAACCGTGTCGCGGGCAACCTTATGATCCAGACGCCGTTGCGACGACGTCGTACCGCCCGTTCGAGCCCGGGACCATCTTCCGAGGAGGAGTGTCATGGCATCGACCCGCCCGCCGCGCCGCCGGCCCACCGCCCGGGGCCAGGGGTCACCCGATGGAGGCGGCCATGTTTGATCAGGCCGACGCCATCCTCCTGGCACGCATCCAGTTCGCCTTCACCGTGTCGTTCCACTTCATCTTTCCGGCCCTGTCCATCGGCCTCGCCAGCTATCTGGCGGTTCTGGAGGCGCTGTGGCTGAAAACCGGGCGCACGGTCTATCTCACCCTGTTCAAATACTGGCTCAAGATCTTCGCCCTCGCCTTCGGCATGGGCGTGGTGTCGGGCATCGTGATGTCCTATCAGTTCGGCACCAACTGGTCGGTGTTCTCGGACAAGGCCGGGCCGGTGATCGGGCCGCTGATGGCCTATGAGGTGATGACCGCCTTCTTCCTTGAAGCCGGCTTCCTGGGCGTGATGCTGTTCGGCATGAACCGCGTCGGCCGCGGGCTGCATTTCGCGGCAACCCTGATGGTCGCGATCGGCACCTTCATCTCGGCCTTCTGGATCCTGTCGGCCAACAGCTGGATGCAGACCCCGGCGGGCTTCTCGATCAACGAGGTCGGCCAGTTCGTGCCGGAAAGCTGGCTGGAGATCATCTTCAACCCCTCCTTCCCCTACCGGCTGGCCCATACCGTGCTTGCCGCCTATCTGACCACCGCGCTGGTGGTGGGCGCCGTGGGTGCCTGGCATCTGCTGCGCGACCGCCGCAACGAGGCGGCGCGGGTGATGTTCTCGATGGCGACCGGGCTGGTGATGGTGGCGGCCCCCGTGCAGATCTTCGCCGGCGACCTGCACGGGCTGAACACGCTGGAGCATCAGCCCGCCAAGGTGATGGCCATGGAGGGCCATTTCGAGAGCCATCCCGACGGCGCACCGCTGATCCTGTTCGGCATTCCGGATCAGGAGGCGGGGGAGGTGCGCTATCAGATCGCCATCCCCAAAGCCTCTTCCCTGATCCTGAAGCACGACCTGAATGCGCCGCTCGACGGGCTGGAGACGGTCCCGCGCGAGGACTGGCCCTATGTGCCGATCGTCTTCTGGTCGTTCCGGATCATGGTCGCCCTGGGCTTCCTGATGCTGGCGCTGGGCGGTTTCGCCCTGGTCCAGCGGCTGCGCGGCCGGCTGCATACGTCGCGTGCGCTGCACCGCTTTGCGCTGGCGATGGGGCCGTCGGGCTTCGTGGCGGTGATCGCCGGCTGGGTGACCACCGAAGTCGGCCGCCAGCCCTTCACGGTCTATGGCCTGCTGCGCACGGCACAATCCGCCTCGCCTCTGGAAGCACCTGCGGTCGCAACCTCGCTGCTGATCTTCATCATCGTCTACTTCATCGTCTTCGGCACCGGCACGCTCTACATCCTGAAGCTGATGCACAAGGCCCCGCAGACGACCACCCCCGACCAGACCCGCGACGACGAGGCGGAGGAACACCAGCCGGTGCGCGCCGCCGGCATCACGCCGGCACCCGCGGTTCATGCCGGCCGCACGATCGGCGGCCGCCACGGCCCCGGCACCCATGCCTCACCCACCCGCGAGGAGAGGTGATCCGATGACAAGCTTCTTCGACCTGCCAACCATCTGGGCCTTCGTCATCGCCTTCGCCGTCTTCGCCTATGTGGTCATGGACGGCTTCGATCTGGGGCTCGGCATCCTGTTTCCGGCCTTTGCGCCGGGCCCCCATCGCGACCGGGTGATGAATTCCGTGGCCCCCGTCTGGGACGGCAACGAGACCTGGCTGGTGCTGGGCGGCGGCGGGCTGATGGCGGCCTTCCCGCTCGCCTACGCCATCATCCTGCCGGCGCTTTATGCCCCGATCATCGCCATGCTGCTGGCGCTGATCTTCCGCGGCGTCGCCTTCGAATTCCGCTGGCGCGACGCCCGTCACCGCCGCGCCTGGGATTTCGCCTTCACCGCCGGATCGATCGTGGCGACGCTGGCCCAGGGCATCACCCTCGGCGCCCTGCTTCAGGGCATCGCGGTCGAGGGACGCAGCTATGCCGGCGGCTGGTGGGACTGGCTCACCCCCTTCAGCCTGCTGGTCGGTGTCAGCCTGGTGATCGGCTATGCGCTTCTGGGCGCCACCTGGCTGGTGATGAAGACCGACGGCGTGCTGCAGCTGCAATGCCGCAGCCTGGCCTTCCGGCTGGGCATCGCCACGCTCGTCTGCATGGCGGCGGTGAGCGCGGCGACGCCCTTCCTGTCGGGCGCCTATTACGAGGCCTGGTTCGCCTGGCCGCGGGTGCTGTTCACGGCGCAGGTGCCGCTGCTGGTGCTGATCTGTGCCGCCGCCTTCTTCCACGGGCTTCGCCGCGACCACGACTACACCCCCTTCCTGATGGCCCTGGCCCTGTTCGCCCTCGGCCTCGCGGGGCTCGGGGTCAGCATCTTCCCGCATGTGGTCCCGCAGGCGGTGACGATCTGGGACGCGGCCGCCCCCGATGCGAGCCTCAGCTTCATGCTGGTCGGCGCCGCGGTGCTGATCCCGATCATCCTGGGCTATACCGCCTATGCCTATTGGGTGTTCCGCGGCAAGACCGGCCATGAGGGGTATCATTGACATGGCAGAGCAGGACAAGCCCCGCCACCATCACCACCTGCCCCGCCCGCGCCAGTGGCTGTGGTTCCTGGGCCTCTGGGTCGCGGGGGTGGCGGTGACAGGGGCGGTGGGGCTGGTGATCAAGCTTTGGTTGGGGCAGTGATGGGGCGCCGGCCGATTAAAGCCACTTCGCATAGGCATCCATATCGACCATGGGCACCGAGCCGAATGCCTGCAAACATGAGATGAGTTTGAGCAGAAAAGCGGTGGCCGCTTTCTCATGGGGGACGGCGTTAACCTGCGCTGTCGATGGATCCACAGTGAAATAGCCATGGGATGCAATGCATCCCATGTCTATCTGCGACAAACCTTGCTGCATTTGCAGATTCTTCAGGAGCGACTTGCCCAGAGACGGGTTCCAATCGCTCCGGAGTGCGAGGATGCCCCCCAGGATGTGATGCAGAGGCTTGGGAGGATGGCACCCACCAGCATGCGGTATTGGCAGGCTCGTCCTGTGCAGGCGCCTGACACTTTCGATCTTTTTGCCACCGTAGCGGATCATGCTCGCGTTGATTGTCTGCTTGGCTTCGAAGACGGCATACACACTCTCCGCAGGCACATAAATCGCGCCTTCATTGCGAAAGATAAAGGGTGTGTACTGCCGGTCAAAAATCACGACGTCTATCTGATCACTGACCTCTCCGGCGCTATCGATGACGAAAGCCCGTGCGACCTGATATCTCTTGGGGAGATATTCAGATAGAAGATCACACCACACCGTTTCAGATGTATCACCTTGGGCGACAGAGTGCCCGACAATGCCGGCGCTTTTTAGTTTAACATGAACTCTGTCATGAAGTGATTTAAACAGATCTGGGAGCGATTGCTTTGTCATCCGAACAGCCGCCTCATGATTTCACTTCCGGGCTGAACCGCCCATACCCCACCGCCGTCTTCGCGCCGGTGCCGATCCAGTCCAGCGCCGCCGCCAGCTGAGCCATCACCTCGTCCAGGATGTCCTGATCCCGGGGCCGGCGCGGCAGGATCGCGAAGTCGAAAACCTGGCCCGGGGCCAGGGTCAGGAAGGGGATGGGGATCGGGCTGTACCAGTCGCCCGGGGCCGGCGGGTTGTCGCCGCCGGCGTAATAGGGGCCGTAATGGGGCGTCATCACGTCGCGGACCAGCTTCACCTCCGGCACCGGCAGGGCGTCGAGGACGATAAGGCGGCCGGCCGTGAGGTCGACCCCCTTGCCGGGCCTGGGGCCGAACAGGGCCGTGACGTCATCATCGCTGCCGCCCCAGGTCTCGTACCAGCTGCGCAGCATGCCCTTGACCGACGAGCCGGGCAGATAGGGCACGCCCAGGCTGTGATGCCAGTTGAAGCCGTTCTCGACCGGGCTGCTGCGGCCCAGACCGGCAGTCCAGCGCCAGTCGCTCGTGAACCGGGCAGACCGGCCGCTGCGGCTCCGGACCAGATCAGAGCGTCGGGCGAGCATGGCGTTCAGGGCATCGCCGGTCTTCGCCGCCTTTGCACATGTGATGACGCGATCGAGGAAACCCGCCTTCGCGGCGGGGTCTTCTTTGGTTCCCCACCTGTCCGGCCAGCCATCATAGAAGCGATCGAAATAGAGGCCGGGATTCGGGCGCATACCCTCAGGCCACCTGTCATCCGGCGTCGAGCGCAGCTGCCCGAATGCCTCAACCGCTTCCGTGAAACTTGGCAGCCGGAAGAGCGGCCGGGACGGCAGTGGTCGGTCGGGATGGCGCGCCGGCTTCCCGCCACCGGGTTTCCGCCGGTCATTTCCCGTCATCCGCACCTCCTTCCCCGGCGGAGATGCCGGCCTCGGCAAAGGTCTTCAGCCAGCCCAGATAAGCCAGCGTCTCGCGCTGCATCCAGACGAACAGCTCCTGGTCGCCCAGGACCAGCTGCTCGATCAGCGTCTTGTTCGCGGCGAGAGGGAAGGGATGAGGTGTGGTCCCGTCCGTCAGCCACGCCGTGAGATGGCCGCAGAGACGTTGGCTCTCCGCGTCGGAACTCCCATCGCGCATCAGCATCGCCAGGGCCTGACCGATGCCGTTGGTCAGCACCCGCGCCGGCATCTGCCGGGCCGCCCGCTTATAGTCCACCAGCTGCGCGCCGGTCACCGTCTTGACGGCCGCATAGGCATGCTTCGCCCGCAGCATGTCGAGGGATGGCGTCGTGGTCATCGGCCGCCCTCCGGCGCAGGCTGCGGATATCGGCCCGCCCGCACCCAGCCCTGACCGACGGTTTCATTGCCGCCGAACTGGAGAAATTTCTGGCCCTCGACGAAACCCGCCACCGCTGTTCGTCCCGTCTCGTCCGCCGAGCCGCGGGCTGTCAGGGTCATGTAGAGCAGCGTGTCGGGCGGCAGGCTTTCCTCGTACCAGAGGTTGTTGCTGGCCTTGGTGGCGGGGTCCAGCACATTGCGCGCCTGCACCGGCAGGGCATTTTCGGCGAACCAGCGGAAATCATGATTGGAGATGATGCAGAGCTGGTCGCTCAACCGCCCGCGGGCGCCGTCATCGGCGATCAGCTGGCCGATCACCTCCGGAATGGCCGGCGGCAGCTTGGATATATCGGCCTCGAACAGCCGGTCTTCCAGGAAGATCCGGCCGGTGATCCCGGTCAGCGCCTTGCCGCGATCGACCGTGAGAGTCGGCACATCACCGCCCTTCAAACCGGCCCGCTCCAGATCCCGCCGCAGTCGCTCCAGGATCAGCGGGCAGGTCAGCCAGAGATAGGCCCGGGTGAGCGAGCGTACCGGCAGCAGCAGCAGGCGGGCATCCGACACCAGCACGCTGCCGGCCCCATCCACCTGGCCGAACGCCGCATCGACATGCCCTTTGTGCTCGCCGCCGCCGTCGCACATGGCGGCACGCAGGGCGCCCTTCACCGCCGAGCCGGGGATGTAGGGATAGCCGGTCACCGCCTCGCGCGCCACCTTGAGATCGATCGCGCCATCGCTCTGGCCACTGCCGGGGTGGAGGAAGGTTTCGGCCAGAAGACCGAACATCACGTCGCTCATGATCAACTCGCCTTATCGTCGTGCAGAATACCAGAGAGGCAATCGCCGAAGCCCCAGCGATGCCGGGGCCCCAGAGGGCCGGGCGTGCCGGTCGCGCCATCGAGAAACCAGGTGGTGCCGGCGGTCAGCACCGGCCGCATGGGGTGCGGGCGTCGGCCCAGATCATCCCAGCCGCCGATCATGCCGGGCTTCCTGGCGCAGACCATGCGAATGCTGCCGCCGCCGCGGCCGAGCGCTCCGCCGGGGGTCAACAGGGCCGGTGTGGCGATCACCGGGCCGGTCGCGACCACGACGGCCCCGGCACCCGGCGGCTCGGTGGCCTCGGTGATCCCATCCGGCGCCACATCGCGGAGCCCGGCTGCGCGATGCTCGCCGCCCAGGGCGACGGTGCCCGGCAGGCCATCCAGCCCGGCCAGCCGCGCGGCGACCTGTGGATCGGTCGCCTGCACCCGCACGCAGATCTCCAGCCCCTCGGCCGGACGGATATGGACCGGGGCGTAGAGCGCGCCCTCCTCCACCCGCCGTGTCGCCACGTCGCGGCCGATGCCGATGCGCGGTTCGGATTTCCAGAGGCACGCGGTCAGGCGCAGATCGCCCTCCGCGGGCACCTGGCCCGCCAGGAAGCAGGTCATGCCACCGGCGGTCAGCCAGGCATCGGTGACCATCTTCGATTTCTCCGGCAGCTCGGGCAGGCAGGTCGGGCCCAGATCGGTCTCGATCACCTCGCCCGGCCGGGCGCGGGCCAGCTTCTCGTCCTCCAAGCGCAGCAAGGCGGCCGGGGCCGGGTAGAGCCGTTCGCCGTTCAGCGCCAGGAAGGGTGCACCGAAACGCAGATGCCCGCCATTCAGCAGCCCGGCGGTCGTCTCCGACCATCGGCCACCACGGGGGCCCTCAAGCGCCTGGGCCAGGGCGTTGCGCACGGCGCCGACGAGGGTCGGCGGGTTGGGCGGGAACAGGCTCTCGGCCTCGGCGGCGCCGGGGTCGCTCTGGTTGAACGGCCGGCCGCTGCGGAAGAACAGCGTGTCCACCGGGCGGAAGGCGAAAATGCGGTCGAAGCGCCCGGTCATCGGCCGTCTCCCGTATCGGCCACATCCGGTATCGGCACCTGCGACCGGGCACCGCCGACCGACTGGCGGGCAAAGAAGCGCAGGAACAGGGCGGCATCCGGGTTGAGGCACGGCCGGCCACGCCGGGCCCCTGCCCCGCCCGGCACCTCGCGGAGCAGAGCCACGAGCGGCCGGATTTCCTCGCGGGCGATCTTGAGCCTCTCCTCTTCGGAGAGGTCGCCCCCGGGCGCATCCATGGCCGGCAGATCCCGGCTGCGATTCCTGAGATGGGCCTGGGCCAGCAGACGCTCGAAATCATCGTCATGGCCGCCATCGGCAAAAAGGTCCAGCACCGGCGCCCCGAAGCGCCCGCCGATCGCATGCAGCAGGCCCGACGAGGCGGCGAGCGGCGCGTGCTGTCCCGACGCGAACCCCGCAAAGGCCTCGACACCCGGCGCATCCCATTGCGACACCCAGCTGCGGCTGAAATCGCCACCGCGAATGATGTCGGCGGCCAGGCTGTCGCGGCCATTGCCGTTCTTTGCCACCTCGTCCAGCACCTCATGCGCCCGGGCCAGCACCAGGCGCAGCGGCACGGTGGCCTCGGCGAAGATCACGGCGGCAGAGATGGTGGGTCGGGTGCCCTCGCCCATCGCCGCCTCGGCCGCTTTCGTCCAGTGCTCACGCAGCTCACGCGCGCAGGTCACCGCATCCGGCACCGACAGCAGGGCCAGCACATCATCACCGCCGGCATAGATGCAGATGCCGTCATGCCGCCAGATCGTCTGGGTCACCTGCTTGCCGAACCTCTTGAACAAGGTCGCAATCGCGCCCGGCCCCGCCTGCGCCAGCGCCGTGCCGATCCGGTCGCCATCCATCAGCAGCAGGGCGTAATGGGTGGCGGGCTCGCCGATACCGGCGGCGGTTACGAGAGCGGCGCGGGCAGCCTCCAAGTCCCGGCGACGGTCGCCGGCTTTGTTGTCCGCGATGGGAAAGTCTTTGGTGTTCCTGAGGGCATCCCGATCGAAGAGGTTGCCGTCAAGCTTGCCGATCTCCCCCAGATCGCTGGCCAGATGCGCAGCGGATCCGCTCTCGGTCTGGAAATCATTTCCGACAAGGTCCCTAAGCCGGTCGATAAACGGCTTGTTCGCGACATGCCGGTTCGCGACCCGCCGAAGCCAGGGCAGCACCGCCATATAGCGGGTAGAAGGCCATGAGCGGATCCTGCCGCTGTCGTTGCCAGGCACCCAGTCGATGGCGCTTTTCAACGCACAGGCTGGCAAGGTCGGGAACAGACGCTTGACCAGCGCCGGTGCGCACAAACGTTCGCCTTGCGCCAACTCTATGGCATTGTGCCCAAGTATCATCCCGATCTGGTCGCGGATGCTGCCCCAGAAGGCATCCTGCGCGTCCGCATGGCTCGCCCGGGCATAACCCGACAATTCCCGCCAGTCGGGCATCAGCTGGCAGTGATCGCCGCCCTCGCGGCCAAGCGTGGCGTATTCATCCGGCAGCAGATGCCTGCGCCAGAGCTTGCGCCGACGCAGCAGGTCTCCGGCGCGCTTCAGGGTCTGCCGCCCGTCCTCGCCGTCGACCGTCGGCACGACCACCCAGGCGATTTCCCAAAAACCCTCGATCTGCTGCGTCCAGACCGCGGACAGGTCGTGGAAGTTGGAAAGCTCCTTGACCGGTTTGACGAACTTGCACCAGACCGCCTCGGCAAGCTTTCGCCAGGCACCCTGGACGGCCTCGCGGCAGATCTCAGGCCCGACACCCACGGGCAGGCGTGCGGTGAACTGGTTGGGCAGTGATCCGACGACCGGCGGTGTCACCCCATTGCCGTGGATCAGAAGCCTGATCATCGGATCGTCGTCCACCTGCGGCATGACGATCTCTCCGCCCGCCTTCTTCACCGCCGCCATCGCCTGCGCCGACAGCCAGGACAGAAGATAGGATCCGGCCCAGAGATCGCGGGTGCGGCGCGCCTGGCCGACGAATTCCTGGACGGGGGTGATGGAGAGGATGAACCATGTCTGCTCAGGCATCGGTCACCTGACCTGCGAAAATCATATCCTGATCCTCGATCTTGATCGGTCCTCTGGCGGATACCGGGAGGGCCGGGCCGCCGAGAATGCCGATCGCGTCGGATGCGTGCAGGCGGCTGTAGCGCTGGATCTGTGGCGAACCTCCGGAGGGGAAGACGGCAATTCGTGCATCATTCGGCAGGAAACGGCCGGGAAAGACCGTGACCACCCCGACATACCCGTCCGACAGCCTGTGCACATGAAGCATGACCGGGCTGGCCCGGCGGCCCTGTTTGTTGCCGGCTTCAAGGGTCGACAACTCGCTCGATCCTTTGTGGTGTTGCGGCAGGCCGAGCGCGATCTTTTGGGGTACGCCGGCTCTCAGATCCTTGCGATAGGACTTCAGGTCGTGACCGAACGCACCGATCACGCCCAGAGGCGACGTAAACCTCTCCCAGGCGATGGCGCAGATGGTTCCCATGCCAGAGGATGTGCCGAAGAATGCTGTCCAGTCCGGCTCGCCAGTCGTGTCTGTATCGGGCATCAGCTGTTGTAGCTGGCGGACATAGTCCACACGCCTTGTCGGGCCAGCGACACGTCGCCCGTCGAAGGAAAGCGCCTGGAGGCTGACGCTGCCGAATCCGCGGCGCACGCGTCCGCCAAGACCACCCAGGAGGCCGAAGAGCCTCACAGCCTGCAGCAATTCTGCTTTCTGCACGGGCGAAAGCGTGAGGCGGGGCAGAAAAGTGACGTCGAAGGTGCTGCCCTTATCAAGGCCAGGGCGCACGGTTGTTGGCGCGTCACCCGTGGCAATCAGCCCGTACCCCGCATACTGTGCCCCCGCCATCGCCTCTCGCCTTTGCCGCTGGCGCCCATCCTTTTGAGGAAAGAACGTCCCCAGCCCGGTTCCCTTCGGCAGGGGGAGCAGCCGATCCGTCCGCACCCGCAACAGAAACGCCCCCTGCCCCCGCCCGCCGGCGCCGTTCCGGCCCTCATCCGCCGCCGCGCCGAACAGGATGTCTTCCTGCTCCTTCAGCGCCTGAGGCGTGCGCACGCCGCGCCCCCAGGCGAGCGCGCGCCACCAGAAGCGCAGCGCGGCCTTGATTTCGGTCGGGCGGATCTCGGCCGGGCCCTTGTCGCCCTCCTGGCCCGAGAACATCGGCGCCGAGAGTTCGAAACGGGCAGTGATGACGTCGGACGGTCTGAAGGCGACGGACATGGACGACTTCCCGTTCAAAGGCAATTTCCGGGCCGCTATCGCCCGAGAATGACATGACACATGCCAGATGGTTGCACGGGTTTTGCCGCCTGTCATCACCAACGCGCATATTGCGCCGGGTTGCACCCGCAGCCGCAGGAATGTGAGTTTCGTTTGACATTCGTATTACCTTCACATTACGCTTCCCTGACTTTCGAGCAGTACAAAGAATGCTGCGTTGCGAAAGCCTGGGGAGGGAAGACGGGTGACGGGCGATCCGGTCCATGACATTTTCGTCATCGGCGGCGGCATAAACGGCTGCGGCATCGCGCGCGATGCCGCCGGGCGCGGCTATTCGGTCGCGCTGGCCGAGATGAACGACCTCGCCTCGGGCACCTCTTCCGGGTCCACCAAGCTGATCCATGGCGGCCTGCGCTATCTGGAACACTATGAATTCCGGCTGGTGCGCGAGGCGCTGATGGAGCGCGAGGTGCTGTGGCACAACGCCCCGCACATCATCTGGCCGATGCGCTTCGTGCTGCCCCATCACAAGGGGTTGCGGCCGCGCTGGCTGCTGCGGCTGGGCCTGTTCCTCTACGATCATATCGGCGGGCGCAAGCTGCTGCCGGCGACACGCACGCTGGATCTTCGCCGCGATCCGGCCGCGAAACCGCTGAAGCCGCTGTTCCGAACCGCTTTCGAATATTCCGACTGCTGGGTGAACGATGCCCGGCTGGTGGTGCTGAACGCCATGGATGCCGCCGCCCGCGGCGTGGAGCTGATGGTCCGCACCCGCGTGACCTCGGCGCGGCGCGAGGGTGAGCTTTGGGCGGTGACCGTGCAGAGCGTCGACCACCCGGAGGTGACCCGCAGCTTCAGTGCGCGCATGTTGATCAATGCCGCCGGCCCCTGGGTTGATCAGGTGCTGCAGGGCACGCTGGCGCGCAACGACGTCCACAATGTCCGCCTGGTTCAGGGCAGCCATATCGTGGTGCGGGCGAAGTTCGACGATCCGCGGGCCTTCTTCTTCCAGAATTCCGACGGCCGGATCATCTTCGCCATTCCCTATGAAGACGATTTCACCCTGATCGGCACCACCGACCAGGACTTCAAGGGCGATCCGAAAGATATCCGGATCACCGAAGGCGAGATCGATTACCTGTGTGCCGCGGCCAGCGAGTATTTCGCCGAGCCGGTGCGGCGCGAGGACATCGTCTGGACCTATTCCGGCGTGCGGCCGCTCTATGACGACGGCGCATCCAAGGCACAGGAAGCCACACGCGATTATGTGCTGAAGGTGGAGCGCGGCCCCGGTACGCCCGGCAGCGGTGCGCCGATGCTGCCCGGTGCGCCCGGCACCGGCGCGCCCATGCTGAACGTGTTCGGCGGCAAGATCACCACCTACCGGCGTCTGGCCGAATCGGCGCTGGAGAAGATCGAGGCCGAACTGGGCGCGCGCGGACCGGCCTGGACCGCCACCGCCACCCTGCCCGGCGGTGACTTCCCGGCCACGGGTTTCGAGGCCGAGGTCGCCCGGCTGCGTGCCGAATACGGCTTCCTGGACGACGGTTTTGGCCGCAGACTGGTGAGACTGTATGGCACACGGGCGCGGATGATCCTTGGATCCGCGCGAAGCAAGGCGGATCTGGGGCGCGATTTCGGTGCGGATCTGACCGAAAACGAAATCCGCTATCTGGTCACCCACGAATGGGCGCGGACGGCGGAGGATGTGCTCTGGCGACGCACCAAACACGGCCTGCATCTGTCGGAAGACCAGCGGGCCGCCGTCGACGACTTCATGCAAAGCCTGCCCGCCGCCGGCACGGCGGCCGCCGAATGACCGTCGCAGGACACACCCACCCCGTCCCGAAAGCGAGCCGACCGCGAGATATGGAACACCGCGATGCTTGAACTCAAAGGCGTTTCCAAACAGGTGGGCGACGAGACCCACATCGGCGAGGTCACGCTCACCCTGGAGCGCGGCACGCTGAACGTGCTTCTCGGCCCCACCCTCTCGGGCAAGACCACGCTGATGCGGCTGATGGCCGGGCTGGACCGCCCGACCCGCGGCTCGCTCTGGTTCGACGGCCGCGACGTCACCGGCGTACCCGTGCAGAAGCGCAACATCGCGATGGTCTATCAGCAGTTCATCAACTATCCGATGATGACGGTCTACGACAACATCGCCTCGCCGATGCGTCTGGCCGGTGCCGACCGCGCGACCATCGACCGCGAGGTCCGCCAGGCCGCCGAACTGCTGAAGCTGACGCCCTATCTGGACCGCCAGCCGCTGAACCTGTCGGGCGGCCAGCAGCAGCGCACGGCGCTGGCCCGCGCGATCGTGAAGAAGGCGGGGCTGGTGCTGCTGGACGAGCCGCTGGCCAATCTGGACTACAAGCTGCGCGAGGAGCTGCGCACCGAACTGCCGAAGATCTTCCAGGAATCGGGCGCGATCTTCGTCTATGCGACCACCGAACCGTCGGAGGCGCTGCTGCTGGGCGGCAACACCGCCACCCTGCACGAGGGCCGCATCACCCAGTTCGGCCCCACGATCGAGGTGTTCCGCCGGCCCGCCGACCTGATCACCGCCACCACCTTCTCGGACCCGCCGCTGAACACGCTGACCATGACCAAGACGGGCGCGGCGTTCCGCCTGGCCGACGGCCAGACGCTGGCGGTGCCGGGCGACATGACCCGCCTGCCCGACGGCGCCTATACGGCCGGCTTCCGGCCGCATCACCTGACGACCACGCCCGCCGCCGCCGGCGCGATCCACTTCGCCGCCCGCAGCTTCGTGACCGAGTTCAACGGCTCAGAGAGCTTCGTGCACCTCGATTTCGCCGGCGCCCGCTGGGTGATGATCGCCCCGGGCGTCCATGACCACGACATCGGCACGGCGCTGGATGTGTATCTGGAGCCGCGCCACCTGATGTTCTTCGACGCCACGGGCCGCGCGGTACACCTTGCCGCCGCCACCCGGGCGCAAGCGGTCTGAGCCGGGGAGAGGACACGCGACATGGCCCTGATCGACCTCGACCATATCCGCCATTCCTATGGCCCGGCGCCGAAGTCGGAAGACGATTACGCGCTGAAGGAAGTTCATCACCGCTGGGATGACGGCGGCGCCTATGCCCTGCTCGGCCCGTCGGGCTGCGGCAAGACCACGCTGCTCAACATCATCTCAGGGCTGCTGCGGCCGTCGGAAGGCCGCATCCTGTTCGACGGCCGCGACGTCACCGGGCTGTCGACGGAAGAGCGCAACATCGCCCAGGTGTTCCAGTTCCCGGTGGTCTACGACACCATGACGGTCTATGACAACCTCGCCTTCCCGCTGCGCAATCGCGGCGTGCCCGAGCGCGAGGTCGATGCCAGGGTCCGCGAGATCCTGGAGATGATCGATCTGGCCGACCGGGCGAAGAAGAAGGCGCGCGGCCTGACTGCCGACCTGAAGCAGAAGATTTCGCTGGGCCGCGGCCTGGTGCGCAACGATGTCAGCGCCATCCTGTTCGACGAGCCGCTGACCGTGATCGATCCGCATATGAAGTGGATGCTGCGCACCCAGCTGAAGCAGCTGCACAAGCGCTTCGGCCACACCATGATCTACGTCACCCACGACCAGACCGAGGCACTGACCTTCGCCGACAAGGTGGTGGTGATGTATCAGGGCCAGATCGTGCAGATCGGCACGCCGGACGAGCTGTTCGAGCGCCCGGCCCATACCTTCGTCGGCTATTTCATCGGCTCGCCCGGCATGAACGTGCTGCCGGTGACGCTGGACGGGGCGACCGCGCGGCTGGGCACCCATGCGATCGGCATCGGCGCGGCACCGGCCACGAAGCCGGGTGCCAGGCTGGAACTGGGCGTGCGGCCCGAATTCGTCCGCCTGGGCCGCACCGGCCTGCCGGCCACGATCACCAAGGTCGAGGATATCGGCCGTCACCGCATCGTGCATGCCGATCTGGCCGGGCACGGGATCGCGGCCGTGGTGCCGGAAGACGGCGAGATTCCGGCCGAGGCGCGGATCACCTTCGACCCGCGCGGCATCAACCTCTATGCCGACGCCTGGCGCGTCGACACGGGAGCCTGAGCCCATGGAAAAGACCTGGAACAACAAGGCCTGGTTCATGGTGCTGCCGGTGCTGGTGCTGGTGGCCTTCTCGGCGGTGATCCCGCTGATGACCGTGGTCAATTATTCGGTGCAGGACACCTTCGGCAACAACGAGTTCTTCTGGGCCGGCACCGAGTGGTTCAAGGAGATTCTGCAGTCGCCGCGCTTCTGGGATTCGATGTTCCGGAACCTCGGCTTCTCGCTGCTGATCCTGGCGATCGAGGTGCCGCTCGGCATCCTGATCGCGCTCAACATGCCCAAGAAGGGCTGGGGCGTGCCCTTCTGCCTGGTCACCATGGCCCTGCCGCTGCTGGTGCCGTGGAACGTGGTCGGCACCATCTGGCAGGTCTTCGGCCGCGGCGATATCGGCCTTCTGGGCCATACGCTCGAATCGCTCGGCATCCCCTACAACTATGTGCAGGATCCGCTGTCGGCCTGGATCACCGTGGTGGTGATGGATGTCTGGCACTGGACCAGCCTGGTGGTGCTGCTGTGCTATGCCGGCCTGGTCTCGATCCCCGACGCCTATTACCAGGCGGCCAAGATCGACGGTGCCTCGCGCTGGGCGGTGTTCAAGTACATCCAGCTGCCCAAGATGCATCGCGTGCTGCTGATCGCCGTGCTGCTGCGCTTCATGGACAGCTTCATGATCTACACCGAGCCCTTCGTCGTCACCGGCGGCGGCCCCGGCAATTCGACGACCTTCATGTCGATCGATCTGGTGAAGATGGCGATCGGGCAGTTCGATCTGGGCCCCGCGGCCGCGATGTCGCTGGTCTACTTCCTGATCATCCTGCTGCTCTCGTGGGTGTTCTACACCGTCATGACCAATTACGACGCGAGGACGTGACATGACGACCTCCGCCATGCCCGCCACCCGCACCGACGCCCGGGACGAACAGCTGGCCCGCCGCATGCGCAAGCGGGGCACCAGGTCCCGCTGGTCCTGGCTGGTGCCGACCCTCTACATCATCTTTCTGATGCTGCCGCTCTACTGGCTGGTCAATATGAGCTTCAAGACCAACGAGGAGATCGTCTCCGGTCTGACGCTCTGGCCGGCGGAGCCGACGCTTCGGAACTATGAGATCATCTTTACCGATCCGTCCTGGTATTCGGGCTACCTCAACTCGATCACCTATGTGGTGATCAATATGGTGGTCTCGGTGGCGGTGGCCCTGCCGGCCGCCTATGCCTTCTCGCGCTACCGGTTCCTGGGCGACAAGCATCTGTTCTTCTGGCTGCTGACCAACCGCATGGCGCCGCCCGCCGTGTTCGCCCTGCCCTTCTTCCAGCTCTATTCGGCCTTCGGGCTGATCGATACCCATATCGCGGTCGCGCTGGCACACTGCCTGTTCAACGTGCCGCTGGCGGTGTGGATCCTGGAAGGCTTCATGTCGGGCGTGCCCAAAGAGATCGACGAGACCGCCTATATCGACGGCTACTCCTTCCCGCGCTTCTTCGGGAAGATCTTCCTGCCGCTCATCTCCAGCGGCATCGGCGTCGCGGCCTTCTTCTGCTTCATGTTCTCGTGGGTGGAACTCCTGCTGGCCCGCACGCTGACCACCGTCGATGCCAAGCCGATCGCCGCGACCATGACCCGGACCGTCTCGGCCTCGGGCATGGACTGGGGCCTGCTCGCCGCCGCCGGCGTGCTGACGCTGATCCCCGGCGCGCTCGTGATCTGGTTCGTCCGCAACTACATCGCCAAGGGCTTCGCCCTGGGCCGCGTCTGAGGGAGGCCGCACCGATGTCGTTCGACTTCTCGTGGATGGCCTGGACCTGGCCCACGATCATCTTCTTCGTCGTCATCGCCTGTCTGCTGCTGGGCATGGGTGTGTGGGAATACGCCCGCCCCGGGGGGGCGCCGAAGGTCGGCGTGCTGCGCTTCGAAACCACGCGCGGCGACCGCCTGTTCATCTCGCTGCTGGGCAGCGCCTTCATCCATCTGGGCTGGCTGGGACTTGCCGATGCCAGCCTGTGGTGGGCGACGGGGCTGTCGGTGATCTACGCATTCCTGGTGTTCCGCTTCGCCTGACCCCGCTGCCCGGGGTCCTGCACGGCGGATGATCCAAGACCAATCGACCTGAGACCAATCGAGGCTTGCTTCGAACGACGGATGCCCCGTGTCGGCATCCGCGGCTGATCAAGAGGGAGGTAGCTTATGCGGAAGCATCTGATGGCATCCACGGCAGCGCTGGCGCTGCTGCTGGCTGCCGGCCAGGCCTGGGCCGGGATGGAGGAGGCGAAAGCCTTCCTCGACAAGGAGATCGGCGATCAGTCGGTCCTGTCGCGTGCCGACCAGGAAAAGGAGATGCAGTGGTTCATCGATGCCGCGAAGCCGTTCGCCGGCATGGAGATCAAGGTCGTCTCGGAGACGATCACCACCCACGAATACGAAAGCAAGGTGCTGGCGCCGGCCTTCACGGCCATCACCGGCATCAAGCTGACCCACGACCTGATCCAGGAAGGTGACGTCGTCGAGAAGATCCAGACCCAGATGCAGACGGGTCAGAACCTCTACGACGCCTGGGTCAATGATTCGGACCTGATCGGCACCCATTGGCGCTATAAGCAGGTCCGCAACCTGACCGACTGGATGACCGGCGAAGGCAAGGACGTCACCAATCCGGGCCTCGACATCGACGACTTCATGGGCAAGTCGTTCACCACCGCCCCGGACGGCAAGCTCTACCAGCTGCCCGACCAGCAGTTCGCGAACCTCTACTGGTTCCGCTACGACTGGTTCAGCGACCCCAAGATCAAGGAAGAGTTCAAGGCCAAGTACGGCTACGATCTGGGCGTGCCGGTCAACTGGTCTGCCTATGAGGACATCGCCGAGTTCTTTACCGGCCGCGAGATCGACGGCCGCAAGATCTATGGCCACATGGACTACGGCAAAAAAGACCCGTCGCTGGGCTGGCGCTTCACCGACGCCTGGCTGTCGATGGCCGGCAATGGCGACAAGGGCCTGCCCAACGGCATTCCGGTCGACGAATGGGGCATCCGCGTCAACGAGAAGAGCCAGCCGGTCGGCTCCTGCGTTGCCCGCGGCGGCGACACCAACGGCCCGGCGGCGGTGTACTCCATCCAGAAGTATCTGGACTGGATGAAGGCCTATGCGCCGCCGGAGGCCCAGGGCATGACCTTCTCGGAATCCGGCCCGGTGCCGGCCCAGGGTCACATCGCCCAGCAGATCTTCTGGTACACCGCCTTCACCGCCGACATGGTGAAGAAGGGCCTGCCGGTGGTGAACGAGGACGGTACGCCCAAGTGGCGCATGGCCCCCTCGCCGCACGGCGTGTACTGGAAGGAAGGCATGAAGCTCGGCTATCAGGACACCGGTTCCTGGACGCTGATGACCTCTACCCCCACCGACCGCGCCAAGGCCGCCTGGCTCTATGCGCAGTTCGTGACCTCCAAGACCGTCGACGTGAAGAAGAGCCATGTCGGTCTGACCTTCATCCGCGACTCGTCCGTCCGCCACGAGAGCTTCACCAAGCGCGCCCCGGAACTGGGCGGCCTGGTCGAGTTCTACCGCTCGCCGGCCCGTGTGCAGTGGACGCCGACCGGCACCAACGTGCCCGACTATCCGAAGCTGGCCCAGCTGTGGTGGCAGGCGATCGGCGATGCGTCCTCGGGCGCCAAGACCGCGCAGGCTGCCATGGATTCGCTCTGCGCCGAGCAGGAGAAGGTCATGAGCCGGCTGGAGCGCGCCGGCGTGCAGGGTGAGTTCGGCCCCAAGCTGAACCCCGAACATGACCTCGCCTACTGGAACGAGCAGGCGAAGAAGAACGGCACCATCGCGCCGCAGCTGAAGATCGAGAACGAAAAGGAAAAGCCCCAGACCGTCAACTATGACGAGCTGGTGAAGAGCTGGGCGGACGCCAACGCGAAGCAGTGATGCGCGCGTGACCGCCGGACCGATGCATCGCCTTCGGGGGAAGGGGGTGTGACGGAGAGGGGGCCATCCGGAGGGGTGGCCCCCTTTTTTCGGGTCAATGCCTGGTCATCCGACGACGAAGCCATGGGCGAAGGGATCGCGGTCGTCGATGAAGATCGTGTTGATGCCGGTCATGCGCGCCCAGCCGGCGATCGAGGGGATGATGGCATCACGCCCGGTAACCGTGGCCGCCGCTTCCACCCGGCCGTTGAACAGCGAGCCGATGATCGATTCATGGACGAAATCATCGCCGACCTTCAGCCTGCCCTTCGCGACGAGCTGCGCCATGCGCGCCGACGTACCGGTGCCGCAGGGCGAGCGGTCGATCGCCTTCTCGCCATAGAAGACGGCATTGCGCGCATGGGCCTCCGGCCGGGTCGGCGCCCCTGTCCACAGGATGTGGCTGAGGCCGCGGATCCCGGCATGCTCCGGATGGACGACCTCGTATTTTTCATTGAGCGCGGCCCTGAG
This sequence comes from Tistrella mobilis, assembly GCF_041468085.1. Classification (NCBI taxonomy): domain Bacteria; kingdom Pseudomonadati; phylum Pseudomonadota; class Alphaproteobacteria; order Geminicoccales; family Geminicoccaceae; genus Tistrella; species Tistrella mobilis. The sequence continues at coordinate 101,844 of NZ_CP121014.1, read as the reverse complement.
CTTCGGGCTCCAGCCGATCAGCTCTCCGGCGGTGTGGTCGGCCATGTCGCGGAAGGCTTTCTGCGGCTCGACGATGGCGTAGAAATTGCCGCCATAGGCGATGTCGACGACAACCTCGCCCAGCCCCTCGACCTCGACGGTCAGACCTTCGGCGTAGAGAAAAGCGGGCACGTTGGTGAGGCGTACCTCTTCCACGAAGCGCCCCTCCTGCCGGTAGGTGATGTCGACCTTGCCGGCCGGCGCGTCGACCGACAGCCGGCCCGGCTCCCGCGGGGTGATCAGGCCGTTCTCTACACCCATGGTGATGGTGCCGATGGTGCCATGGCCGCACATGGGCAGGCAGCCGGAGGTCTCGATGAACAGGATCGCGACATCACAATCGGGCCGGGTCGGCGGATAGAGGATCGCGCCCGACATCATGTCGTGGCCGCGCGGCTCGTACATCAGCCCGGTGCGGATCCAGTCGTACTCCCTGACGAAATGCGCGCGCTTTTCAAGCATGGTCGCGCCCTCAAGACGCGGGCCGCCGCCGGAGACGAGGCGGACGGGATTGCCGCAGGTATGCCCGTCGATGCAGGAGAAGGTGAAACAGGCCATGGCGTTCACTCTGTCAGAAGCGGTGGGGCGAAAAGGGCGTGAGGTCGATCGGCGGTCGTTCATCGGTCAGCAGGTCGGCGACCAGCCGCGCGGTCCCGGCCGATTGGGTGAGGCCGAGATGGCCGTGGCCGAAGGCATAGATCACGCGCGGTTGGCTGCCCGCCCGGCCGATCGCCGGCAGGCTGTCGGGCAGGGACGGCCGGAAGCCCATCCATTCCACGCCCCCCCGGGCGGCAAGCCCGGGCAGAAAGGCCTGCGCCTTCATGAGCATGGCCCGCGAGCGCCGGTAGTCGGGCGGCAGGTCCAGCCCGCCGAGTTCGACCGCGCCGCCGACGCGGATGCCGGTGGACAGGCGGCTGACCACGAAGCCATGCCCGCCGAAGGTGATCTGGGTTCTGAGATCAAAGGCGCCGGGCGGCAGGGTGGTGTTGTAGCCGCGCTCGGTTTCAAGCGGGACGACGTCGCCGAGGGTGCGGGCGATGCGGTGCGAGAAGGCACCCGCGGCAAGCACCACCCGGGCCGCGGGCCGCGACGCCCCGTCGGCCGTCACGATCCCGATACCCGCCGCATCGGGCCGGAGTGCCGTAACCTCTGCCCGCTCGATCCGGCCACCCCGCTCCCGGACATGATCGGCAAGCGCCAGGGTGTAGAGCCTGGGGTCGGCGATGGAGTACCAGCCGGGGGTGAAGGTTCCATGGGTGAAGCGCGACGAGAGCCCCGGCTGGATCGCCGCCATCCCCGCCGCATCGAGATGGTGGAAGTCGATGCCATGGCGCTCGCGTGCCGCCCAGCCGGGCCGCGCGGCTTCGAATTCCGCCCGGCCTTCATAGACCTGAAGGTTGCCGTCCTTGCGCAACATGGCGCGCGTGCCGGTCTGTTGCAGGAAAGGTTCCAGCTCGGCCCTGGACAGATCCATCAGGGCCGCCTGCGCATCGGTGGCGGCGGCGACGCGCGCGGGCGCACAGGCCCGCCAGAAACGGTACATCCAGGGCGCGATCTTGAGCGCATAGGCCGGCGGCACCGAGAGCGGCCCAAGCGGATCGAGCAGCCATCGGGGCGCCTTGCGCAGGATGCCGGGCGAGGCGAGCGGGAGAATATCGGTGAAGGCGAAGGCGCCGGCATTGCCGGCCGAGGCACCGGCCGCCGGCCCCTCGCGGTCGAGCACCGTGACCGCAAAGCCCCGTGCCTGAATGGCAATCGCCGCAGAGAGGCCGATCACCCCCGCCCCGATGACGACGACCTCCGGCGCCGTCATCAGCGCACACTCCCCAGAAAGGCCTGCGTCTCCGGCCGCCGGGGGGCGCCGAAGATCTGATCCGGGGCGCCGATCTCTGCCAATACGCCCTGATGAAAGAAGGCCACCCGGTCCGAGACGTCACGCGCGAAGGCCATTTCATGGGTGACGCAGATCATCGTCATCCCCTCTTCGGCCAGCATCCTGAGGGTGTCGAGCACCTCCCCCACCAGCATGGGATCGAGCGCCGAGGTGACCTCGTCGAACAGCATGTATTCAGGCGACATGGCGAGTGCGCGGGCGATGGCCATGCGCTGCTGCTGCCCCCCGGACATGCGGTTCGGATAGACCGACAGCTTCTCCCCGAGGCCCACATGGGTGAGCTGCCGCACCGCAATCTCCTCCGCCTGCTGCCGGGAGAGACCCAGAACCTTGCGCGGCGCCAGCATCACATTCTCCAGCACCGTCAGATGCGGGAAGGCATTCCATTGCTGGAAGACGATCCCGACCTTGCGGCGCAGCCGGTTCAGATCCGTCGTCCGGGCATGAACCTCGGTGCCGTCGATGCGGATCACGCCCGCATTGATCGGCTCCAGACCGTTGATGCAGGTCAGAAGCGTGGATTTGCCCGAGCCCGACCCGCCGATGATCGTCACCACCTCGCCCTTGTCGACGGCGAGGTCGATGCCCTTCAGCACCTCCAGACTGCCGAAAGACTTCCGGACGTTCTTTATCTCAATCATGGGGGGACCACCGTCTTTCGAGATAGCCGCCGAGCCGGGCGATCGGGAAGCTGATGATGAAATAGATGACGCCGCAGATCAGCAGAATGAACAGCGGTTCCTGCAGGCGGGTTACCAGGATCTGCGAGGCGCGCAGCAGCTCGATCAGGCCGAGCCACAACACCAGCGCCGAATCCTTCATCACCCCCAGCGTCAGGCCGATCCAGGCCGGAAGCGACACCCGTACCGCCAGCGGTGCCACGATATGGCGCATATCCTGCCACCAGGTCATCCCCAGCGAGCGGCTGGCGCGACGGGTGGTGGCCGGCACGGCATCGATGCCGCCGCGGACGATTTCGGCGCAACAGGCGGCGGTGTAGAGGGACAGCACCACGCAGGAGGTGGTGAAAGGCGGCCAGCCCAGCTTCGCGATCGACTGCAGGGCATTGCCCAGCACCAGCTGGATCAGCAGCGGAACCGATCTGAAGATGTCCAGGAAGACCATCAGGGGTATGGACCAGACGGGCCCGGCCTGAAAGCGGATCACACCGAAGACAATGCCCATGACCGTTCCGGCCGCCACCGAGACGCCGGTCACGGCCAGGGTCATAAGGGCCCCCTGGCCGAGGAAGGCCAGGTCGCCCCAGGTGAGGGCGGTATCGAACATGCCCTGCCCTCCTAATACCGGAACAGGCGCCAGGCGAGCGCCCGGGCGGCCAGGGTCACGAATTTGGCGATCAGGTAGTAGATCACCGCGGCGATCGCGAAGAATTCGAAGGTCCGGAAGGATCGCGCGTTCAGCTCCTGCGTCACCCCGGCCAGGTCCATGTTCATCCCGACCGTCACGCCCAGCGACGTCATCAGAATCGCCCAGATCATCTGATTGGTCGCGGGAAGGTAGCCGATGCGCAGCATCTGCGGCAGCACGATGAACAGGAAGGTCTGCACCGGGGTCATGCCGAGAGAACGGCCGGTGCGCGTCTGTGTCTCCGGGATCGCCTTCAGCGCCCCGCGGAAATTCTCGGCCAGATAGCCTGCATTGTTGAAGGCGATGCCGGCCAGAAGGGCCGCATAGGGGCTGAGATGGATGCCGAAATTGCCCAGGCCGAAATGCGCCATATAGATCTGAAACAGCGCCGGCGTGTTACGGGCGATTTCGACCCAGACCGCCGCCACCGCCGACAGCAGCCGGTTGCCGGACAGGCGAAAGGCCGTCAACGCGATGGCACAGACCAGACCGATCGCCATCGACAGCACGGCGATCTGAAGCGTGACCAGCGCGCCGTCGAGCATCTGCGGCAGCGCCTTGAGCGCCTGATTCCAATGGAAAGTATAGGTGAACATGCCCGTCTCCCGTTCCAGAAGCAGGTCATCTTCCTGAAGGAAGCGGCGGCGCCGGCCCTGGCCGGCGCCGTACCGGAAACGGGTCCGTCAGCGATAGACGCTGCCGACGGTAAGATCCGGCGCCGCACCGCCCACCCATTTTTCGTAGAGTTCGGCATAGCGACCGGTGCGGACCTGCTGATTGATGAACAGGTTCAGATAGTTGATCAGGCCGTATTCCTCGCGGTTGGTGAACAGCGCGACGTAATCGGTGTCGAAGGGCGCGCTGCCCACCACCGACAGCCCGGCGAACCTGCCCGACTTCACATTGGCCTGTGCCACGGTCGAGGTGGAGACCGTGGCGTCGATCTGGCCCTGGGCCAGCGCCAGGAAAACGTCGGCCTGCGTCTGATAGGGGCGGAAGGACCCGCTGCCCCAGGCCTTCACCTGGTTCTCCAGAGCGATGGCCTCGTAAGTGCCGGCGGTGGCCCCCACCACCTTGCCCTTCATGCCCTCGAACGACGTCACACCCGATCCGGCATTCGCCGTGACCACCATCTCGAAGGCGAAATAGGGGATGGTCATGCCCACGGTCTTCGCCCGTTCCAGCGTGTCCGAGGTCGAGGCGACACCAACATCGACGCGGCCCGACATCAGGGCCGGAATCCGCTCGGGAAAGGGCGTCTCGACGATCTCGGCCTCCACGCCCAGGGCCTTCGCCAGATCCTTGCAATAGTCGACATCGAAGCCGATCGGCGTGTTGTTCGCATCGCGCGCACCCATCGGCGGGAAGTCCAGCACCACCGCGCAGCGCAGCGTACCCGAGCCGATGATGTCATCCAGCTTGTCCGCCTGCGCCGTGCCCCCCAGGGCGGTCGCGGCCATCAGTCCGAGAGCGAAAATTGAAGCCTTGTTCACTGTTGTCTCCCATCAGCAGTGATCCTCGCCGGCGAAGGCCCCTCCCACGCCGAACGGCGAAAACCCCCTATTCAGGATACAAGAAAAATACAAAAAATATATATGCTTCGAGAAAAAATCCGGCTGGCAGAACAGGCACTTGTCCCGCATCGCCGGATAGACGGCGCGTCCGCGCCACCCCGCCCCGGCTGCGACATGCCCACAAAAAAGGCCCTCCGGAGGGAGGGCCGTTCGCAGGCAGGGCGGCTCCGCCTTACGCCTTGTATGTCTGTACGGCACCCGGAAGCCGGCTCCACGCCGCATACCAGGTGTCGAACAGTTTCAGCTGGGTGGTGACGTAGCGGCGCTGGCTTTCGGTGAGTTCATCGGTTTCGTTGAAGTGCAGCGCGTATTCCGGATTGCCCTTCAGAACCATCATATACTTGAAGTACAGAACCAGATCCGGCCCCTCGTCGAACGAGGACAGCACGCCGAGTGCCGATTCCAGCTCCAGCGCGCGCTGCCGGGCATCGGGATCGCCTTTGGCGGCGGCCTGGGCAAGATTGCTGAGGTGCAGCACTTCCTTGGGCAGGACGCAGCCGATGCCGGTAATGGCACCGGTGGCGCCGCAGTTCACGAAGCCATGGAACACGCAGGTATCGACGCCGATCATCAGCGAAACGTCGTCGTCGCAGCTGGTGATGGTCTCGGCCGCATAGCGCATGTCGTCGGGGCCACCGAATTCCTTGAAGCCGACGAGATTGGGATGTTCGGCCCGCAGGGCGAAGAACAGATCGGCGCGCGTGGCGAAGCCGTAATAGGGGCTGTTATAGATCACCGCCGGCAGATCAGGGGCCGCGGACAGAATGGCCTTGAAGTGGTTCCGCTGCGCCGCGACGACCGTGCCGCGTGAAAGCACGCGCGGAATGACCATCAGCCCCTGCGCGCCCACCCTCTGCGCATGGGCGGCATGCGCCACCGCAGAGGCGGTGTTCACCGCGCCGGTGCCGGCAATGACCGGGATCCCGGCCTGAACCAGGCGCTCGACGCCTTCCATGCGCTGCGCATCCGTCAGAAGCGGCCAGTCGCCCATGGAGCCGCAATAGACCACGGCGGACATGCCGGCATCGATCAGCTCCCGGGCCTTGCGCACCAGCCCGTCGAAATCCGGCGTCCGGGCGGGCGTGCAGGGGGTCATCAGGGCGGGGATCACACCGGAGAAAATCGTCGCCTTCACCTTCGTCTCCTTCCAGCCGTTCGGTCGGGCAGTCCGCCGGCAGGACGCAGCTGTCCTCCCCCTCTGCCATCACCGTGATAGCAGTTTGCATTTTTCTTGTCGACAAACAAAATACAAATATCAGAGCGGGATATCGAGCCCGCCATTGCGGCTGAACAGCTTCTGCACCTGGGCCACGATCTGCTCGGCATGGGCCCGGCCCAGCTGGTCGGCCCGCTCGACGTCACGCGCTTCGATCGTGGCGATCATCTCGGCATGCTCATCCACGAAGCGCTGCGGAAACTGCTCTTCATAGGACCGGTAGTAGAGACGCAGGATGCGCCGCCCCTCGTCGAGCAGCTTGCGGAACAGGCCGGTGAAATACGGGTTGCGGCCGGCTTCGGCGATGGCGGCGTGGAAGGCGGCATTGGTGGCGATCATCGCCAGGGCGTCGCGCGCCTCCACGGCCGCCGCGTATTCCTGGTGATGACGGCGGATGGCGGGCAGATCTTCCGGCCGATGGTTCTGTGCGGCCAGCCGCGTCGTCACCCGATACATCAGCACCAGGGCATCGAAGAAGGTGCTGAGGTTGAGAAAATCGATGTTCGACACCATGGTCGACCGATTCGGAAGCGTCTCGATCAACCCCTCGCCGGCCAGGCGGACAAGCGCCTCGCGGATCGGCGTGCGCGACATCTTGAACCGCTCCGCCAGCTGCACCTCGTCCACCGGGCTGCCCGGCGCAAGTTTCAGATCGAGAATTTCATCGCGCAGAAGGTCATAGACCATCTTGACGCCGGAGCCGCGTCGGCGTTCGGGCAGTGCAGTGGGCTTCGGGTCGGCCATCGATCTTCCCCGTGCTGGCACATAAGAGACGGCCGCGAGGGGCCTGTTTTCGGGATTGGATGCTACGGTACGGCCCCCCGGCTGGAAAGACCGGGTGGCGGAAAAGATGCGCCAGCCCCGCACCGCCTCTTTATTGCGACTGACTTGCATTCTCACAACAGGAAGCCCATCCTTCGGCTGCGCGACCGCCAGCCCGGAGAGACCGCCATGACCACGCCCGCCCCCTCTGTCGACACACCGTCCGACGGCGCCCCCGTCATCACCCCGCGCGGCCGGGAGCTGCGCCTGGATGCCGCCCTGCCCTTCGATGCCGAAGATCATGGCCGGCGGCTGCTGCGCACCGCGCGGTTCGGCACGCTGTCGACGCTCGACCCGGAAAGCGGCTATCCCTATGGCGCGGCCACCAATCTGGCGACCGATCACGACGGCAGCCCGGTCTTCATCATGGCCGGGCTGGCGCTGCATGCGCGCAATCTGGCGGCCGATCCGCGCGCCGCGCTGACCCTGATCGAGCCCGGGCTTGCCGATGTGCTGGGGGGCGTGCGGATGACCATCGTCGGCCGGGTGGTGCCGGTGACCGAGACGGCCCGGCTGGAGGCCGTCCGTCGGCGCTATCTGGCCCGGCACCCGAAGACGAAGCTGTACATGACCCTGCCCGATATCGGCCTCTACCGGCTGGAGATGGCGGATCTGCGCGTGTCCGGCGGCCCCCGCCGCAATGCGGGCGAGCCGCAGGTGGCGCATTTCCTGACCGATCTCTCAGGGGCCGAAGCCCTGCTCGCCGCCGAGGCCGAAGAGGTCGAGCGCCTGAACGGCCCCTGGGGCGAGGATCTGCCCGGGCGGCTGGCCCGGCTGCATGGCGGCAGCGATGCCGGACGCTGGCGGGCGGCTGGCATCGACCCCGAGGGCATCGACCTCACCTCTCCCCAAGGCGATCTGCGCATCCGCTTCCCCCGCCGGGTGACCGACCCCCAGGCGATGCGATCGGCGCTGGCAGCGCTGGTCCGGCCGGTGATCGTGGGCGGCGGCAGATGAGGCGCCGGAACATCAGCCCACCGACAACGCCAGAATGCGGCTGATCCGGGTGAGATCGAAGCCGGTTTCCGCCTGCCAGCGGTCCAGGGCGGCCTGGACCGCGGCGAAATCCCTGGCCGAAGACGGGGCTTTCGAAACGACATCGGCGGCGATCAGCGCCTTGACCACGTCATCGGAACAGATCAGCGACGGCACGCCCATCCGGCGCAGCAGCAGCTGGCCGGTCTTGCCGCCCAGACGGTCGCCGCGCATCTTCAGTTCGCGCACCAGCTCCATATAGCGCCCGGCCGGGAAGGTCAGGATCCAGGCCGCGACCGAGCCATGGCTGCGGGCGAGGTCTGAGAAGAAGGCGGCATTGCCGCCGACCGAGCGCAGCTTGGCGGCGTTGCGCACGATACCGGGCGCCGCCATCAGCCGGTCGAGATCGTCATCCGACATCAGCGATCAGCGGCCGGGATCGAAGCCCTCGAAGGCCGCCTCGAAATCCGGCCAGCGGCGATCGATCGCCGCCCAGTCGAACCCGGCCTGGAAGATCACCCGGGTCGCCTCGGCCAGGAAGCGGTCGTCGGGCACGGCGCGCAGCTCGTCTGGGGTGCGCGCCGTCCAGGGGGTGGCGGCAAGGCGGGCCTCCAGCGCTTCCGCCCCGCCATGATGGCGGGCGGCGCGGTCCAGCACCCCGGCGAAAGATGTCATGGCGTCCTCCGGATGGATGTCGTCGTCACGCCGCCTGATCATGCACCCGTTCAAGGCCCAGCGTCTCGATGATCCGGTCGCGCAGCCAGGCCGCCGCCGGGTCGCGATCCAGCCGCACCGGCCAGACCATGCGCACCGGCGGGAAAACCAGATCCAGCGGCACCGGCGACACGGTCAGGCCAAGCGCCGGCGCGAATCGCCGGGCGACGCGGGTCGAGATGGTGGCGATCACCGGCGCCTCGACCGCAGCCGACAGCACGGTCAGGAAATCCGGCGCCGCCATCACGACGTCCAGATCGGTGCGGATCCGCTCCAGCGCATCCTGCACGCAGCCGTGCAGGCTCTCGCTCTGCGAAACCACGGCATGCCGGCCGGCCAGATAGGCATCCAGCCCGACCGGCACGGTCAGCGCCAGCAGCCGCGGATTGAAGCAGCACGACACGCCCGCGGGGAAGAGGTCGAGCCCGCGATGCCGGCTGGCCGGTTCCAGCGAGCAGCCGACCGCAAGATCGATCACCCCGGTGTCGATCATCGCCTCGACCTGGGTGGAGGGGGCCATGCGGGCATGCAGGCGGATGCCGGGTGCCTCCGCCGTCAGGCGGGCGGTGAGCGCGGGAAGAAGCAGCAGTTCCAGCTCGCTGGACATGCCGAGGCGGAAGATGCGGCGTTCGGTTTCGGGGCGGAAACTTTCGCGCGCGCCCAGCGCCGCCTGGGCCTGGGTCAGGGCCGCACGCACCGGTGCGGCCACGGCGATGGCACGGGCCGTGGGCTGCATCACCTGTCCCACCCGCACGAACAGCTCGTCCTGCAAAAGCATGCGCAGGGTAGAAAGCGCGTGGCTCATCGCCGGCTGGCCGATCTTCAGCCGCCGGGCGGCGCGGGTGACGCTGCCCTCTTCCATCAGGGCGTCGAAGGCGACCAGAAGGTTGAGGTCGAAGGCGCGCAGATTGAAATGGTCGATACTCTCCATGATCCGCATCGATTTGATTGCTGACCTGACCATAGATACCTGAAGCGGCGTCCGGGGCAAGCCTGTCCCGATGATCACGGAGACCTCTTCCCATGTCGAAGACCCCCCTTGCCGCCTCCCTCGCTTTCGCCGGCCTGCTCGGCCTCTCGATCCTTGCCGGTCCGGCCGCGGCGGACGAGGCCCTGCCCGCCCCCTATCAGCTCGATATCGGCCGGATCAGTGTCACCGCCCTGTCCGATGGTCAGATCCCGGTGCCGCTGGCCGACATCATGCGCGGCGAACCCAGGCCGCAGATCGAAGCGGCGCTGGCCCGCGCCGGTAAACGGTCGCCGGTGACGCTGGCGGTGAATACCTATCTGGTCGCCATGCCCGATGGCCGGCTGGTGCTGATCGACACCGGCACTGGCGATCTGCTGGGGCCGCGCCTCGGCCATCTGGCCGAAAGCCTGAAGGCCGCCGGCCACACGCCGGACGAGATCGACGACATCGTGTTGACCCATATCCATGCCGACCATTCGGGCGGGCTGACCCGCAACGGCAAGGCGGTGTTCCCGAAGGCGCGGCTGCATGTGGCGGAGCGCGACGCCGCCTATTGGCTGAGCGACGAGGCCCGCGCCGCCGCCCCCGAGGCCGCCCGGCGCGGCTTCGACGAAGCGATCGCCATGACGGCCCCCTATCGCGAGACCGGGCGCTTCACAACCTTCGCCGACGGCGCCGACCCGGTGCCGGGGCTGCAGTCGATCCTGCGCGCCGGCCATACCCCGGGCCATTCCTCGATCGTGGTCAGCGATCAGGGCGAAAAGCTGGTGGTCTGGGGCGACATCACCCATGGCGAATTCGTCCAGTTCGCCGAGCCCGAGGTCACCATCGACTTCGACGTCGACCAGGACGCCGCCCGCCAGAGCCGCCTGGCGGCGATGGAAGACGCCGCCGCCAAGGGCTATCTGGTGGCCGGCGCCCATATCACCTTCCCCGGCATCGGCCGGGTGACGCCGGGCAGCGACGGTGCGGCCTATGGCTGGGAGCCGGTCGGCCGCTGAACCGGTCAGGGCTGGTCGCGCCCGAACAGCGCCACCAGCCCGTCGGAAAGCACCCCCTGCCAGGCGACGTAGTCATGGCCGGTGGCGTATTCGCGATGGCGCACCCAGACGCCCTTCGCCATCAGCACATCGCGCAGATGGCGGTTGGTGTCGAGGATCGAGGCCGTCACCCCGTCGCCGGAGGTCTCGTAGATCCCGGCGGCAAGAAAGACGCGGAGCGGCGGCGGCATGGTCGCCGCCGCAACCCGCCCGGCCACCCATTCCCGCCCGGTCTCGGGCGTGCCGGGAGGGCTCCACCAGAACGAGCCGGACATGGCCAGCACATTGCCGAACGCCTCCGGATGGCGGAGTGCCGCGGTCATCGCGGCCAGGCCTCCGAAGCTCGATCCCGAGAGTACGGTGCGGGCCGGGTGGGGGGTGAAACCGGCCGTGCTGCGCAGCATGGGCAACAGCTCTTCGGCGAGCATGTCGGCGAAATCCGGATTGCCCGGCAGTTCGCGGCCGCGGGTGTCCTGGTCCAGGCTGTCGACCAGCACCGCCACCACCGGCGGGATCACCCCGGCGGCGATCATCGCATCCAGGATCCGCGGCACCGGCACCTTCCGCTGATACTCGCGGCCGTCGAACAGGATCAGCAGCACGGTATCGGCCCGCGCCGGATCAAACCCGGCCGGACGGTAGAGGGTGATGTCGCGGGTATTGCCGAGCCTGCGGCTGGCCAGCCGCAGGCGATCCAGCCGGCCATGCGGCACGGAGGCGTCGGCATCGGCCCAGGGCTGGGCCGGCGCATCATCCAGCACCAGCAGGGACTCGCGCGCCCAGATATCGGGGGCATCCGCCGGCCAGGGATGGCGGTTGAGCGGATCGGCCGCCGCCGTCGCCAGCACCGCCACCCGGCGTTCGCGCGCCGTGCCGTCGAATTCGGGCACATCCGGCGCCAGCTGATAGGCGAGCCGCGTCTCCGAGGGCAGGAGATAGCTTCGGTACCAGACATCGGAGAGACCCAGACGCTCCAGCTCGTCATGACCGGTGCCGGGGCCGCCGAACAGGCGGACATTGCGGCGGGCACCGCGGGCGAGGAAGGTCACGATCCGCCGGTCGGGGCGGTCGGCGGGCTCGACCAGCGGCGTGCCGCGCCGGGCCATTTCGGCCCAGAAGCCGGCGGTATCGCCGCCGCGGGCGAGATCGCGGGCAAGGGCTGCAATGGTCGGGCTCGGCAGTTCCGGTTCGGGCGCCCGTTGCAGGGCGGCCGGGATCGGCGGGTCCAGGTCGATCCGCCAGCGTCCGGCCTCGACCGCACGGAGCCGCAGCCGTTCATCCGCAGCCCCCACGACATGGTGGAAGCTGCCGGCGGTCGGGATGCTGCTGCCGAGATGGCGGAGGGGGACGCCCGCGCCATCGACCAGATCGAGATCGAAGCGGCCGCTTTCGACGGTCAGACGACCGCGGAGATAATCGCCCGGCGCCGCCCCGAGGTGGACCAGCGCGGTCCCGCCGGTGGCGAGCGTGCCGCCGGTCTCGCGCGCCCCGGTCTCGCGCATCCCGGCCGCATCGGCGGCCGGGGTGGCGAGCAGAACCAGAAGGGGAAGCATGAGGGTGAGTGCCCGACGGATCATCGGCCGGCTCACCAGCGCTTCTTCAGGGTGGCGACCACGGTCCGCCCCTCGCCGTAGAAGCAGGCATAAGCGCTGGCGCAGGAGGCGACATAGGTCTCGTCGGTCAGGTTCTTGGCATTGACCTGCACCGACACGCCCTGCCAGCTGCCACCCAGGGCCGAAAAATCGTAGCTGGCCGAGGCGTCGAACAGGGTCACGGCCGGCACCTCGAAACTATTGGTGTTGTTGCCCTGGCTTGTGCCGATATAGCGCGCGCCTGCGCCGAGACCGAGCCCCTGCACGGCGCCCTCCGTGAAGCGGTAATCGGCCCAGAGCGACGCGGTATGGGCGGGCACCCGCGCGGGCGTCCGGCCGATCTCGGCCGCGGTCACCGAATCCTCGATGGTCGAGTCGATATAGGAATAGCTCGCCACCATCGAGAGATTCTCGTCCAGCTCGGCCTTGGCCGACAGCTCCAGCCCCTGATTATGAACCTCGCCGACCTGGGAATAGACCGACCGGCCGAGATTGGAATCCCAGGCACTCATCACCACGTCCTTCTGGCGCAGATCATAGACCGCGGCAGTCAGCAGCAGGCCGGTGCCCTCGGGCGCGTATTTGACGCCGAGTTCGACCTGCCGGGCGGTGGTGGGGTCGAAGGCAGGCGCACCCGCTTCGGGGGCGTAAAGCGACGGCTCGAACGAGGTGGAATACGAGACGTAAGGCGCGATGCCGTTGGCGAAAGTGTAGAGCGCACCCACGCGCCAGGTGAGCGCATTGTCGTCGTAGGCATAGGACAGATCGTTGAAATTGTCATCGATATCGGTCGAGGCGCGATCATACCGCAGACCGGCCAGCAGGCTGAAGCCGCCGATATCGATCTGGTCCTGCAGATAAAGCCCGAACTGCTCCGCCGTCAGATCCTGATCGTCGGTGGTGGTGAGATCGAGGGACGAGAAATCGAAACCGCCATAGACCGGGTTGGCGACGTCGATCGACGGCACATTGCGGTTGCGGCCCCAGGTGTAGTCGCGGGTGCGGTGACGATAATCCAGCCCGGCGAGCAGGGTATGCGCGGCAAGGCCGGTGGCGACGCGGTATTCGGCCTGGTTGTCGACCGTGATCTGCCGCCAGTCATCAGTACCGCCGGTCAGGCTGCGGCTGAAGATGGTGTCGGCCCCGGTGGTCGGGCTGGCACTGGCGCTGCCATAGATCAGGCTATGGTGCGTCACCTCAACCTGATGATAGCGGGCGTTCTGGCGCAGGGTCAGCGCATCCGAGACCGCATGCTCCAGCTGATAGCCGATCCAGATCTGTTCGCGCTCGAATTTCTCGAACCCGGTGTCCGAGACGAAGAAATCGCGCGGGACATAGCCATAGCCCGGGATCGGCGTGATGGTACCGGCCGCATCCAGGAAGTTGCGATAGCCGGCATCGGGCTCGTTCTGATAGCCGCCGAGGATGGTGAGGCTGGTGGCCTCGTGATCGGTCCAGCGCAGCGAGGGTGCCACCGCGAAGGCGCGGCGTTCGGCGCCGTCTTCCTGAAGATCGCGATTGACCCCGGTGACGGCCAGCCGGCCGGCCCAGCGGCCATCGGTCGTCAGCCGGTCCGACAGGTCGAAGGCGGCGCCATAGTGATTGCCGGTGCCGATCGAGACCTCGGTTTCGTAGAGGGGCATGTCGGTCGGCGTCTTGCTGACCATGTTGACCAGCCCGCCCGGATTGGCCTGGCCGTAGAGTACCGAGGACGGGCCGCCCAGCAGTTCCACCCGTTCCAGCAGATAGGGCTCGATCTTGGCGTAAGAGAGATCGCCGCCCAGGAACAGCCCGTCGAGATATTTTGGTGCGTAATAGAAGCCGCGAACGAAAATCTCGTCGCGCAGGTTGGAAGCTCCGCGATACTCGGCGAAGACGCCGGGGGTGTAGCGCAGCGCCTCGGCGACGCTTTCGACCTTCTGGTCCTGCATCTGTTCCCGGCTGACGACCGACACGCTCTGCGGCGTCTTTGCGATCGGGCTGTCGGTCTTGGTGCCGGTGCGGCTCTGCCGGGCGACATAGCCGCCGACCGGGCCGGTGCCGTTCTCGGTCCCGCGCTCTTCCACCCTCAGGGCATCGAGCGGAACCGCGTCTTCCGCCGCGGCCGGCCCTGCGGCCAGAAGTGCTGCCCAGGACACGGAAAACGCCCATTTTCCCGCCAGTGCCCGATACGCCATGCGTGCCATCCGTTTTTCTCCGACATACGCGAACGCCCTTCCGCCCCCTGCCAGGGCGGTGGAAGTCCATTGACTTTCCGATGTTTAGGGCTAGGGTGTCGGAGCTGTCGTGCGACATGACCTCTTCAAAAGCGGCAAAGATCTGCGCGGGCACGATGGCAGCGTCGTGAGGACACCTGAACCGACCGTGATCAAGGTGTTCACATGCAGGAAACCGTGCCCGCCCTGGGCATTCCCAACGATCTGTTCGTCGGCACGATGACCGGCCTTGCGACCTGCACGCCCGACGAGGAGCTGCATCAGGTCTGGCCGAAATTCATGGTGATCGTGCTGTTGCAGGGCGCGCAGCATTTCGTGATGGACGGCGAGCATTTCCGCCTGGATGCCGGCGATGCCGACATCTCGGTGCCGCAGCTCTTCATGCTCAACGTCGCCCGGCCCTGCCTGGTCCGCTTCGTGAACGACAGCGATGTGGCGATGCGCAAGGTGATGGTCTCAGCACCCCTGCCCTGGGTGCAGGATCTGATGCGCAGCTGCCCCGAAGACGGCATGCCGGCGCTGCGCCGCTTTTTCGCCGGCCATCTGAACCGGTTCAGCTTCGAACCCGGCCGGGCGCTGATCCAGTTGGCGGAGCGTATCCTGGAGCCGCCGGCGGCGATGCAGGGCGAATTGCGCACGCTCTATCGCAAGTCGAACGCGCTCCAGCTGATGTGCGAAGCCTGCCTGCACATGCTGGACACGACCGACACGGAAGCGCCGAAGCCGGTGGAAATGAACCGCCGCCAGATCGCCCGCATCCACGACCATATTCTTGAGAATCTGGCCCGGCCGCTGACCGTCGAGGGGATCGCCCGCGAAATGGGCCTCAGCACCTCGTCGATCCAGCGCCATTTCAAGGAACATCTGGGGATGACGGTCTATGAATTCATCCGCCTGAAACGGCTGGAAGCCGCCCGGGCCGCGCTTGAACGCGACGGCGTGCCGATCGCCCAGGCGGCCTGGATTGCCGGCTATACCAGCCCGACCAGCTTCACCGCCGCGTTCAAGAAGACCTACGGCCTGCCGCCGAAACATCATCGGGCATGAGGCCGTTTCCGGGCGTCGCGGCCTGTGTAAACCGCGGCGCCCGCTTTTCGACGAACGCGGTCAGCCCTTCGAGCAGATCGGGGCCGCGGGCATAGTCCAGCAGGGCGCGGACCTCGGTCGCCAGCGCGTCGTCCAGGCTGCGATCGCGGGCGCGGGCATGCAGGGCCTTGATCCGGGCGATGCCGTCGGCGCTGTGGCGGGCGATGGTTTCGGCCACCTGCTGGACATGGGTCTCCAGCGCATCGTCGGCGAGCACGGCGTTGACCAGGCCATGGGCGGCGAGTTCGCGCGGATCGGCAAGACGGCCGGTCAGCAGCAGTTCGCTCGCCACATTGAAGGGCAGCCGCCGCGACAGCCGGGCGGTGGAGCCGCCGCCGGGCATCACGCCGAACTTCACATGGCCGTCGCCGATCCGCGCGCTTTCCGCCGCATAGACCAGATCGGCGGTCAGCATCAGCTCCAGCCCGCCGGCGACGGTGACGCCGTTGACGGCTGCGATCACCGGACGGCGGAACTGCTCGATCCTGGTGAACAGCGCCCGGCCGCGTTCCAGATAGGTGTCGAAGGTATCGAGCGTGCCGCTGCCCACCAGCCGCTGGAACAACGCCAGATCGCCACCGGCCGAAAAGGCCGGCCCGGAGCCGGTGATGACCATCACCCGGAACCCCGGATCGGCCTCCACGGCGTCGATGGCACGGGCAAGACCCTGGACCAGCGCTTCCGACATGGCGTTGCGCTTCCCGGCCATGTTCATCCGCACCCAGGCAACCGGCCCGCGGCGCTCCAGCAGCACGGCGCCTTCGGCGAAACCGCCGACATAACCATTGGTTGAGACGTCGGTCGCGGGTCCGGATGCGGTGGTCATGGGGCGGGATCTCCTTTGAGCTGGCCGCGACTGTTGAGCAGGGCTTCGACATCATGGCGCTTGATCTTGCCGGTGGTCGACCGGGGGAAATCGTCATAGTCCAGGAAGACCACCGCTTTCGGCAGCTTGTACCGGGCGAGCCGGCCATGCAAGCGGCCGAGCACGTCTTCGCGCGTCACGTGGGGGGCGGCCGCGACCACGGCGACCGGCACTTCGCCCCAGCGCGCATCGGGCGCGCGCACCACCACCGCCTCGCGGATGTCGGACCCGGCCAGGATCAGCCGTTCGATCTCGGCCGGATAGACGTTCTCGCCCCCCGACTTGATCAGGTATTTGCGCCGGTCGACGAAATCCAGGCTGCCGTCTGGGTTGCGGACGAACATGTCGCCCATATGGAACCAGCCGCCGCGGAAATCCTCGGCGGTGGCGTCGGGATTGTTCCAATAGCCCGAGAACAGCGAGGGGGAGCGGATGGTCGCCTCGCCCGGCGTGCCGTCGGGCACTTCGGCATCGTTCCAGTCGACCAGCCGCACGGCACAGCCGGCGCTCTGACGCTTGGAGAGCCCGGCGGGCCATTCCCCCACCCCGATCACCGCGGCCGAGGCGGGGGCGGCCCCGGTTTCCGTCGATCCGAAACTGTTGAGATAGGGCGCGTTCAGGGCCTGGGTCACCGCCTGGATCTGGGCGAGCGGAACCAGATCGGCCATGCAGCCCATCACCATCACATCGGGCGCGATCGGGCCCGCCGCCGCCAGATGGCGCAGGAAATCCTCGATCATGCCGGGCATCAGCACCAGCCAGCCGATCTTTTCACGCGCCACCACCCGGATGATCGCCTCCGGATCGTAGCCGTCGACCACCGTCACCTTGCCGCCGCGGATCAGCGTGCCCAGAACCTGATCGGCCGAGACCATGTGGAAGAGCGGCGCCCAGGCGACGAAGCCGCGCCCGGGCGGGATGGCGTGGTCGATCGCCATCACCTGCGCCCGGGCGATCTCGGCGCGATGGCTGATCAGCGCGCCCTTGGGCAGGCCGGTGGTGCCGCTGGTATAAAGGATGACCAGCCCGCTTTCGGGCCCGGTGACCGCGGGCAGATCCGGCACCGGCCCGGTGGTGGCAATCGCCTCGAATTCCGGACCGAAGCGCAGTTGCGGCAGATCGTCGACCCCGGCGGCATCCAGCAGGCCGGTATGGCGCGGGCTCGCCACGATCAGCCCGGGTTCGACCAGCCGCAGGCAATGGGCGACCTCGGGCGGTGCCAGACGCCAGTTGATCGCGGCCAGGATCGTGCCGCTCATCGCGGCTGCGAGCAGCAGTTCGACGTATTCGGTGCGGTTTTCGGCCAGCACCGCGAAACGGTCGCCCGGCTTCAGCCCGGCCGGACCGGTCAGCCAGAAGGCAAGGCGCGACACCCGGGCGAACAGCTCGCCATAGCTGAACGCCACCGCCCCGCCGGCATCGGCAAGCGCCGGTGCCTGGGGGGTGGCGCGGGCCTGGCGCGCGAACAGCAGGTCGATGGTGAGGCCGCCCGCGGCGGTCACCTCCGGCAGGACGGGAGAGGACGGCGTGTCGGTGGTCATCGGGCAGCCTCCGGGGGGCGATGTCAGCCGGCGCAGGATTTCAGCTTCGCGACATCGGGCAGTTTGGAGAGATTGCGCCCCATGGCGAAATCCCCGGCCATGCCGCGCCATTCGGCATAGTCTGCCATGTATTCGACCTGAGAGGCGGCGATCTTCGCAAAGAGCGGGTTGGCGCAGGCCTCGTCGACCAGGGCCTGGTTGGAAATCTCCTGCAGCTTCGCCACGTCCTCGGCCGGCAGCTGAACGACTTCGGTGCCGGCCTCCTTGAACCTGCGCACCGCCTCGACCGCATCATGCTCGTAATAGGCGATCGACCACGAGAGCGTGGCATCGGCGGCGATCTTCAGCCTGGTCTGCACCTCTTCGGGCAGTTCGTCCCAGAATTTCTTGTTGATCATCACCCCGCTCATCGAGCCCGGCTGGTGCCAGCCCGGGGTCATCCAGTATTTGGAGACCTCCTGCAGCCCCATGCCCCAGTCGACGCCGGGGCCGGAGAATTCGGCGGCATCCACCACGCCGCGCTCCAGCGCCTGATAGACCTCGCCGCCGGCGATCTGGGTCTGGGCGGCGCCCAGCCGCTTCAGGATCTCGCCCTGGGCGCGGCCGGACATGCGGATGCGCTTGCCGTCCATATCGGCGAGCGTCGGGATCGGATTGCGGCCGCGCAGCCCCGATTCCATCGAGACCACGGCATAGGGCAGATAGACCATGCCGAACTGGCCATAGGCCTCCTGGAAGGCCTCGAACCCGCCCCACTGCTTGGTCCAGAGGATGTAATCGGCGGCGGTGAACAGCATGGGATAGCTGCCGAGCAGGCCGAAGGCCGAATTCTTGCCCGCCCAATAGCCCGGCCAGTCGGCCGAGGCCTGGACGGTGTTGCTCTGCACCGCATCGAAGACCTGGGTCGGCGGCACCAGCGTGCCGCCCTCGAAGAACTCGATCTTGAGCGCATCACCGGTGATCGCATTGGCGATCTCGACGAATTTCTTGTCGCCCTCCATCAGGTTGATGCCGCTGGTCCAGGTGGTGGTCATGCGCATGGTGGCATCGGCCGCAAGGGCCGTACCGGCTGCGAGCGTCAGGCCGGCCGCGAGACCGGCGACCCTGGCGATCCCGGATATGGCGATACTGGGCATGGTGTCTCCTCCGCGCCGTCCGTTCATGCGGACGTGTCTGGTCGTTGGGATGTTTCTTCGGCCTGGCCGGTATCAGCCCACGCGAGAGGGCAGCCAGGTGACGATGCCGGGGAACAGCGCGCACAGCCCGATCACGCCCAGGATGATGAGCACGAAGGGCACGACGCCGCGATAGATGTGCATGGTGGTCACGCCCTTGGGCGCGACGCCCTTCAGATAGAACAGGGCATAGCCGACCGGCGGCGTGAGGAACGAGGTCTGAAGGCAGACCGCGATCATCATCACGAACCACAGCTTGTCGAAACCGAGGGCGGCGGCGATCGGCAGGAAGATCGGGAAGCAGATCATGATCACGCCGAGCCAGTCGAGGAACATGCCGGCGACGAACACCGCGAACATCAGCAGGGCGAAGGTGCCCCAGCGGCCGATCTCCAGCCCGGTGAAGAAGGACTGCACCACCCCCA
Organism: Tistrella mobilis; assembly: GCF_041468085.1. NCBI lineage: Bacteria > Pseudomonadati > Pseudomonadota > Alphaproteobacteria > Geminicoccales > Geminicoccaceae > Tistrella > Tistrella mobilis. The sequence goes on along the minus strand of NZ_CP121014.1, from coordinate 82,332 downwards.
TGCCACCGCCGGCCACGAAGATGCCGGTGAAGGCAGTGGCGCCGATCGCCACGAACATGACCATGGCGGTGGTGATGCCGGTCTCGATCACCGCCGTGCGCAGCATCGCCCACGAGAAGCGGCGATAGGCCAGGATGATCAGGAAGGCGATGGCGGCACCGATCGAGGCCGCCTCGGTGACGGTCGCGATGCCGGTGAAGATGGAGCCCAGCACCCCCAGGATCAGCGCGAGGGTGGGGGCCACCTCTTTCAGCAGCATCAGCAGCAGGGCGCCGGTAGACGTCTGCGCGCGTTCCTCGGCGGTGACCGGGGGGCCGTATTGCGGCTTCATCCAGCACAGGATGCCGGTATAGAGCGCATAGCACACCGCGAGCAGGAGGCCCGGCACCAGTGCCGCCGCGAACAGCTTGCCCACCGACAGCTGGGCATAGCCGCCCATCACCACCAGCATGATGCTGGGCGGGATCAGAATGCCCAGGCTGCCGCCGGCGGCGATGGCACCGGTGCTGGTTTCCTTGCGATAGCCATAGGCGATCATCGCCGGCAGGGCCAGCACACCCATCACGGCGAGCGAGGCGCCGACCATGCCGGTGGTGGCGGCGAGCAGCACCGAAATGATGATCACCGCAAAATTCAGCCCGCCCGGCACCGGGCCGAACAGCAGGCGCAGCGTGTGGAACAGCCGGTCGGTGATGCCGCTGTCGCTGAGCAGCCGGGCCATGAACACGAAGATCGGGATCGCGACCATGACGTAATTGTCGGCCAGGCCCCAGACCCGGTTGATGACGATGCCGAAGGCGGGAATGCCGGGGCCGAGCATCGCGAAAATCACCGACAACCCGCCCAGCACGAAGGCGAGCGGATGGCCCAGCAGCAGCCCGACCAGAAGCCCTGCAAACATCAGAAGGGTGAAGAGTTCGGGGGAGAGATGCATGGCCTCACGCCCCCTTCAGCCGGGCGGCACCGCCGGCGAGCACCCGCAGGAACTCCGCCACGCCCTGGATCAGCAGCAGCAGATTGCCGGCGAAGAACAGGGTCTTGACGGGATAAACCGGCAGCGCCGCCACGCCGGGCGAGGTTTCCAGAATGGCCCAGGAGGCCAGCATGAAATCCCAGCTCCACAACACCATCACGATGGCGAAGGGGAAAAAGAAGGCCAGCCACGAGACGGCATCCATCGCAAGCCCGGTGCGCGGCCCCGCCCGCTCTCGCAGGATGTCGACGCCGACATGGCCGCCGCGCAGCAGGGTGAAGCCGCCGAGCAGCAGGAAATGGGCGGCGTAGAACTGCACCGTGGCATCGAAGGCCCAGAGGGTCGCCCGCCCGGCGAACAGGCGCAGCGCCACATCCATGATGGTCACCACCACCATCACCGGCACCAGCCAGACCACGACCCGGGCGACGGCCGTGTTCAGCAGATCGGCCAGGCGAAGCAGGCCCCCACCCGGCGCCCCGGGCGTGCCGGGCGATACGGCCCCGGCCGGTGCGCGCACCTCGCCCGTCATGCCGGCACCGCCCTGATGGCGGGGCCCGCGACATCCATCGACATGGGCTTCCTCCCGTTCGGTTCCGCCCGGTCTGGTTCCGTCGCCGGGCTTGCCCCGGTTTCCGCTCCGCCCCGTTCCGGCCCCGCTGCCGCGCCCCGACGACACGGGATGACGCAAACGGAAACCATATCGGCAGAAATGAAAACCCGTGGGTTTTCCATCCGTAATATCTGGTTACCCCTGAGTCAAGCGGCGGGTCCGCAGGCTGGCCCTGTGACCGGCGGTTTTGTCATTCTGTGGTCATGGATCTCTGGTGATCTGCGGCCACGGCGGCGCATGGCCCGCACGCCGCCCCGGAATGAAAGGATCATGCCGATGGACAGCACCGATGCCACCGATCCCGGCAACCAGCCCGACCGGCCCCGCCTGACCGTCGGCCCGGTCCTGGATGCCGAACTGCCGGCGCTGGTGGCGCTCTGGCAGGCCTGCAATCTGGTGATGCCCTATAACGACCCGCTGGACGACATCGCCTTCGCCCGCGGCCGCTCCCATTCCGAGGTGCTGGTCGGGCGGCTGGACGGCCGGCCGGTCGCCTCGGTCATGGCCGGCCATGACGGCCACCGCGGCTGGCTCTATTACGTCGCCGTCGACCCCGCCTGCCGCCACCAGGGCCTGGGCGCCGACATCGTCACCGCCGGCGAAGACTGGCTGCGCCGCCACGGCGTGCGCAAGGTACTGCTGATGATCCGCGAGACGAATACGGCGGTGAAGGCGTTTTATGAAAAGGTGGGGTATAACGCGGTGCCGCGGGTGGTGATGGAGAGGTGGTTGTGAGGGGGGCCAGACCGGTCGGTCCAGACTGCTTAGATAGGTAACAGTTCAGCCCGCTGACATGGGTAACAGGCACGATGTGAAAGCTCATCGGTCAGCACATTGGGGAAAATGGGGGCAAAATCTCAGGCGATCGGCAAATCGCGCGGCGGGCAGACAACCAAAGTCCACCTCCTGACGGATACTCTTGGACGACCTCATACGCTCGTGCTCACGCCTGGAAATGCGTCCGACATGACAGGAGCGGATCTGCTGCTGTCCAGGATGCGGAAAACTCGTTACCTCATCGCGGACAAGGGCTATGACGCCGACAGGCTCCGCGCGTCCCTGCGCGACCGCGGTACCGTTCCGGTGATCCCGGGGAGGACCAACCGAAAACGGAAGGTGGCGTACGACCGGAAGCGTTATCGCAATCGCCATCTCGTTGAGAACGCTTTCTGTCGCCTCAAGGACTTCAGGCGTGTCGCGACCCGCTATGACAAGCTCGCCGCCAATTTCCTGTCAGCCGTCGCCCTTGCGGCCATCATCGCGTTCTGGGTGTGATTGAGTCTGGAGCCTAATACCAATCTGCAATAATCAGACTCCATGAGCCTGAGAGCCCGTCCGGAAGGTTATTGAATCCGGTGAATCCGTTGTGATTCTCTGCCGCGCCAGAGGAAACGGGAGCGGACAGAATGTGGACGACGGAAGTCCGCCGGGTTTATGAACGGCCTGGCCTGAGATATCCGAGCGACCTGACGGATGAAGAATGGTCGCTTGTCGAGCCGCTGATCCCGCCTGCGAAGCGGGGTGGTCGACAGCGCACGGTCGATGTCCGCGAAGTTCTCAACGATGTATTCTATGTGCTGATGACCGGCTGCCAATGGCGGGCTCTGCCCAAGGATCTGCCGCCCCGGAGTACGGTGCATGAGTATCTGGGTCTGTGGGAATGGGATGGCACGCTGGCGCGCATCCACCATGCCCTGTTCGTGGATGTTGGCGAGTTGGCCGGGAAAGAGGCCGGAGCGAGCGCGGCAATCATCGACAGCCAGAGCGTCAAAAGCGCGGAAAAAGGGGGGCGCGGATCGATCCGTCGGGCTATGACGCGGGCAAAAAGGTCAAAGGCAAGAAGCGGCATATCGTCGTCGACACGCTCGGCATGATGCTGGAAGCGTAGATCCAGCCTGCCGACATCCAGGATCGGGACGGTGCGTTGCCGGTGCTGAAAGAGGTCCGCCGCCTGTTCCCGTTCATCGAGCGCATCGTCGCCGATGGTGGCTATCAGGGGGCCGCCACGGCTGCCGCCGTACGTGAACTCGGCGTCTGGCACCTGGAAATCGTCAAGCGTTCCGATACCGCCAAGGGCTTTCAGGTCCTGCCCAAACGCTGGATCGTCGAACGGGCCTTCGGATGGCTCGGCCGCTGCCGCAGGCTGGCCAAGGACTTCGAGAACCTCTCACGGATGGCTCTGGCATTCCTCCGCCTCGCCATGATCCGGATCATGATGCGCAGAATCACAAGGAGCCGGAAATCATAGATAAACTCCCGGGCGGGCTCTCAGATGAATTGACAATTGATATGAATATCGCCACCAATAATAATGCCATACAAATATGAAGTCGATATGGCCCATAATCTCTGGTGATCATACGATTAGTCCTTGATCATAAATTTCTTCACAATCACCAACAGGAACCCCACGACTCCACCGATTACAGCCCCTGCAGTGATGGAGACGAGCGCCTGCTGCCATTCGGGCCTGCCAAGATCAGCCAGATGGTCAAGGATGATGCTGCCGCCGAAAACGGCGCAGGTGGCGGGGAGCCCGATCATGCAGACGCGCAGTGCCGCCTCGGCTGTGCCGGGTTTCATCCGCTTTGCTCCAGATGGTTATCAGACATTCGCCGCCCTTTTTTGATAATGAGAATCATTATCAACTAAGGAGCACCTCGTCAACCTCCGGGGGCTTTTGTTGCGACTTCAGATCCTGAGGGGTGATGTCTCGCCCATCCAAAAGGGAAGATAGCGTGTTGGCTTGGCGCGCAGATAACCGGTCATCTGGCGCCGGTTTTGCTCCGATGCGCACGGATCTCAAATCATGCTGCGGCCCGCCCCGCTCTCCCCATAGCCCCCCACCCCGCCCCCTGCTAGAGTGCCAGCCCCATCCCGCACGCCTGCCCCGGAGCCGTCCCGATGTCCGCCCCCTCCCCCCGTTCTCCGGCGCCGGCCGGCCGTGGCAAGCCGCGGGTGTCGCCCTTCTCGCCTGCGGCGCCGGTGCAGCCGTTGTGGAAGCCCTATCTGGCGTTTCTGGTGCCGATGATCGGCAGCAATCTGCTGCAGGCGGCCTCGGGCAGTCTCAACAACATCTATGTCGGGCAGATGCTGGGCGTGTCGGCGCTGGCGGCGGTGACGTCGTATTTTCCGCTGATGTTCTTCATGATCTCGCTGATCATCGGGTTGGGTGCCGGCGCGGCGGTGTTGATCGGGCAGGCCTTCGGTGCCGGCCAGACCGGGCAGATCAAGGCGATCGCGGCCACGACGCTGAGCGTGGTGGCCGCGGCGGGTGTGCTGGTGGCGGTTTTCGGGGGCAGCGCCACCACCTCCATCCTGGGGCTGCTCGGCACGCCGCCCGATGTGCTGCCGCAGGCGGTGGCCTATGCGCGGATCATGCTGATCGCCACACCGGGCATCTTCATCTATCTGCTCGCAACCTCGATGCTGCGCGGCGTGGGGGATACGGTCACACCGCTCTTCACGCTGGGCCTCGCCACGCTGATCGGCATGGTGCTCACCCCGGCGCTGATCCGCGGCTGGGCGGGGCTGCCGCAGATGGGGGTCACCGCACCCGCCTGGGCCTCGATCATCTCGATGACCATCGCCACCACCTGGATGGTGATCCATCTGCGCCGCCGCAACCACCCGCTGGCACCGGACGGGGTGTTCCTGCGCGCGCTGGGCTTCAACCGCACCCTGCTCGCCAAGGTGCTGCGCATCGGCCTGCCCACCGGCATCATGCTGGTGCTGATCTCGCTTTCCGAAATCCTGATCCTGTCGCTGGTCAATCCCTTCGGGTCCGACGCCACCGCCTCTTACGGCGCCATCACCCAGATCGTGAACTATGTCCAGTTCCCGGCGATCTCGATCGGCATCACCGCCTCGATTTTCGGCGCCCAGGCGATCGGCGCCGGGCGGATCGACCGGCTGTCGGAAATCCTGCGCACCGCGCTCGCCTTCAATCTGGTGCTGACCGGCAGCCTGGTGGTGCTGGTCTATGCGTTCTCAGGGCCCCTGCTCGGCCTGTTCCTGGCCGATCCGGCCGTGGTCGCGGAGGCCCGCACCCTGTTGCACATTGTGGTCTGGGCGCTGGTGATCTATGGCATGGGCATGGCGACCTCCAGCCTGATGCGGGCCAGCGGCATGGTGCTGCTGCCGACCGTGGTCTCCGCCACGGCCATTCTCGCCATCGGCCTGCCGGTCGGCTGGGCGCTGTCGGCGCGGATCGGCATCGAGGGGGTGTGGATGTCATATCCGGTCGCCTTCTGCCTGCTGGCGGCGGGGCAGTCGGCGCTCTATCACCTGGTGTGGAAGAAGCGGCCGATCCGGCGGCTGGTCTGACGGGCGGGAAAGCCTTGCCCCGGCATGGCCGCTGACCTAACATCCCGCCCCATGAGCATCATGGCCGCCAGACCCAGCGCGAACCTGTTTCCAGCCTGAACCCATCGTTCGAGGCTGTCGTACCGTCATGCCCTGAGCATGACGGAACCACAGGACGACGCACAGCGGAATGCTCGATCAATGACCACACCCTTTCTGACCAATGCCTTCGACAGCCCGTATAAGGGCCGCGAAATCCGCGACCAGATCACCAACCCCAACATCATCGCCGGCCGGTTCAGCTATTATTCCGGCTGGTATCACGGCCATGGTTTCGACCACTGTGCCCGCTATCTGATGCCCGACCGCGATGATGTCGACCGGCTGATCATCGGCTCGTTCTGCTCCATCGGCACCGGCGCCGCCTTCATCATGGCCGGCAATCAGGGCCATCGCGCCGACTGGATCTCCACCTTCCCCTTCTTCTGGTGGACGGAGGAACCCGCCTTTGCCGGGGCGGAGAACGGCTACCGGCCGGCAGGGGATACGGTGGTCGGCAGCGATGTCTGGATCGGCGCGGAAGCGGTGATCATGCCGGGCATCACCATCGGCCATGGCGCCGTGATCGCCACCCGCGCGGTGGTGACCCGCGACGTCGCCCCCTACACCATCGTCGCCGGCAATCCGGCCCGGCCGGTGCGGCAGCGCTTCGACGACGATGCCGTCGCCATGCTGCTTGAGATGGCGTGGTGGGACTGGCCGCTGGACGAGATCCGGCAGGCCATGCCGCTGCTGTGCTCGGGCGATGTGGCGGGGCTGTACGGCTTGTGGCGAAACGCACGCCGGGCGTGACCGCAAGCTGTCCGGCCGTTGATCCGGCCGGGCAGCGCCCCATGTCCAGCCCCATGATCAGACACGCCCTGTCCCGCCGCCGGCTGCTGGCCGGCGGCCTCGCCACAGCCGCCCTGACCGCCCTCGCCCCGCATGCGGGGCTGGCGCAGGCGCCGGCGCTCGCCCGTCTGCTCGACGATGCCCGGCGCTTCACGGGGCTGCACGCGCTGATCGTGGCGCGGGCGGGCGAGGTGCTGGCCGAACGGATCTATCGCGGCCCGCCGGCCACGCGGCCCGTGAACGTCAAATCGCTGTCGAAAAGCATCATCGCCCTGCTGACCGGCATCGCGATCGATCGCGGCGTGCTGACCGGCACCGACCGGAGAGTGGCGGAGCTGCTGCCGGACAGCCTGCCGGACGATCCCGATCCCCGGCTGAACCGGCTGACGATCGGCCATCTGCTGTCGATGCAGGCCGGGCTGGAACGGACCTCCGGCCCCTATTACGGCGCCTGGGTCGAAAGCCGGAACTGGGTGCGCACGGCACTCGCCCGCCCCTTCGTGGCGGAACCCGGCGGGCGGATGCTCTATTCCACCGGCAATTCGCATCTCTTGTCGGCGATCCTGACCCGCACCAGCGGCAAGAGCACGCTGGCGCTGGCCCGCGACTGGCTGGGGGATCCGCTCGACATCACCATCCCGCCCTGGACCCGCGACCCGCAGGGCATCTATATGGGCGGCAACCAGATGGCGCTGTCGCCCCGCGCCCTGCTTGCGATCGGCGACATGCTCCGGCGGGGCGGTGTTGCGGCAGACGGAACACGGGTGGTGTCGGAGGGCTGGATCCGCGAGATGTGGACGCCCCGTACCAGATCGCCCTTCACCGGCGATTCCTATGGCTATGGCTGGTTCCTGCGCGAGACGGGTGGCCGGCCGGCGGTCTATGGCTGGGGCTATGGCGGCCAGCTGCTCTATCTGGTGCCGGGCATCGACCTGGTGGTCGTGATCACCTCGGATCCCGATACGCCGTCGGGGCGCACCGGCTATGTCGACGAGTTGCACGGGCTGGTGGCGCAGATCATCGCCACCACCATGTGAAACATCGCAGACCGGTCTTGACGTGATCACCCACACGGGCGCAGGCTTACCGGCTGGGGGGAGACAACCAATCACCTGAGCACCGCCGGCCGGCCGATGCAGCGTCATGCAGGGACGGATCGCGGTTTTTCTGTCCGGCTCCTGACGGAATGTCGTCAGGAGGTGACCGCTATCATGTCGTTCCACGTCCAACCGATGTGACCATGCCACGAAACCGACCGCTGCCCGGACCGACCGCCATGCCAGATGCTCCGCTGATGTCCCGCCTGTCGAACCTGGCCGCGCCGCTGGTCCTCGACTGGATCGACGCCGTGAACGAGGATGATTTCGACACGCTGCGCCAGCTGTTCACCGATAATGCCGAGGTTGTCAGGGGCGACCGGCAGATCCGGGGCCGGCCGTCGATCGGCGCCTGGGCGGCGCATGAGATTTTCGCCATGCGCCTGCGCCTCACACCGGTCGACTGGCAGGAGACCGGGGCGGAGGTCGCGGTCAGAGTGGCGGTGGCGGGCGATTTCGACCCGGCCGGCCTGCCCGACCCGGTGATCATCCTGCTGCGCTTCACCCTGGTGGCCGACGGCATCAGCAGGCTGGTAGTGGCACCGGTCGCCGCACCGCCATCCGGCACCGCCGGGTTCTGACCTCCGGAGACGAGATTGCGCCGCTTCCTGCCCAGCCTCTCTGCCCTCCACGCCTTCGATGCGGCGGTGCGCTATCTGAGCTTCACCAAGGCGGCCGAAGATCTGTGCGTCACCCAGAGCGGCATCAGCCGCCAGATCCGCAATCTGGAAGAGTTTCTGGGCGTCACCCTGTTCGAACGCGCCGGCCCGCGAATCATCCTGACCGCCGCCGGCCGCGCCTATTACGACGAGATTTCGCATCTGCTGGACCGGATGGAAGAAGTCTCCATCGATGCCGTGCGTGGCCGGACCACCGAGGATTTTCTGCGCATCGGCATGTCGCCGACGCTTGCCCGGCGCTGGGCCCTGCCGGTGCTGAAACATTTCGCCCGCGCCGAGCCCGAAATCCTGTTCGAGGTGGTCGCCTGCCCCAACACCCAGGATCCGACGGATTTCGACGCCAATCTGTTCTTCCTGCGCGGGGTCGGCAACTGGGCCGCCTGCCGCAGCCATCTGCTGTTCGAGGAAGACCTGGTGGTGGTCGGCGCCCCGGCCCTGCTGCCGGATCAGGGCTTCCTGCCCGAAGAGGATCTGCGGCGGATCACCCTGATTCAGAACGTGTCGCGGCCCAGCCTCTGGATGCACTGGCTGCGGGCGGCGGACATCCCCTTCACCGGCCCGATCCTGGGGCCGCGCTTTTCGGTCACCGACATGATCATCGAGGCGGCGATCAGCGGCATGGGGCTGGCGGTGGTGCCGGAAAGCTATGTTCTGGCTGAACTGGCCGACGGCCGGCTGAAACCGGCCTTCGCCCAGCGCTGCTCGTCGGGCGAAGGCTTTTACATGTGCTGCCCCGAAGCCTTCATGAGCCAGAACGGCGTCGCCGCCTTCCGCCGCTGGTTCCTGGCCGAGGCGCGGCGGCGGAACCTGCTGCCCGCGCCGCGCCCCACCGCCCGAGATGATCCGGCCGCGTGATCACACGCACCGCAGGGATGCGCCGGCCTCAGCGATAGCCGTGATCGACGCTGTCCAGCGCCATCGGATCCTCGCCGCGCTTGCGCAGCCAGGAATAGACCGGCGGCACCCGCTCCGCCAGGGATTCGATCCTGAGGTCGATGAAGCACGGGCCGGCCTTCCAGGCGAAGGCCTGGGCCAGCGCCTCGTCGAGTTCGGCCCCCGTGCGCGCCGTCCAGGCCTTCAGTCCGAAGGCCTCGGCGATCGCCTGGCCCTCCGGCGGCAGGAAATCGACGCCGAAGCACTGGTTGTGGCCCTTCAACCGGTGCAGGCCCTTGATCCAGCCATAGGTGCCGTTGTTGAACAGGATCAGGATCGCCGGCACCTGAAGGCGGACCAGGGTTTCAAGCTCGCCCACGCTCATGCCGAACGAGCCGTCGCCGAACAGGCCGATCGGCCGCTTGGCGGGATCGGCCGCCCAGGCACCCACCGTCGCCGGCAGGGCCGAACCCAGCCCGCCGAAGGCGCGCGGGATGGCAAAGCGGGTCTCGCGGTCGTTGATCTTCAGAAACCGGGTCATATAGGGCGTCGGCGTGCCGGCATCGGAATAGATCAGCGCCGGCCTGCCCGAAGCTTCCAGCGCACGATTGAAGGCATGCACCGCCCGTTCGGGCCGCAGCGGCACCCGCTCGTCGGTCAGAAGCGGCGCCGCAGCCTTCCAGAAATGCGCGCGATCGGCGTTCAGTTCGTCCACCCAGCCGCCGCGCCGGGCGGGTCTGGTGTCGGTCCCGATCTGCAACAGGCGCTGAAAGACCAGTTTCGCATCCCCCTGCACCGAGAGCAGGTTCTCGTAATTATTGGCCATCACCTCGGGCGAGATGTCGATCTGGACCAGCCGGCGGTTCAGCGTCACCTGCGGGAAGGTCCAGCCGATGGTGACCACCGATCCGATGCGCGAGCCCACGAAGATCGCGAGGTCGGATTTCTCCAGCGCCAGATTGGCATGGGGATGATAGCCGTTGTCGCCGATCACCCCGATGGCCAGGCGATGATCGTCGGGGATCGAGCCCTGGCCGGTCATCGTGGTGCAGATCGGGATATCGTGGCACTCGGCGAAGCTGGTGATCACATCGCCCGCATCGGCACGGTTGACGCCGCCGCCGGCGATGATCAGCGGCCGTTCGGCGCGGGCGATCAGCTCCAGCAGCCGGGTCAGCTTGGCCTCGGGCGGCAGGGTCGGATAGGCCGGGAAGGTCCGGCATTCCTCTTCGACATGGAGCGAAATCCGGGCCGGATCGACCTCGGCCAGCAGCATGTCCTCGGGGATCTGGAGATGCACGGCACCGGGCTTGCCCGAACAGGCGGCGCGGAAGGCCCGGCGGATGATTTCGGGCAGCTTTTCCGGCGATTTCACCTGCACCGACAGCTTGGTCACCGGCTCGAACAGCTTTGCGCAGTCCAGCTCGGTCAGCACGCCGCGGCCCTCGCCGGGCAGCGGGATGTCGATGGTCAGCAGGATCACCGGCACCGACGACCCGTTGCTCTCGGCGACCGGCGGCAACGAATACATCGCCCCGGCACCCGAGGGGCATTCGAACACGCCGGGACGGTTGGTGAAGCGGCCATAGGCATCGGCCATGAAGCCGGCGGAACGTTCGTCGCGCGCCATCACATGGCGGATCTCGTCGGCGCGCAGTTGCAGCGCCTCGTAGAACGGCACATTGGTGTCGCCGGGCACGCCGAAGATGGTGTCGACGCCGTAACCGATCAGCATCTCGACCAGAATGTCTGCACCACGCATCGTCGATCCTTTCAGAACGGGGTCATCCGAAGACCGGTCACCACCGGAAGCGCGCCGCAGCGAACGGCTCGGGCGGCAGGGGGGGCGTGGATCCCGTGACCAGGGCGGCGACCAGCGCCGCGCTTTTGGGGCCGGCCGCCAGGCCGACATGGCCATGGCCGAAGGCGTAGAAGACATCGGGGCTGCGACGGGCGGCCGAAATCACCGGCAGCCCGTCGGGGGTGGAGGGCCGGTTGCCCATCCAGCGGCGCACCGGCAGATCGCGGGCAAGCCCCGGCCAGGTGGCGTAGAGGTGGCGCAGCAGGATCTCGGCCCGGCGCCAGTCGGGCGGCGCCCCGGGCCCCGCCAGCTCCACCTGCCCCGCCGCACGCAGCCCTTCGCGGGTCACCGTATTGGCCATCTTGCCGTCGCTCGGCATCACCGGCAGATGCGGCCCGCCCAGGGCACCGCCGGTCAGCTGGACGTGATAGCCGCGCTCGGCCTCCAGCGGGATGCGATCACCCGCCGCGGCGGCCAGGCGGGCCGAGGCCATGCCCGCCGCCACCACCGCCCGGTTGCAGGCGATCGGCCCATGATCGGTCTCGACTGCCCGCAGGCGGTCGCCCTCGAAGGCGAAACCGGTGGCCTGCGCCGTCACCCGGCGCACGCCCAGGCGCGCAGCATGCGCCGCCAGCGCCGCGACATAGGCGCCGGGATCCGCGCAGTTCGCCGCCGCCGGCACATGCACGCCGAAACCATAGGCCGGCGACAGCGCCGGCTCGAAGGCACGCAGGGCGGCGGCATCCAGCTCGCGCCACACCACCCCGGCCGCACGCCGCAGGCGCCAGGACAGGGCCTCGACCGCGAAGCCGGCGCGATCGGGATAGACATAGAGCACGCCGCGCCGCTCGATCAGCCCGGGCACGCCTGCCGCCTCGGCCAGGGCGGCATGGCGGTCCGGCGCGTCGTGCAGCAGGCCGGACAGGATGGCGGCGGTGCGCTCCACCCGGGCCGTGGTCATGCCGGCGGCCAGAAACCGCAGCAGCCAGGGGGTGAGCCGCGGCAGATGCCGCCAGCGGATCGTCAGCGGCCCGTCGCGATCCAGCAGATAGCCCGGCACCTTGCGCCAGAGGCCCGGCACCGACATGGGGATGATCGAGGCCGGGGTGATGAAGGCGCCATTGCCATAGCTCGCCGCCTGTTCGCCGCCGGGCTCGTCCGGGTCGACCAGGGTGACGGCCAGGCCGGCCTGGCGAAGGGCCAGCGCCGCGCACACGCCGACGATGCCGGCGCCGATGACGACGGCCTGCGTCTCGTTCGTCTTGGACATCTCTGCTTCCTGGGGGCGCCGCCGCGGAGCCGTCGTCAGGCCCGCAGCGGCGGCATGTCAGGCTTCGGCGAGGATGCGGGCATTGCCGCGCACCGACTGTTCCGTCACCTCGATGCCGAGGCCGGGGCCGGTGGGGACGATCACCCTGCCATCGCGGTTGGGAACCCGCTCCAGCAGCACATCCTCGGTCAGCACGTGATGGGGCATATAGAATTCGCAGCCGAGCGACATGCCCGGCGTCGCGGCGATGAACTGGGTGCCGGCCGCAAGGGCGATGCCGCCCTCCCAGAGCGTGCCGCCATAGCCCGGCAGATGCAGCGCGTCGGCAACCGCCATCAGCGCCTGCGCCTTCAGGATGCCGCCGGCCTTCATCAGCTTGACCGAGACGGCATCGGCCGCACCCAGCCGGGCGATCTCCAGCAGATCGCGGGCATCGAAACAGCTTTCATCGGCCAGGATCGGCGTATCCAGGGCCGCGGCGAAGGATGCCATCGCCGCCAGGCAGTCGCGCGGCACCGGCTGCTCGATGAAGGTGGGCCGGAACCGGTCGACATCGCGCAGGATGGTGATGGCCCCGAAAGGATCGAGCGCCTGATTGTAGTCGAGCCGAAGGTCGACCGTCTCTCCGAAGGCGTCGCGGATCGCCTCCAGATGCGCCATGTCTTCGGCATGGGGCTTGACCCCGGTCTTGACCTTGAAGATCCGGTTGCCGGCCGGAACCATGGCCTGCATGCGGGCGAAATCGGCAGCGAAATCGGGATCGGCGATCGAGAAGGAGAGCGGGATCTCGTCCCGCACCCGGCCGCCGAGCAGGTCGGCGACCGAAAGCCCCGACCGCTTGCCCAGAATGTCGAACAGCGCCGTCTCGATCGCGAGCTTGGCCTCGCCATGGCCGACCAGCGCCTTGTCCATCGCCCGGGTCAGCTCGCGGATGCGGTTGACCGGCGCGCCGATCACCAGCGGCCGCAGATAAACGTCGATCGCGGCGAAGGCCCCTTCGGCCGTACCGGTGAACACCTCCCAGGGGGCGGCCTCGCCCCAGCCGATAAGGCCCGAGGTGGAGGTCGCCTCGACCAGGACGCGCTTGACCGTGCCCTTGACGTTGCCGACGCCCTGCAGGCGGGCCATCGCGATCGGGCTTTCGATCAGGAAGACGCGCAGTCTTTCTATGCGCTCCATGGCTTGGTCCTAGATGGCTTTGTGGAAATGGCTGAGGAACTGACGGGTCGCCTCCTGGCGGGGGGCGCCGATCACCTGAGCGGCGGGGCCGTCTTCGACCACCACCCCGTCGCGCATGAACACCACCCGGTCGGAGACCTCGCGCGCGAAGGCGATCTCGTGCGTCACGATCACCATGGTCATGCCGTCGGCGGCAAGTTTCAGGATCGTCGCCAGCACCTCGCCCACCAGTTCGGGATCGAGTGCCGAGGTCGCCTCGTCGAAGAGCATCACCTCGGGCTCCATGGCGAGCGCCCGGGCGATCGCCACCCGCTGCTTCTGGCCGCCCGACAGCGTGTCGGGCATCTGCCCGGCCCGGTCGGCCAGGCCCACTTTTTCAAGCTGGGCCAGCGCCATCTCCCGCGCCTCGGCCTTGGACCGGCGCCGCACCTGGACCGGGGCCTCCATCACGTTCTGGAGCACGGTCATATGCGGGAAGAGGTTGAAGTTCTGGAACACCATGCCGGTGCGTGCCCGGAAGCCCGCCAGCTCGCGTTGCGACGGCAGCGGCGCACCGCTGCCAAACACGAAACGGGCATCGCCGACGCGGATGCTGCCGCGATCGGGCGTCACCAGCAGGTTCATGCAGCGAAGCAGGGTGGACTTGCCCGAGCCCGACGGCCCGATCAGCGAGACCACGCCGCCGGCGGGGACCGTGAAGCCGATATCGCGCAGCACGGCGAGCGATCCGAAGGATTTCTGCAGGCCGGCGATCTCGATCTTGGTCTCTTGCGGCCTGGTTTCGGCGGCGGTCATGACCGGCCCCCCAGCCTGCGCTCCCGATGGCGGACGAACAGCGTCAGCGGGAACAGGATGACGAAATAGGCGACCGCGATCGCGGTATAGGTCTCAAGCGGCCGGAAGCTGTCATGGGCGGCCATCTGGCCCTGATAGACCAGATCGGGCACCGCCAGCACCGAGACCAGCGAGGTGTTCTTGAACTGCAGGATCGACTGGTTCATCAGCGCCGGGATCATGCGCCGAAGCGCCTGGGGCAGGATGATCCGCCGCATGGTCTGCGCCGGCGTCATGCCCAGCGCCGCCCCCGCCTCGCTTTGGCCGGGATCGATCGAGACGATGCCGCCGCGGATGATCTCGGCATAGAAGGCACCGCCATAGCAGGACAGCGCGATCAGCGCCGCGCTGGTGGCACTGAGTTCGATACCCGCCAGGATCGGCAGGGCGTAATAGCACCAGATCAGCTGCACCAGGATCGGCGTGCAGCGGAAAACCTCGATGAAGGCGAGGCTGGCCAGGCGCAGCGGCGCGAAACGGCAGAGCAGCCCCAGCGCACCGACCAGCCCGACCCCAAGGCCACCGGCCACGATGGCGACGGTGAACGAGACCGTCACCCACAGCCCGTCGAGGAAGAGCCAGCGATAGCCCCACAACAGGCCGAAATCCCACTCGTACATCCGGATCTCCCGGTCCAGGGTGGCAGCGGATCCGCGGCGGCGACAGCCGGCCCCGCCGCGGATCCGGGGAGATCAGACGTCGAAACCGGGCGGGAAGTCGGACTGTTTCACGCCCACCAGCTGCATGTTGCGGATGATCGCGTCCTTGATGAAGCCGCTCGCACGGTTGGCCTTGATCCAGCCGTCGACGAACTGCCGCCAGGATTGGTCGTCCTCGCGCCGGAAACCGGCATTGGAGGTGGTGTAGTCGGCGGGCGTCGGAATGATCAGCTTGCCGATCTTCGGGTTCTTGGCCCGAAGCGACAGGCCCAGCACCAGCACCAGGCATTGCGCATCCGCGCGACCCGATTGCAGGGCGGCGGTGGCGTCGCTCTGGTTCTTCAGGCGCACAACCGTTGCATTGGGCGCATGGCGCGTCACCGCTGCATCATGCGACGAGCCGGCATCGACCGCGATCCGGATCTCCGGCTTGTTCACATCCTCCCAGCTGGTCGCCTCCAGCCCGTCTTTCGCGACCAGCGAAAAGGCGTTGTTGAACACCGGCACCGAGAAGTCGATGACCTTCTGCCGCTCGGGCGTCGGGTTCAGGCCGAAGAAGACATCGACCTTGTCGGCCTGAAGATCCAGCACCGAATTGCCCCAGGTCGTCTCCAGCACCGACAGTTCAAGACGGAGATCGTCGGCCAGCTTCTTGCAGATATCGATATAGAAGCCCTGCCAGCTGCCGTCGGTCAGACTCTTCTTGTAATAGGGGGCACCATCCGGCACACCGCCGATGCGCAGAACCCCCGAATTCTTCACCCGCTGGAAGGAACCATCGGCCGCAAAGGCCCGCCCCATCCCGATCGACAGCCCTGCCGCAGCCGAGACCATGCCCGCGCCGAGGAAGGTGTTGAACCGCCTGCGATTCATCATATCCCGCATGTCTCCTGACCTTCATTTTTATTTGTAGGTCGAGTATGGGATCATCCAGCCGGCATCACAACGCATGAATATTGGGCATTGCATGACGAAAAGTCATGCTACCAGCCGGGCAGGACAGCATTCGCACGCATGACGCAGAGGTTGAGGGAGTGGCTGCCGCGGTTCAGGCGTCCGAAGCGCGTTCGCCGGTAAAGCCTCCGAAGCTGAAACGTTGCGCAGCGGTCATCCAGACAGCCAGACCGGACCAGACATCCGGGTGCCGCTCCAGCATGGTTTTGAGCGGAAAGACGAGGTCCGGGGCCCGGGCCCCGACGGCCTCCAGCAGGGCCTGACCATCAGGCGCCTGCCGCACCAGGACCGGCACAGCCGTAAAACCGACCGGATCAGCCGCCGCCAGCGCCAGAGCGGCAGCGAGCGGCCGATAGCCGCCCGCCGCCACCCTGCCGGCATCTGCGGCATCCAGACTGGCCCGCACCAGCCGGTAGCTGTTCACCAGCCGCAACAGCCGGCGGGGCGAGCTTGCCGCCAGCGGCGCGATCTCGGCCAGCCAGTCGATTTCAGCCCGGGTGAGGGTCAGCGGCGCCAGGGAAATGTCATCCTCCGGAAGGTCATCGACCGGAGCCGACCCATCGTCGTCATCGTGAGCATCCGGATCGGAACGGAGCCCGTCATTGACGGATGGTGCGGGCGGTGCGGGCGGAATGGCCGCCATCGGCACCGACGCCGGCCGTTCCAGATCCGCCGCAAGCCTGCGGCGCACGAAGTCCGAGGCCGCGTCCCCCCTCACCTGCACCGGCCAGACCGGCAGCTGGAAGATCTTCTCCAGATAGTCGATCGCCGCCGCCTGCCCCTCGCGGTCCAGCAGATCGGGATAGACCTTGACCAGGGCGCCCTTCAGCCAGCGCTGATCCACCGCCACGATCACCACGAAGAGCGAGAAGGCGAGCAGCAGATGCACCGCCTGGAGCACGTCGACCACCTTTTCGGGCGGGCAGCGGTCCAGGTCGTCGATATAGAGGATGATGCGGGTGAAGGCCGGATCGGGGGAGCGGCCGAGATCCGGTTGCAGACTGGCCTTCTCATCCTCGGTGAGACGTTGCCCCGGCCCGTCGAGGAAGGCCCGGAGCCGGGCCTCATAGGCCTGTTTTTCTTCCGCGAAGCGCCGCAGCTCTTCAGCGCTTGCCTGCACGTTCATCAGGGCCGAGAGGTCGGCGAAGTCGCGGCGGATGGTGCCGATCAGGCCCTGGCGGCTGCGATAGACCCCATCGGCCGCCGCCTTGTCGTGGAGAAAGGCCCTGAGCCGCGCGGCCGCCGTCTGGTCATGGAAGGCACGCGCCGCCTCGGCCTGCTGGCGCAGTGCCAGGTGCAGGTCTTCCGTGGCCTGCGCCACCCGGGTTTCTGCCTCGGCGACCCGGCGCCGCGCGGCTTCCGCAGCCGCATCCCCGGCCGTCGGCGGAAGCGAGACCTCCCATCCGGCACGGAAGCGCTCGGCCGCTCTGGTGAGCGCGTCACGCGCGGTCAGCACCTGCCGCATGGCGCGGGAGGCCCGGGCCGCGACCGTCGTCACCCCCACCACCGCCACCAGCAGCCCGTCATGCAGCGGCCGCAGCCAGTCTGCGGCGGCGCCCAGCACGATCGGCAGCAGGAAGGCGATCGCGAGCGCGCCCCCCAGCACCAGCCACTGGTCCGGCCGGGCCAGCTGGCGCAGCAGGCCCGCCATCGGCGGCAGGGTTTCCTTCAGCTCCTGAAATGCCTGACGCGGTTCCTGCCAGCGATCGACGATGGTCTCAAGCGGCTCGCCGAAAGCGCTCTCGACCGCAGCGCCGACCTCCTTGCCCGAGGCCGCCCTGCGGATGCCTTCGGCGGCGGCGATGATCTGCGGCCGGAGCGCCTGACGCAGCTGCTGCCGTTCCGCGCGAAGCCCTTCTTCAGCCGCGATCCGCGCCCTCTCTGCCTCGTCGACGGCCTGACGGTGCACCACCAGTGCGCCGGCCGCCTCCAGGGTCAGCCGGCGCGCAGTGGCCAGCCGCCCGAGGAGATCCGGCTGCGTGCCTTCCGCAGAGCCCCGCCCCTGCGCCGCCAGGTCTTCGAAGATGCAGCCGGCGAGGCTGGCCCAGAGATCGGTGTCGACATAATGCCAGGCATTGAACCGGATCTGGGCGATCCGGTGATGAAAGCCGGCAGGTTTCGCTGCGGTCAGCTCCGTCACCCGATCATGGACCTGGCGCAGGAAATGGCTCTTGCCCGACCCCCAGGCCCCGAAGACGCCGACCGCCAGCGGCGGGGTGAAACTCTCTGAGGCTGCCAGCCGCGCGAGCGCCGCAGCGACGGCGTCGTCTCCCACGCGATGCTCGGCGGCGAGACCCCAGCCGTCGTCGTTGGCGAGGCGGGGCACGGCGTCCCGTGGGATGGCGCCAGCCGGCACTGCGTCCGGCAGCATATCGGCCGTCTCGGAGATTTCAGGCTCTGACGCCTCCGGAGGCAGCTCATTGCCGAGGGCCTCGTCCCGCACCAGGGCTTGCAGGCGTTCTGCAGCTGCAGGATGGCCACGGGCAGACAACAACCCCATCCATATCCGGAGGTCCTCGCCCGGCTCCCTCGCCTCAAAAACCCGTTCGGCACAGCGTGTCACCCAGACGGCGAGATCGTCCGCCCCCCTGGTCAGCTGCAGTATCCGCCCGAGTTCGGCCTGCACATCCTTGTCGGGCGCCGTCAGAATCGCCATCAGCAGATGGCGGGCGCCGATATAGGCGTCTTTTCCGCCCGTCCTCCTGCGAATGTCGACGGCATCTTCGAGGGCCGCGAGCAGGCCGGCAGAAAGTGACAGATCGGAGATCGCGACGGGTCTCGCGGCGACCCCCGTCAGCCAGGCAACGATCCTGTTCCCCGCGCCGGCGATGGCCGCCAGCCAGTCATTGTCGTGCCGGGCGGCGCTGGACAGATAGCTGGCGATATCGGCGACCGGCTGTTGCGTTTCGAACGGCGACGGTGCCATGCCGTCCAGATGCGCTCTCAGGTTCTTCGACAACCGGAACCTGCGCGCCTTCAGAAGCGCCCCAACGGTCATGGACGGGGCTGGTGCCACCGATTCGCCAGGGTCGTCCATGCCGCCTCCACCATGAGGTGATCACCCGAAGATCACCTCATGGTAACCGGTTCTTCCCCGGCAGGCATCCGCCGTTCAACCGGCAGGGGGTATCACACCCCCTGCAACACCTCCGCGGCCTCGTCATCCGCCTGGATGAACCCGCCCGACTGGCGACGCCAGAGCCGGGCATAGAGGCCGCCGGCGGCGATCAGCTGGTCATGGGTGCCCTGTTCGACGATGCGGCCCTGATCCATCACCACCAGCCGGTCCATGGCGGCGATGGTCGACAGGCGATGGGCGATGGCGATGACGGTCTTGCCCTCCATCAGCCGGTCCAGATTGGCCTGGATCGCGGCCTCGACCTCGGAATCGAGCGCCGCCGTCGCCTCGTCGAGGATCAGGATCGGTGCATCCTTGAGCATGGCGCGGGCGATGGCGACCCGCTGGCGCTGACCGCCCGAAAGCTTTACCCCGCGCTCGCCGACATGGGCGTCATAACCGCGGCGGCCATGGCTGTCGGCCAGGGTGGCGATGAAATCATCGGCCTCGGCCCGGCGGGCGGCGCGGATCATCTCCTCATCCGTGGCATCGGGCCGGCCATAGACGATGTTGTCGCGCACCGAGCGATGCAGCAGCGAGGTATCCTGCGTCACCACGCCGATCGCGGCGCGCAGCGAATCCTGGGTGACGCCGGCGATATCGGTGCCGTCGATGGTGATCCGGCCCTGTTCGACGTCGTAGAAGCGCAGCAGCAGGTTCACCACCGTCGACTTACCGGCACCGGACCGGCCGATCAGCCCGATCTTCTCGCCCGGCTTCACCACCAGGTCGAAATCGCGCACCACCGGCCGGCGGCCGCCATAGTTGAAGCCGACATGATCGAAGCGGATCGCACCCGTCACCGGGCCGAGCGCGCGGGCGTCCGGCCGGTCGGCAACCTCGTAGGGCAGCGAGATCGAATTCATGCCGTCCTGGACGGTGCCGATATTCTCGAACAGCCCGGCCATTTCCCACATGATCCACTGCGACATGCCCATCAGGCGCAGCGTGAACGACACCGCCACCGCAATCTCGCCCACGCTGACCGCCTGCACCGTCCACAGCCAGATGCCCAGCGCCGCGACCGAGGCGATCAGCATATAGTTCAGACACAGATTGCCGACCTGGACCACGGTCGACATCCGCATCTGCAGATGCACGGTCTTGAGGAAGCTTTCCATGGCGTCGCGGGCATAGTCGTCCTCGCGCCGGGCATGGGAGAAGAGCTTGACGGTGGCGATGTTGGTATAGCTGTCGACGATCCGCCCGGTCATCTCGGAACGGGCGTCGGCCTGGGCCTGGGAGACCGCGCGCATGCGCGGGATGAACCAGCGCAGCAAAGCGGCATAGAGCACGATCCAGGCAAGGAAGGGCAGCATCAGCCGCCAGTCGGCCGAGGCGGCGACGATCAGCGCGCCGGTCATATAGACCAGCACGTAATTGCCCATGTCGAGCAGCTTGATCACCGTCTCGCGCACCGCAAGCGCGGTCTGCATCAGCTTGGTGGCGACCCGGCCGGCGAATTCGTCCTGGAAATAGCTCATCGACTGGCGCACCAGATAGCGGTGCAGGCTCCAGCGGATGCGCATCGGGAAATTGCCGAGCAGGGTCTGGTGAATGATCAGCGAATTGCCGAGCGCGATCGCCGGCATCACCACCAGCACCAGCACCGCCATGCCGGCGAGCTTCCAGCCCTCGGCCGCGAACAGCCCTTCGGGCGTGTTGGCCTGAAGCAGATCGACCAGCGAGCCCATGAACGAGAACAGCGCCACCTCGGCGAGCGCGATGGCGGTGGAGAGCAGCGCCATCGCGATCAACCAGGGTTCCGCCCCCCGGGAGTAATAGCGGCAGAAGGCGACCAGCCCGCGCGGCGGCTGGCCGGGCGGGGCCGGCGGATACGGATCGAGCCGGGACTCGAACCAGCGCATGATCCGGCTGGCCGGAGACCGGCCGTTCAGACGGCTGGTATCGATCGGAGACATCAGAGGCGGGTCCTGTTCACGCGGGGGGACGAAAGCAAGCCCCCACATATATGACCGCGGATGCCCCGCGACCAGAGCCCCTGAGCCTAACCCACCCCGTTCCATCCGGCGGTGAGGGCGGTCACGACCGCCTTGAGCCGCATGTCGAACACGCCGGGGTCGTCGAGCGCGCGGGCCAGGACCAGAGCGCCCTGAATGTCGGCGACCGCCGCGACCGCGCGGGCGCGGGCCACGGTGGGGGAGAGCCCGAAGGTGACCAGCGCCGCGCCGAGTGCCTCGATCCAGGCGCGGAAATAGCCGGCCACCGCCGCAGCGAAACGATCGCGCACGCCATCCAGGGCAAAGGCGCCCACCAGGCAGATCCGCCGCCCGCCCTGGAAATATCCCGCGGCCGCGGCCGCCATCTCGTGGATCGCCGTCCGCACCAGATAGGGTGCGGCGGATGCGGCGGCCACTTCCAGAGGCCGGAAGATCTCGTCCCGGAACCAGCGGTCGATATCGGCCAGCACGGCCGCCGCCATCTCTTCCTTGCCGCCGGGGAAGAAGTTGTACAGGCTGCCGCGGCCAAGGCCGGTGGCGGCGCCGATCACCTGCAGGCTGGCGCCCTCATAGCCATGGGCGCGGAAGACCTCGCCCAGAATCGGGATGATGTCGCTGCGTTCCCTGACCAGCCGTGCCATGGCGCCGGGCCGCCTCCCCTCTTTCGATCCCTTACAATCCCAGCTCGCTGAGGCCCGGATGATCATCCGGCCGCCGCCCCGAAGGCCAGTGGAATTTGCGATCGGCCGCGGCGATCGGCAGATCGTTGATGCTGGCGATCCGGCGTTTCATCAGCCCGTCCTCGTCGAATTCCCAGTTCTCGTTGCCACAGGACCGGAACCAGTTGCCGCTGTCGTCATGCCATTCATAGGCGAAGCGCACCGCGATCCGGTCCCCCGCCGTCGCCCAGAGTTCCTTGATCAGCCGGTAGTCGTGCTCCCGTGCCCATTTCCCGGTCAGGAAGGCCACGATTTCGGCCCGGCCGCGCAGGAAACTCGCCCGGTTGCGCCACACGCAGTCGGGCGTATAGGCGCCGGCGACCCGCTCGGGATCGCGGCTGTTCCAGCCGTCTTCGGCGGCGCGCACCTTCAGGGCGGCGGTTTCGGCGGTGAAGGGCGGCACGGGCGGGCGCATGGGCGGTCTCCGATGATTTGTACCGTTCAGTCCAATCTGTATCGAACAGTACAAACATGCCGTCACGAGTCAAGCCTGACGCAGGCCACGCCAACCGCTATGATGCGCAGCCGAGCCATGCAGGGCATGCAAGCCCTGATGCTGCAAACGCTGATACTGATGTTCTGGACATCACCTTTGAAGGTATTAACATGATGATTGCCAGTCCGGACCGGAGGACCCCTTGATCACGGCGGCCCAGATGCGCGCAGCCCGCGCCCTGCTCGGCATCGACCAGCGCCAGCTGGCCGAACTTGCCGGCGTCTCGCTTCCCACCATCCAGCGGATGGAGGCAAGCGAGGGAACGGTGCGCGGGGTGGTCGACACCCTGACCAAGGTGATCGAAGCTTTCGACCGGGCGGGCGTGGAATTGATCGGCGACGGGGCGCAGAGCCTCGGTCAGGGCCGCGGCGTGCGCCTGAAAGAGGCACCGCCCGGCCGCTGACCATCTGCACCCGCCACCGGCCCCGATCGTGCACGTCCTGATCGTGCAAGGCTCGATCACGCAAAGGGATCCGGAACGGATGGCCGCCTCAGCCCAGGGCCCGCGCCTGGCGGAGCTTTTCACCCCCAAACTCGTCACCGTGCTGCGCGAAGGCTATGGCCTGGGCGCGCTGCGCGCCGATGCGATCGCCGGCCTGACGGTCGCCATCGTCGCCCTGCCGCTGTCGATGGCCATCGCCATCGCCTCGGGCGTCGGGCCCGAACGCGGCCTCTACACCGCGATCATCGGCGGCTTCCTGGTCTCCGCCCTCGGCGGCAGCCGCTTCCAGATCGGCGGGCCGGCCGGCGCCTTCATCGTGCTGGTGGCGTCCACCGTCGCCGCCCATGGCGTCGACGGGCTGATCCTGGCAACGATGCTCTCAGGGCTGATCCTGCTTGCGATCGGAGCACTCCGGCTCGGCACCTTCATCAAATACATCCCCTATCCGGTGACGGTGGGCTTCACCGCCGGCATCGCGGTGATCATCTTCTCAAGCCAGATCAAGGATCTGGCCGGGCTGGAGCTGGCCGGGCCGGAACCGGCCGCGATCCTGCCCAAGCTTCGCGCGCTGGCCGATGCCGCAGGCACCGCCAGCCCGGCGGCGATCGCGCTGGCCCTGGCCGCCATCCTGATCATCCAGGGTACGAAGCGCTTCGCCCCGCGCCTGCCGGGCATGCTGATCGCGGTGGTCGGCACCGCCCTGGTCGCCGCCCTCGCCGGCCTGCCGGTAGAGACGATCGGCAGCCGTTTCGGCGGCATCCCCTCGATGCTGCCCGCCCCCGCCCTGCCGGCGCTCTCGGTGGAGAAGGTCATGGCCGTGCTGCCGGCAGCACTCTCTTTCGCGCTGCTGGGCTCGATCGAAAGCCTGCTCTCGGCAGTGGTCGCCGATGCCATGACCGGCCGGCGCCACCGGTCGAACTGCGAACTGGTCGCCCAGGGTGTGGCCAACATCGCCTCGGCGCTGTTCGGCGGCATCTGTGTCACCGGCACCATCGCCCGCACGGCGACCAATGTCCGCTCGGGCGCGCGGGGGCCGGTCTCGGGCATGCTCCATGCCCTGTTCCTGCTGGGCTTCATGGTGATCGCGGCACCGCTTGCGGCCTATATCCCGCTCGCGGCGCTGGCCGGCGTGCTGGCGGTGGTGTCGTGGAACATGATCGAGCGCCATGCGATCGGCATCCTGCTCCGCGCCTCACGCGGGGATGCCGCCGTGCTGACCGTCACCTTCCTGCTGACGGTGTTCGAAGACCTGACCGCCGGCATCGTCGCCGGCTTCTCGCTGGGCGCGCTGATCTTCCTGCACCGCATGGCCGGCACGGTGGCGGTGGAAACCGGCGTGCCGCTGATCGAGCCCGACCGCGCCGACAGCGACCGCCCGGAAACCGGCGGCCGCACCGCCTGGCGCCCGGCGGAGGGCGACGAGCGCGCGGTGGCGGTGCTGCGCATCTCCGGCGCCTTCTTCTTCGGCGCCGCGGCGACCGTGGGCGCCACGCTCGACAATGTCGGCGCCGCGGCCCCCAAAGCCTATGTGCTGGACATGAGCGCGGTGCCCCTGCTCGATTCCACCGGCGCCGCCACCATCGACGGTTTCCGCCGCAAGGCCGATCGCCAGGGCGCCACCTTGTGGATCGCAGCCGCCCGCCCGGCGGTGCGCCACATGCTCCACCGCCACGGGCTGATCCCGCCCGCGGTCCATTTCCGCGGCGATACAGGCACGGCGGTTGCGGCGGCGCGGCAGGCGCTGACGGCCGGATAGCGACGCGACACGCCGTCAGCGGGCGCCGAGATGCGCCTCCAGCGCCGCCACGAACAGGCGGACCTTGGGTGGCACGAAGCGGGTGGTGGGGTGGATCGCCCAGATGGTCAGCGGCTCGGGCGCGCCGTCTTCAAGCGCGACGACCCGAAGCCGGCCGGCCGCGAGGTCGTCGCGGACATTCCAGTCGGCGATGATGGTGAGGCCCAGCCCGTCGATACAGGCCTCCTGCAGGGCATCGATCGAGGTGGCGGTAAAGCGGCCGCGCACCCGCTGGCGAAGCGGGCCCGCGGGCCCCGTAAAGGACCAGTGGCCGGTGCCGGGTGTGGTGAGGCAGTCATGATCCGCAAGCTCCGCCACCCGGCGCGGCGTGCCGCGGAGGGCCAGATAGGCGGGTGAGGCGACCAGCAGCCGCGGATTGGGCGCCACCCGCCGGGCGATCAGGGTGCTGTCGCGCAGAGGCGCGATGCGGATCGCGAGATCCAGCCCGTGGGCCACGATGTCGACGACCGCATCGCTCGTCACCAGCTCCACCTCCAGCGCCGGATTGTCGCGCAGGAAGCCGCCCATCATCGGCGCCACCACCTTGCGCGCAAAAGGCACCGAACAGGTGACGCGCAGCCGGCCCGCGGCCCCCGCCGCGGCCGGCCGTACCGCCGCCCGGCCGTCCACGGCCGTTTCCAGAAGGGTCTGGGCGTAGGGGAAGAAGGCCTCGCCTTCGGGTGTGAGGGCCAGCGCACGGGTGGTGCGGTGGATCAGCCGCACGCCGAGTTCATCTTCCAGCGCCGCCAGCCGGCGCGAGGCGACCATCGGGCCGATACCCAGCCGGCGGGCGGCCCCCGCCAGGCTGCCGGCCGCCACCGCCTCTGCCAGCACCGCGACGTCGTTCAGATCGATCATATCATTTTCCGATAGGCAGGCTGATCAGATGCAGTCAGTACCGCGGATCTTGAGGGTAGGCCAGAGTCCGGGGGCCAACAAGATGCGAGGCGATCATGACCGCAGGAACCGCAGCCGGCACACCCGGCAACGCCGCACCGACCGCCGGGATGGGCCGGGGCCTGACTTTCACCATGGCGGCTGCAACCGGAATTGCCGCAGCTAACATCTATTACAACCAACCATTGCTGGGGTTGATCGGCCAGGACCTGCCCGGCGCCGCCACGGCGCTGGTGCCCACCGCCACCCAGCTGGGCTATGCCGCGGGGCTGTTCCTGCTGGTGCCGCTGGGCGATCTGGTGGAGCGGCGGCGGCTGATCACCCTGCAGTTCCTGGCACTTGCCCTGGCCCTGGCGGGGGCGGCGCTGGCGCCGGACGCGCTGATGCTGGTGGCGGCGTCGTTCGCGATCGGCCTTGCCGCCACCGTCGCCCAGCAGATCGTGCCCTTCGCGGCCCATCTGGCGGCGCCCGCGCGCCGGGGGGCGGTGGTCGGCACGGTGATGTCGGGGCTGCTGACCGGCATCCTGCTCAGCCGCACGCTGGCGGGTTTCGTCGGCAGCCATGCCGGCTGGCGCGACATGTTCTGGCTGGGCGTGCCGCTGGCGCTCGGCACCGCGGCCCTGCTCGCCTGGCGCCTGCCCCATGCCCCGGCCCGGCCAGCCGGCGGCCTGACCTGGGCTGCGTCGCTCCGCTCTCTCGCCGGGCTCTGGCGAGCGCATGGCGCGCTGCGCCGGGCGGCGGTGACCCAGGCGCTGCTCTTCGCCGCCTTCTCGGTGTTCTGGACGGTGCTTGCCTTCCGGTTGCAGGATCCGCGCTTCGGCCTGGGGGCGGATGCCGCCGGCGCCTTCGGCCTGGTCGGCATGGCCGGCGTGCTGGCCGCGCCCCTCGCCGGCCGCATCGCCGACCGCCGCGGCCCCGACCGGGTGATCCTGGCCGGCGCCCTCGGCACCCTCGCCGCCTGGGCGATCTTCGGCGCCTGGACCAGCCTCGCCGGCATGATCATCGGGGTCGTGGTGCTCGACTTCGCCGTCCAGGCGGCCCTGATCTCGAACCAGCACGTGATCTTCGCCCTCGCCCCCGAGGCCCGCGCCCGGATCAACACCCTGTTCATGGGCGCCATGTTCCTGGGCGGCGCCACCGGCTCCGCCACAGCCACAGCGGCCTGGCAGGCGGGCGGGTGGACGGCCGTCACCATTCTGGGCGCGGGGTTTGCGGCGATGGCGAGTGTGACCCGTTTGTATAGACAGATAGCGATCCGCCACTCTCACCGTTAGGTAACAATTATGCTGCCCGAACGACGGCGGGTAGTACCTCAATCGAAGGTGTCACCAATTCAAGGCGTTGGTACAAAGGCTGGTCGTCAATTCGGAATACTTTCTTTCCAGGTCGCGCAAATCCTTGAATCTCCATAGTATAGTAATGCACACCTCCAGGATCTATGGCGACTCCAGGTGTAGTTTCAGTGAAATATATATCGTTCTTATTTTCTTGATCAATACACGAAAATGTAAAAGATCCGCTTTGACTATCTCTTGTATTGTTTTTGATAATGACAGTCAATACGTTGTTTACGTAAGGAAATCGATCAGATGATGCGTACCATAAGGTATATCCTCCTTCAATGCTGTCTGATAATTTCTTCGGACCTAAGAGTTTTGCCGTTTTTGTGTAGGCCTCCGCCGAAACACCCAGACGTTCAGCCTCCCTATTCAATACATTCTCAGACATCCACGCCATGCCCTGTTCTATGGCGTAGTCAAATAAGCTCTCGACAATGAAATCACGAGCTACACGTATTATAGATCTGTTTTTTTCTGCCGTAAAAATGGAAGCCAGAAACGAATGCCCGAAGATATTTCCCAGATGAGTTACAGATGCACAGCCCGTCATGCCCAGAACTGGCAACGCCGACATGATACCTATTGTCGCTTCCCTTCTTGTAATATTTGTCATGTTACATCTCCATTCATCGGGAGCACGGAACAATGGCGATGGACGAGGTTTGTCGTACAAAACAAATCTTACTTACCGTTTGGTTCATTGTATTCAAGGCTTCCCATGCATTTCTATTGTCCATCTGAAGTTGCCCCACGGCAACTTCAAGAGAATTGATACGCCTCTCCAAATTTTGTGTATTGTTGTATGCTGGATTGTACGTCACAGGCTGAGATCTGTCCGCGCATGCTGACAAAATGACACTTAAGGGGAGTACCACTTTTAAAAGAGAGAGGCCACTACGTGCATGGATACTTAACATGATGATGCTCCACCTCCATCTCGTCAGAGGGCGCATGGATATGTGCCCCAACTGACGCAACCCACCTGAGTTCTATTTTGTTTGTCCGACATCAGCAAATTTCAACCCATAAATATAAATTATAGTTTCCTCATATACACGTGACCGATTGCCTTTGCCCGCTTGCTCAACAGCGCCCGCACGAAGGCCCGCCAGCGACCACCCGCAGGCTTGGCCCATCTGGCAAATCAGCAGAGCGCATTGCGGGCAATTCTATTCGCTCGTCACCCCTCGTCCGGATCGGCAAACTCCGCCGCGATGTCGCGGAAGCGGTCGGCGATGGTCAGGAAGGCGTCGACGATGTCGGGGTCGAAATGGGTGCCGCGGCCCTGGGTGATGATGTCGACCGCGGTGTCGTGGGAATAGGCGGGCTTGTAGATCCGCCGGCAGATCAGCGCGTCATAGACATCGGCCACCGCCATCAGCCGGCCCGAGAGCGGGATGGCGTCGCCGGCCAGGCCGCGGGGGTAGCCGCTGCCGTCCCATTTTTCGTGATGGGTATGGGCGATCTCGCGGGCGTAGCGGAGGAAGGAATTGCCATTGCCCGAGCCGATGCGGGCCTCGGCGGCGGCGATGGCGGCGCGGCCGTATTCGGCGTGCTGCTTCATCACCTCGAATTCCTCGGGCGTCAGCCGGCCGGGCTTGAGCAGGATGGCATCGGGCACGCCGACCTTGCCGATATCGTGCAGCGGGGCGGATTTGTAGAGCAGGTCGATGGTGGCATCGTCGAGTTCCGCGCGAAAGCGGGGATGGTCCCTGAGGGCCAGCGCCAGTTCGCGGACATAGGTCTGGGTGCGGCGGATATGGTTGCCGGTCTCGTTGTCGCGGGTCTCGGCCAGCGAGGCGAGCGAGAAGATGGTCAGGTCGCGGACCAGGGCCAGTTCACGCGTACGCTCTTCCACCCGCCGCTCCAGCTCGGCATTCTGGCGCGCGAGCCGGGCATTGGCTTCCCTGAGCGCCAGATGGGTGCGCACCCGGGCCCGCACGATCTCGGGCGAGAACGGTTTGGTGATGAAATCGACCCCGCCGGCCGCGAAGCCCGCGCGCTCGTCGCGCTCGTCGTGAAGCGCGGTCAGGAAGATGACCGGAATGTCGGCGGTGGCCGGATCGGCCTTCAGCCGCCGGCAGACCTCGTAACCGTCCATGCCCGGCATCATCACGTCCATCAGCACCAGATCGGGCCGGCCTTCCGCCGCGGCGGCGATCTCCAGCGCCTTGGCGCCGCCGGTGGCGATGCGGGTGCGGTAATCGTCCTTCAGCACCGCGTTGACGATGGTGAGATTGGACGGGGTGTCGTCCACCAGCAGAATGGTCTTGCGGTCGGTCATTCGTCCGCCTCCATGGCCCCGGCGATCAGTGTGCCGGCGATCAGGGTATCGGCGATCAGGGTACCGGCCCCGTCGAAATCGAAGGCATCGATCCGCCCGCCCAGCGCCGCCAGCATGGCCGGGGGCAGGATCGCGGCAAGCGTGCCGCGCTCGGCCTCGAACAGGTCGACGGCGGCGCCGTCGCTGTCGCGCAGCAGGGCCGCCAGCCGTGCAAGCGCGTCGCGCGCCCGGGCGGCGGCGGCGGCATCGACCGGCGGCGGCGGATCCGGCTCGACATCCTCCAGCCCCGCCAGGGGCCGGATCACCTCGGCCGCGGCATCGAAGGCCGCTTCGAGGGCTGCGATCGCCGCCTGGGCGTCGGCATCCGGATGCTTCAGCGCCGCCTCGACCCCACCCGCGGCGGCGGCAAGGGCCGTGATGCCCAGATTGCCGGCCACACCGGCCAGAGCATGGGCGATCATCCGCGCCTCTGCCGCATCGCCACGCCCGAGGGCGGTGCGGATCCGGCCCGCGGCATCGGCATGATCCGCCAGCAGGCGCAACAGCAGGTCGCGATAGAGCCGGGCATTGCCGGCCAGGCGGCGGATTGCCACCTCCACCTCGATGCCGGCAAGCGGCGGCAGGGCCGCGAGATCGCGCGGCGCCGGCAGAACCGGCAGCAGACCCGCCAGATCGGCGCCAGGGCGGACGAAACCCGCCACCACCGCCATCAGCCGCTCCGGATCGACCGGCTTGGTGACGCAGTCGTTCATGCCGGCCTCCAGGCAGCGCCGGCGTTCCTCGGCCAGGGCATGGGCGGTCATCGCCACGATCGGCAGATCCGCCAGGCCGGGGGTCGCCCGGATCGCCCGCGTCGCCTCGTAGCCGTCCATCACCGGCATCTGCAGATCCATCAGCACCAGATCGTGCACCGGCGGCCGCGGCCCCGCCACCAGCCGGTCGAGCGCCGCCCGGCCGTCGGTTTCGACATCGACGGCCAGCCCCGCGGCCTCCAGCAGTTCCAGCGCCACCTGCTGGTTCAAGGCGTTGTCTTCGACCAGCAGCACCCGCCCGCCGCGCAGATCCGGCAGGAACCGGGTGGTCGCGGCGCGAAGATCGTCACCGCTGCCGTCGTCGAAGACGTGCATGATGGTGTCGAACAGGGTGGAGGCGTTGAAGGGCTTGCCCAGCACCGCCCGGATGCCCGCCGCCTCGGCCGCCTGGCGGAGATCGTCGCGCCCGAAGGCGGTGATCATCACGATCGGCGGCACCGGCGCGCCCGCTTCGGCCGCCGCCTGGCCGATCAATCCGGCGGTGGCGAGCCCGTCGAGCCCGGCCCCCAGCCGCCAGTCGAGCAGGACCAGGCCATAGGGATCTTCCACCTCGCGGCCGCGGGCGAGCGCCTCCAGCCCCGCCTCGCCCGAGGGCACCGCCACCACCCGGAAGGCCATGCCTTCCAGCATGCCGGTCAAAACCTGGCGGGCGAGCGGGTTGTCGTCGATCACCAGCACATGCAGGCCGCGCAGATCCGGACGCGCCGTGATCTGCGACCAGCGGGCGCGGCTGCGACCGAAGGCGGCATCGAAGGTGAAGACACTGCCGGCACCCGGCGTGCTTTCCACCGTCACCTCGCCATCCATCATCCGGACCAGGCGGCGGCTGATGCTGAGACCGAGCCCGGTCCCGCCATAGCGCCGGGTGATGGAGCCGTCGGCTTGGGTGAAAGGTTCGAACAGACGGGCCATCTGGTCCTGCGTCATGCCGATGCCGGTGTCGCGCACCGCGAAACGCAGACGGTGCCCGTCCTCGCCGGAGGACACCAGCCGCACCGAAACCACCACCTCGCCGGCCTCGGTGAACTTGACCGCATTGCCGGCCAGGTTGATCAGCACCTGCCCCAGCCTGAGCGGATCCCCCAGCAGCGTGCCCGGCACGTCGGGCGCCACGTCGAAGATGAATTCCAGCCGTTTCTCTTCGGCGCGGTGGCCGATGACGGTGGCGAGATTGCCCAGCACGTCGTCGAGGCGGAAATCCACCGCCTCCAGCGCCAGCCGGCCGTTCTCGATTTTCGAGAAGTCGAGGATGTCGTTGATGATGCCGAGCAGACCGTCGGCCGCCACCTGGATCTTCTGCAGATAGTCGCGCTGACGACTGGTGAGATCGGTCTTGAGCGCCAGATGGGTCATGCCGATCACGGCATTCATCGGCGTGCGGATTTCATGGCTCATATTGGCCAGGAAGTCGCTCTTCAGCCGGCTGGCCTGTTCGGCCAGATCGCGGGCACGGGCCAGCTCGTCGGCGGCCCGGCGGCGCGGGCTGATGTCGCGCACGAAGACCACGCCATGCCAGGCGTCGTGCAGGCGGAAGGTCGACAGGCTGAATTCGACCGGCAGCTCGGTGCCGTCGGCGCGACGCGCCTCGATCTCGCGGGTCCGCGTCCAGGGCGTGTCGCCGGAATCGGCCATGGCACGGGCGGCCCCCGCCCGCAGCGCCGCCCGGTGGCGGTCGGGCGTGATCAGGTCGTGGACGCAGCGCCCCAACGCATCGGCGGCGGCATAGCCGAACAGCTGCTCCGCCGCCGGATTCCACAACAGAACATGCTCGCGGGAATCGATCATGACGATGGCATCGAAGGCCGAGGCGATGATGCCGCTGAGCGTGGCCTCGCTCGCCTCCAGCGCCTGTTCGGCCCGCACCCGGTCGGTGACGTCGGTCGCCACGCAGAACACCCCGTCGGCGGTAGAGGGCGAGCGGACGACATTGACCGAGCGGCCATCCGGCAGGGTGAGGAACGCCGTCAGCGTGCCGGAACTGGGGGCGCCGAGAAAGGTATCCCAGCGCCTGCGGGCGGTCGCTTCCGGATCGTCGGTCGGACCATAGACCCCTTCGGCGGCGAAACGACGGACGACATCCATCATCGGCATGCCTGGCCGGGCAATATCGCCGGGCACGCCGAACAGGGGGGCAAACCCCGGATTGACGAAACGCAACCGGCCATCTGGCCCGATCAGATAAACGGCGCCCGGCAGCAGATCCAGGATCATCCGCAGCCGCGCCGTGGCCTCGGCGCTCACCTCTTCCGCACGCGCCCGCTCGGCAACCTCCGCCTTCAGGCGCCGGTTCCAGATGCCGAAGATCGCGAGCGCAGCCAGAATGGCGGCGACAGGCGGCAGGATCCAGGGCAGCACGACCGACAGGTCCAGCCGCTGTTCGAACTGCCCTTCCTGCCAGCGGGCGGTGATGGCGTTGAGCGTGGCGGTGTCGAGATCGGCCCCGGTCACGCGCAGAATGCCGGCCAGCATGTGGTTGTCCGCCAGCACCGCCAGACCGAAAGCGATGTCGGAACTGCCCGCAAGGCCGGTCAGCTTCAGATTGCCGAGACCCAGCCGCCGGATTTCCCAGCTCGCCACCGCAAGCTCCACCGCCGCAACATCCGCCGTGCCGCCGGCAACCGCCTTCAGTGCCACTTCGGCGGTGGGCCAGCGGGTCACCGCCAGCCCCGGTGCGGCATCTTTGAGGGCGGCCTCCACCGCACTGCCGTCGACCACTGCGACCCGCCGCCCGAACAGATCGCCCGCCGCCTGGATCGGGGTGGTTTCGATCCGGTCGACCATCACCCAGGGGGTGCGGGCATAAGCGGCCGGGAAGACGATGCCGTCTTCCACCTCTCGCAGATGGCCGAGGCTCGCCACCGCATCGACCCGTCCTTCATACAGCAGGCGGCGCGCTTCAGCCGGGCTGTCGGCCGGCACGAGATCGATGGTGAAACCGGCGGCGGTGGCAAGATGGTCCAGCACGTCGGCGGCGATACCGGCATGGCGGCCATTGCGATCGATGAAGCCCAGGGGCGCGGTGGCACGGGTGGCCGCCACCGTCAGCACCCGATGGCGGGCGATCCAGTCGGCCTGACGATCATCCAGACGCGGCTGCGCCGCATCCAGCATGCCGACCGCCACCGAAGACAGCCAGTGGCCGCGGATCTCCCGATGCTGTTCTGGCGTCAGTGCGCGGATGCCCGCGGACAGAATATCGGCCAGCGGCGGCAGGTTGCGGGTGACGGCGATTGAAAGCGCGCCGGTGGCGAGATCGGTCACGGCCCCGATCTGCAGCCCGTCCAGGCCCCGCTCCCGGATCGTCCAGCTGGCCGAGGCCATTTCCCCCACATAGGCGGCGGCCTGGCCCGAGGCGACCATGTCGAGCGCCGCGGCGGTATCGGCGACCAGAGCGAGCCGGATGGCGGGATAGCCGGCGGCGATGTGCTCGGTCGTCGCATAGCCGCGCTCCATGGCGACGGTTTCGCCCGCCAGTTCGTCGAGAGAGGCCGGCGGCAGCCGGTCGCGCGGGGAGACGATCACCGCCCGGCTGGTGACATAGGCGGTGGTAAAGCTCATCGCCGCCTCACGCGTGGGCGTGCGATTCATGCTGGCCAGCGCGTCGATCCTCCCGGCGCTGAGCGCGGCGATGGCCGCATTCCAGTCGGGGAAGCGGACCTCGCGGATCCGCGCGCCCACCGCCCGGGTGATGGCGGCGACGTAATCGGCGCTCATCCCCTCCCAGCTGCCATCGGCGGTCACCCGGTCATAGGGTGGCCAGCCGGCCTCCACCACCCCAAAGGTGACCGGGCCGTAAGCGGCGAGCCAGGCCTCCTGCGCCGCATCCAGAACCGGCCGCCCTGCCCCCGGTTCCGCCTCAACAGCATGCCCCTGCCGCCCGATCACACAGAGCAGCACGACCAGAAGGCTGAAGATCAGGCCCCGGACGGACACGCCGATGCTCCGCAGGTCACTACACATT
This sequence comes from Tistrella mobilis, assembly GCF_041468085.1. Lineage (NCBI taxonomy): Bacteria > Pseudomonadati > Pseudomonadota > Alphaproteobacteria > Geminicoccales > Geminicoccaceae > Tistrella > Tistrella mobilis. The sequence goes on along the minus strand of NZ_CP121014.1, from coordinate 48,378 downwards.
GGCCATCATGTGACCGGGCCCGGGCGATGGAAAGGGGAATTCGCATGCCCCCGCCCCGGCTGCGGCCGGATCGGCGCGCATGAGCTGCAATTTGCATCTATGATGCAATGACTGTCGGCCACCAACGGAAAGACCCTGCCATGCCATCCATCACCCGGTCCGCCCCCCTTCCGGGCGCCATCGCGCTTCTGCTCGCGGGCCTTGCGGCCATGCCGGCGCAGGCGCAGGACGGCGCCGCCCGCTACCACTCGATCTTCACCATCAACGACCGGCCGCAGGCGGTGCTGCTGACGCTGGGCCAGACGCCGGCCGCAGAGAACCGGCTACGCCTGGCCTTCGGCGCGCCCCGGAACTGCATCATTGATTTCGAGCACACGGACGCCCGGGACGGGGGGCGCAATTTCACCGCCCGCCAGGCCTCGCCGGGAAGCTGGTGCGAACGTCAGCTGGGAGAGATGGCCGAAATCCGCATCCTTGCGATCGACGACAGCGAAATCACCTATGAATTCAAGACCGCGCGCAGCCGGGCCGAACGACATGTCGGGATGAAATAGCCCGCCCCGCGGCTCAGGCGCCAGCGGTTCAGGCGCCCGCGGTTCAGGCAGTCTTGAGCACGCTCGGCGGAATGGCGGCGATGAAGTCGGTCAGATTGTCACCCAGCAAAGTGACATGATCGCGCATCGCCGCCTGGGCACCGGCGGAATCGGCGGCGAGGATCGCGTTCAGCACCCGCTCGTGCTCGTCCAGCGTCGCCGTCATCCGGCCGGGCAGGAAGGTGACATAGCGGCGATAGGGGGAGACGCGGTTGCGCAGGGCGAGCGTCTGCTCGGCGATGAATTCGGAATTCGAGGCGTCGTAGATCGCCTCGTGGAATTCCCGGTTGACCTCGTAGAAGGCCTCGGGCTCGTCGTCCTGGATCACCCGGACCAGGCGCTCATGGATGGCCTGAAGGTTGCGGCGCTGGGCGGCATTGGCCCGGCGGGCGGCGAAGCTGGCGCAAAGCCCCTCCAGCTCGGCCATGATCTGGAACATCTCCAGCAGCATGGAGATCGAGACCGTGGAGACGGTGGCCCCCTGGCGGGAGCGCATCTCGATCAGCCCGGCCGCGGCCAGCGCATGCAGGGCCTCGCGCACCGGGGTCCGCGAGACGTTGAAGCGCTCGGCCAGTTCCACCTCGTCCAGCCGGTCGCCGGGGCGCAGCTCGCCGCGGACGATCTGTTGCTCCAGGCTGCGGCGCAGGCTCTCCGCACGGGTTTCACTCACCACGGGCACCGTCTTGATCTTCATGGGGCTGGTCTTCTTCGCGCGGATCTGCTCTCGGGAGGGTCTGCTCCCAGGAGGGCGGGGCAGCGTCGTCCCGCGGACAATAGCGGTTTTATCCGAACCGTGCACGCAGAACCACCGGCTGGGCATGCGCGCGGGCCGGCATCGCATCAATCGGGCACGAAATTGCGCGGCCTCGCCATCACGTCGCGCACCAGGGGCTCAAAATCAGCCAGGGTCAGTGACCGGTAGTCGCGGTCGAACGCGGCCTGATCATACAGCTCGCAGAATTCGGCGGTGGCGCCGAACAGCCGGTGGTCGCGATACTTCTCCCGCGCGTCACGATCTCGCCCCAGGAAGTGCCAGTAGTAATAGCCCTGGAAGCTGCCATGATGGCGGACCATCCAGTAAAGATCCGGCGTGACATAGGGCCGCAGCATCGCCGCCCCCGCCTCGGGATGATTGGCGGGGGCGATCGCATCCCCGACATCATGGAACAGGGCTGCGAAGACATAGAGATCGTCGCGCCCGTCACGCAGCGCACGGGTGGCCGTCTGCAGGGAATGTTCAAGCCGGTCGATGGGGAAGCCCAGATGGGGCGTGGCCAGCCCCGCCAGCAGGCGCAGATACAGATCCGGCGTGCCCTGGCGGTGGCGGGCCATATGCCGCTCCTGGATCTCGTAATCCTCCGCCCGGCTCTCGCGGATGCTGCGGTAATCCGCCCGGTCATCGGGCGTGAAAGGCAGCGCCGGGCTGCCGGCGGCCGGTGGTACGTCGACCATTTCGCCATCTCCTGCATGCAGATCTGCATTTTTTGTATCGAGAAGCCAGCCATCTGTCCAGATGCCGCCCGGATTTTCCTGCCCTTTTCCTGAGCAAGTGAACCTCATTGCCTATATTTTGGGCGAAATTGGCACCATATGGCCAATTTTTATGCGACCCTCAGGTTTCTTGCATACAAGAACTCGTGGATACGCATTCGTAAAAGCCCTGGCGACATCGCGGCCTGCCGCTGATTGCGGGCAGGACTGTCATGCCGCCGTCATGGTCCGCCGCATCTGGCACGGCCGTTGCAACGCTCCGGCAGGGTGCCGCAGAGGCGGTGCCTGCATGACATGGCATGCGGCCGGGTACCGGCGACGCTTTCCGTATCCCGGGCCACAGGTCGATGCCACCGCCGCCACGCCTTCAACGGCCCCCGACGATCGAGGAGACCAGACGACATGGCTTTCGCACCCCTCTTCGCGAAAGGCGCCCGCCGGGCCGCCGTCGCCCTTGCGCTTGCGGCACCGCTGCTGGCGGCCGCGACCCTGGGCGGCACCCAGGATGCCCGGGCGGCCGAAAAGGCGTCGCTCCGGCTGAAATGGCTGCCCCAGGCGCAATTCGCCGGCTTCTACGTCGCGAAGGCCAAGGGCTTCTACCAGGCCGAAGGCATCGACCTGACCATCAATCCCGGCGGCCCCAACCTGAATGCCGAGGCGCTGGTCGCCTCGGGCGCCGACACTTTCGGGCTGACGGGCGGCGTTGAAAGCCATCTGGCGGCGGTGGACAAGGGTATGCCCCTGGTCGCCATCGGCGTTTCGCATCAGAAGACGCCCTATGCCTTCGTCACCAAGCCCGACAGCGGCATCAAGACCCTGGCGGACTTCAAGGGCAGGAAGGTTTCCACCTGGTACACCGGCGCGCAGTACACGCTGAAGGCGATGCTCGCCACCGGTGGTGTCGGCGCGGGGGATTTCACCCTGATGCCGCAGTCGGTGTCGCTGAACCCGTTCATCGACGGCGAGGTCGATGTCGCAACCGCCACGCTTTACAACGAGCTGAACACGCTGAAGGCGCGCGGCCTGACCGATCTGGTGCTGTTCCAGCCCGATGATTTCGGCATCACCGTGCAGCGCGACACGCTGGTCACCACCACGGACACCATCAAGGGCAGGCCCGAACTGGTCCAGGGCTTCCTGGCTGCCTCGCTCAAGGGCTGGAAGTATGCGCTGGAGCACAAGGCCGAGGCGATCGACATCATGATGAAGGCCGATCCCGGCATGGATCGCAAGCATCAGGAAGCGATGATCGAGGCCATCCAGGACGTGATGGTCTATGGCAAGGGCGCCAGCGACGGCCTGCTCGCGATCGACTTCGAGAGCCTGCAGAAGCAGCACGACATCCTGCTCGCCAACGGCGTGATGAAGGCCCCGGTCGATCTGAAGGCCGCTTTCGACCCCTCCTTCTGGGACAAGGTCCCGGCCGAAGACAAGAAGCTCTGAGAGCGGAAAGGCGGATGATGCCCCCCTCCTCCACCAGCACCGCGATGGCGCCCTCGTCGTCTTCCGTCGCCTCTTCCGCCGCGGCCCCGGCCGTGGCGGGAGAGAAGCCGCCGCTGCTTGAACTGGTCAATCTATGGAAGCGGTTCGGCGACGGCCCGGCGCAGGTCACCGCGGTTTCGAACGTCAACCTGAAGATCCGCGAGGGCGAGTTCGTCTGCCTGGTCGGGCCCTCGGGCTGCGGCAAATCCACCCTGTTCAACATGGTGGGCGGGCTGCTGCCGGCCGACGATGACGGCTCGATCCTGATGCATGGCCGGCCGATGGCCGATGGCGCCCTGCTCGGCAAGGTGTCGTTCATGCCGCAACGCGACCTGCTGTTCGCATGGCGCAACGTGGTCGACAACGCCATCCTGGGGCTGGAGGTGGAGGGCACGCCCAAGGCCGCAGCCCGCGCCCGGGCGCTGGACATGCTGCCGGATTTCGGCCTCAAGGGCTTTGAAAAACACTATCCCCACCAGCTGTCGGGCGGCATGCGCCAGCGGGTGGCCCTGATGCGCACCTTCCTGTTCGAGCGCGACATGATCCTGCTCGACGAGCCCTTCGGGGCGCTGGATGCCCTCACCCGGGCGATGATGCAGCGCTGGCTGCTCGACATCTGGGCGCGCTATCGCCGCACGGTGCTGTTCATCACCCACGACATCGACGAGGCGATCTTCCTGGGCGACCGGGTGGTGGTGATGACCGCCCGCCCCGGCACGATCAAATGCGACGAGGTGATCGAGCTGCCCCGCCCGCGCCATCCCGATATCGTGACCTCGCCCGAATTCATCGAGATCAAGCGCCGCCTGCTGGGCGCGATCGAGGAGGAGGCCCGCAAGAGCTTCGTCTCCACGACCGGGGGTGCGGGATGAGTGCCGCCCGGGCATCCGGCGGGCCGGCCGCGCGGGTCTGGCAGGCGGTGCGGCTGCCGATCCTGACCGTCATCGTCCTGGCCGTGCTGTGGGAGGGCGTCACCCGGATCTTCGCGGTGCCGGCCTCGTTCTTCCCGCCCTTGTCGGTGGTGCTGGCCGATGCCGCCTCGGTCTGGTCCTATCTGCTGCGCAGCACCGGCCGGACCTTCCTTGAAACCGTGCTGGGCTTTCTGACCGGATCGGCCTTCGGCATCTTCTGCGGCGTGGTCTTCGCCTATTCCCGCAATCTGGAACGGGCGCTGTTTCCGCTGTTCGTGGTGTCGCAGACCATTCCGGTCATCGCCTTCGGCGCACTGGTGATCATCTGGTTCGGCAATACCATCCTGTCGAAGGTGATCATCGCCTTCTACGTGACCTTCTTCCCCGTGACGGTGAACACCCATCGCGGCCTTCTTGGATGCGACCCGCAGAAGGTGTCGCTGATGAAGAGCTTCGGCGCCGGCGAATGGACCATCTTCCGCAAGCTGCGCTTCCCCACCGCCCTGCCGGTGATCGCGGTGGCGCTCAGGCTCGGGATCTCGCTCAGCCTGATCGGCGCGATCGTGGGCGAATGGTTCGGCGACACGGTGGGGCTGGGGGTGATGCTGATCCAGGCGATGTACACCGAAGCCGTGCCGCGGCTCTGGGCGATCATCCTCGCCTGCGGGCTGCTGGGCTCCGCCCTCTATGCGGTGGTCTCCCTGTTCGAAAGGAAGTTCATATGGTGGCGGCAGGATTGAACATCGGCGCGGTACTGCGCGAGCGGGTCCTGCCGGTGGTCCTGGGCCTGGCGGTGATCGGCGGCATCTGGGAAGGCGCGATATGGGCCTTCGACGTGAAGCCCTATGTGCTGCCCTCGCTCACCGCCATCCTGGGCGCCACCATCGACGACCTGCCGATGATGCTGACCGCCCTGCAGGCGACACTGTATGAAGCAGGCGCCGGCTATGCGCTGGGCACCGCCATCGGCGTGGCGCTGGCCATGCTGATGGTCTTCCTGCCGCCGGTCGAACGCGGACTGATGCCGGTGGTGGTGGCGATCAATTCGGTCCCGGTGGTGGCCTATACGCCGCTGGCACTGATCTGGCTGGGCATCGGCCCCGCCTCGAAGATCGCCATGGTCACGCTGGCGGTGGGTTTCGTGATCCTGGTCAACACGCTGCACGGGCTGAAGCGGCCGGAAGAGGCCTCGATCAATCTGATGCGCAGCTTCGGCGCCGGGCCGATCACCATCATGGCCAAGCTGCGGGTGCCGGCAGCCCTGCCCTCGGTGGTGAACGGGCTCAGGGTCGCGGTGGTCCGCGCGGTGCTGATCGCAATCGTGTCCGAGATGCTGGGGGCCTATGCCGGCATCGGCTGGGTGATCTTCCAGGCGACCCAGCAGGTGGATTTCCTGCTGGTCTGGGCGGGCGTGCTCACCGCATCGGTCGCCAGCATGATCCTGTACCTGCTGCTGGTCTGGATCGACCGCAAGCTGGTCTGGTGGCAGTGATTTCCTGAAAACGAGGACATGATGTCCGTCTCCGACCATCCCGCGACCGAAGACGAGCTGCGCCGTCAGCTTGCCGCCTGCTATCGCCTGGTCGCCCATTTCGGCATGGACGACCTGATCTACAACCATATTTCCGCCCGGGTGCCGGGGAGCGACCACCACTTTCTGATCAACCCCTATGGCATGTTCTTCCGCGAGATCACGGCAAGCTCGCTGCTCAAGATCGATCTCGACGGCAACAAGCTCTGCAACGGCGCGGGCGAGGTCAACCGGGCCGGGTTCGTGATCCATGCCGCCATCCACCGCGCGCGTGCGGATGCGATCTGCGTGCTGCATCTGCATTCGGATGCGGCAACCGCGGTCTCGGCCCTGCCCGAGGGGCTGCTGCCGGTCAGCCAGTTTGCTATGCATTTCCACAACCGGATCGGCATCCACCCCTATGAGGGCGTGGCGCTGGACCTGGAGGAACAGGACAGGCTGGTGGCCGATATCGGCCCGCACCGGGTGCTGCTGCTGCGCAATCACGGCTTCCTGACCGTGGGCCAGACGATCCCCGAGGCCTTCATGCTCGCCTATTACTTCGAGCGGGCGGCCCGGATCCAGCTGAAGGCCCAGGCGGCCGCCGCCGCATCCGGTGGCGGGCTTGCCCTGCCGCCGCCCGAGGTCTCGGAAAAGGCCGCCCGCCAGTTCACCGAATTCGCCGGCGACATCAGGCGCCCGGGTTTCCGCGAATGGCCGGGCTTCCTGCGCCTGCTCGACGACGTGGCCCCAGGCTACGCAATCTGACGACGACCGACATTTCCCCCACGTCTGCACGGAAGGATCAGTCTCATGGAGATCAAGGAACTCTCGCCCGTGATCGGCGTCGAGATCCTGGGCGTCGACGCCTCGGCGCCGATTTCCGATGCCATGGTCGCGGAGATGCGCGACCTGCTGAACACGCATTCGGTGCTGCTGCTGCGCGGCCAGACCCTGACGGAGGCCCAGCATGTCGCCTTCTCGCGCCATTTCGGCGATCTGCAGATCCATGTGCTGACCCAGTATCTGACGACGGCACATCCCGAGATCTATGTGCTGTCGAACGTCAAGGAAGCCGGCCGCTCGATCGGCAACCACAAGGAGGGCTGGAACTGGCACTCCGACTGGTCCTATCTGGAGATCCCCTGCTTCGGCTCGGTGCTCTATGCCCGCGAATGCCCGCCGGAAGGCGCCGACACGCTGTTCTCGTCGATGCATGCCGCCTGGGAAGCGCTCGACCCCGAGATGCAGGCGAAGATCCGCCATCTGAAGGCGGTGCATTCCTATGCCGGCTATTACGACAAGGCCTTCGGCGACCGCGAGCCGCTGACCGATGCCCAGCGCGCCGCCACCCCGGATGTCGTGCACCCGGTGGTCCGCACCCATCCCGAGACCGGCCGGCTGTCGCTCTATGTGGGCGAGGACATCGTGAAGGAGATCCTGGACCTGCCGGCGGAAGAGGCGGCGGCCCTGCTGGCCACGCTCAACGCCCACGCGATTTCCGATGAATTCGTCTATCGCCACAAATGGCAGGAAGGCGATCTGCTGATCTGGGACAACCGCTGCACCATGCACAAGGCCACCCCCTATGACGACGTGAAGTACCGGCGCATCATGCACCGCACCACGATCAAGGGGACCGACCGGCCGGTCTGACCGGCAGGGCCCACCCGTCGTAACAGGCGCCCGGCATGCCGCCCCGTCCCCCCGGACGGGGCGGCATCTTCGTCTCTGCCCGTCTGTGACAATTGCCTCCATTTTAGGCGCCTGATCATTCAATGAGCGTGCACCATGCTGCACCGCCAGAGCAGACCAGGGTTTTTCCGGTGAGTTTTCCGTGACTTCCCAAACTGGCGCGAAGTTTGCCTAAAGGGGCGATGGCCGCGTCCGGGCCTCTCCGGCCCGCCGATGAAGACCGAACTTCGACCGCTTCGCAGTCATGCAGTTCCTCGAGGACCAGGGGATAGTAATGAAGCACCTGAAAACCCTACTCGCTGCGGCGCCCGCCCTCGCCTTGTCGGCGCTGCCGGCCTGGGCGCAGGATGCGGCACCCGCAGCCGCGGAGGCGGCCACAGAGGCCGCCGTGACGATGGACAAGGGCGATACCGCCTGGATGATGGTCTCCACCATCCTGGTCCTCTTCATGATCCTGCCGGGTCTGGCGCTGTTCTATGGCGGTCTGGTGCGCGCCAAGAACATGCTCTCGGTGCTGATGCAGTGCACCATGATCACCGGCGTGGTGATCATCGTCTGGACGCTCTGGGGCTATTCGATGGCCTTCGGCGATGCCCCCAGCATGTTCTGGGGCGGGCTGGACAAGGCCTTCCTGGCCGGCGTCACCATGGACAGCGTCGCCGCCACCTTCACCGACGGCGTGGTGATCCCCGAATACGTGTTCATCTGCTTCCAGATGACCTTCGCCTGCATCACCCCGGCGCTGATCGTCGGCGCCTTCGCCGAGCGCATGCGCTTCACGGCGGTGGTGCTGTTCGTGATCCTGTGGGTCACCTTCGTCTACTTCCCGATCGCCCACATGGTGTGGGATTCCGACGGCATGCTCTTCGCCTGGGGCGCGCTGGATTTCGCCGGCGGCACGGTGGTGCACATCAATGCCGGCATCGCGGGCCTGGTGGGCTGCATCATGGTCGGCAAGCGCATCGGCCTTGGCCGTGACATGATGGCCCCGCATTCGATGACGCTGACCATGGTCGGCGCCGCGATCCTGTGGGTCGGCTGGTTCGGCTTCAACGCCGGTTCCAACCTGGAAGCCACCGGCGGCGCAGCACTTGCCATGATCAACACCTTCACCGCCACCGCCGGCGCCCTGGTCGCCTGGGTGGTGATCGAAAGCCTGGCCCGCGGCAAGGCTTCGATGCTGGGCGCCGCCTCGGGCATCGTCGCCGGCCTGGTCGCCGTCACCCCGGCCGCCGGCCTGATCGGCCCGGTGGGCGCGATCGTGCTCGGCATCATCGCCTCGGCGATCTGCTACTTCTTCGTGACGGTGGTGAAGAACAAGCTGGGCTATGACGACAGCCTGGACGTGTTCGGCGTGCACGGCATCGGCGGCATCGTCGGTGCGGTCGGCACCGGCGTGTTCACCAGCGCGTCGCTGGGTGGCATCGGCTATGCCGACGGCGTGACCATGGCCGACCAGGTCTGGACCCAGATCCTGGCCGTGCTGGTCACCATCGCCTGGTCGGGCATCGGCAGCCTGATCCTGTACAAGATCGTCGACCTGCTCGTCGGCCTGCGGGTCAGCAAGGAATCCGAGACCGAGGGCCTGGACCTGTCCAGCCACGGCGAAGCCGCCTATCACAACTGAGGCCGGTTTCGTCCGGCAAGACGAATACCCCGACAATCCCCGCCATCCATCCGGATGGCGGGGATTTTTCGTTCCGTCAATGACATGGGCGGCCGGTATCCACGCGATCCTCCATCGCGTTCTGCGTGAACAATATCCGTTCTTAATTGCAAATTGCGTTTGTATTTATATCCGATAAGATGATGATCTTCGTCGCTTCCGGCATTCGAGGACATCCATGCAGCTCGGCGCCTTCCTGATGCCCGCGCATCCTGCGTCGCGATCACTCCGCGACGGCCATTTCCACGATCTTGACACGCTGGAGTATCTGGATCGGATCGGCTTCGCCGAGGCCTGGATCGGCGAGCACTACATGATGCCGGCCGAGCCCTGCCCGTCACCGGATCTGCTGATCGCCCAGGCCTTCCTGCGGACACGGCACATCCGCCTGGCCCCCGGCGCGTTCATGCTGCCGTTCCACCATCCGGCGGAACTCGCCCACCGGATCTGCATGCTGGACCATATCTCGGACGGTCGGCTGATGATCGGCATCGGGGCCAGCGGTACGGTCCTGGACCTTGAAATGTTCGACATCGACCATCGCGCCGGCGTGCACCGCGAGATGACCGCGGAATCGATCGAGATCATGACCCGGTTCTGGGAAAGCGAGGGCCCGTTCGAATATCGCGGCCGCTTCTGGACCGTGCGTCGGCCGGCAGATCAGCCGGAGAAGGCCACCGGCTATCACCTGAAGCCGCTGCAGAAGCCCTACCCGCCCATCGGGGTGACGGGGCTGTCGGCATCCTCGCCCACTCTCAGGCTGGCGGGTGAAAACGGCTGGCTGCCGATCAGCTTCTGCTTCACGCCCCAATATCTGCACACCCATTGGGCAATGGTGGAAGAGGGCGCGCAGCGCCGCGGCCGTGCCGCCCCGTCGCGCGCCGACTGGCGGGTCAGCCGCCCCTTCTTCGTGGCGGAAACCGACGAGGAGGCGTGGCGCCGTTCGGTCGGCGGCGAGATGGGCCGCTATTTCCGCGAGGACTATCTGCCCATGCTGAAGGGCAACAACGCCCTCGGCCTGATGAAGCATCATCCGGACGTGCCCGATTCCGACGTGACGGTCGACTATGTGGCAAAGCACTGCTGGATCACCGGCTCTCCCGAAACGGTGGCCGACCGGATCGCCGAAATGCAGGAGCTGTCGGGCGGTTTCGGCACCCTGCATGTGATGTGCTTCGACCATCTGGACGAGCTGGAGCCGACACGTGAAAGCCATGCCCGTCTGGCCGGCATCGCCGCATCGACCTTCGCCTGACGGAGCCTTCCCATGAGCGACAGCGCAGCCTCCGGCCCGCGCCCTGCGGGGCGGGCCGCCATTCTGGTCATCGACATGCAGCATGATTTCGTCGATGACGATGCGCCGATTGCCTGTCCGGGCGCGCAGGACATCGTGCCCGCCATCCGCCGTCTCTGCGCCACGGCCCGTGCCGCCGGGCTGCCGGTGATCTATACCCGCGAATCCCATCGCCGCCAGCGGGTCGATTTCGGCCTTGAACTGGAATATGGCGAAACCCTGCATTGTGTCGAGGGCACCCGCGGCATCGAGATCATCGACGAACTTGCACCCGAACCCGACGACTACGTGCTGATCAAGCGCCGCTACAGCGGCTTCTTCGCGACCGATCTGGACCTGCTGCTTCGCGGTCTCGGCGTCGACACGCTGGTGCTGACGGGCGTCGCCACCGATGTCTGCGTGCGTGCCACCGCGCAGGACGGGCTGCAGCTCGACTATCGGGTCATCGTGGCCGAAGACTGCGTGGCCGGCACCAGCCGCGCCCGCCACGACGCCGCGCTGGAGCATATCGGCTATGTGCTGGGCCGGGTGATGCCCGTTGCGCAGGTGACCGCGCTTCTGGGCCTGGATCACCCGCGATGACCGCGATCCCGACGACCGAAAGGCCAAGGATCGACCCGAAGGCGTTGATCAGGGATCTGGCGGCGGCGCCTGGCCGTCATCTCCTGCACCGCGAGCAGGCGCGGTGGATGGTCGCCGACCTGCTGGAGGATCGCTATGCCCCCGAACAGGCCGGCGCCATACTCGCGCTGATGGCACAGCGGCACGAGGCCGCTCAAGAGATCGCCGGAGCCGTCGATGCCCTGCTGGACCACACGCCGGCCCTGCAGATATGCACCGACGACGCCGTCGATATCGGCGGCACCGGCGGCGATGGCGGACGGACCTTCAACATCTCGACCGTGGCCGCACTGGTCGTGGCGGGCGCCGGCGTGCCGGTGGTCAAACACGGCAACCGCGCCGTCAGCGGCCGGGCCGGCAGCGCCGATCTGATCGAGGCGCTGGGGGCAGACCCGATCCGCCGCAGCCACCCCGACATCGTCGGCGCCGATCTCGACCGCTGCGGCTTCGCCTTCATCGCCACCCCGGCCCATTACCGCTTTCCCGAACGCCTGAGCGCCCTGCGCCGCGCCCTCGGCATTCCAAGCCTGTTCAATCTGGCAGGCCCCCTTGCCCATCCCGCGGGTCTGCGGCGGCAGGTGGTGGGCGTGGCCCGGCCCTGGCAGATCAGGGACATGGCCGATGCCGCGCGCGAGCTGGGCCGGAGCCGGGCCTTCATCGTCCACGGCCTGGCCGGTATCGACGAGATCAGCCCGGCCGGAGAGACCGTGGTCATCCGCGTGGACGGCGGGGCCGTGGATCGAATGACGGTGTCCGCCGCCGATTTCGGCCTGGCAGCTTGCAGCCTGGACGATCTGGCGGGCGGCGATGCGGCCCGGAATGCCGCGATCTGCCAGGCCATCCTGGCGGGCAGCCGCGGCCCCGGAACAGATGCCGTCGTCATGGCCGCCGCCCTGACGCTGATGGCTGCGGGACGGGCGCGCGGCTTTACCGAGGGGGCCGCGATGGCCCTGCATGCCCTGACCAGCGGCGGTGCCCGGCAGGTATTGATGCGTTTTCTGGGGCAGGATCGATGAGAAGCGGTGTGAAGATCTGCGGCATAACGACCGCGGAAGATGCGCTGGCGGCCGTCGCGGCCGGGGCCGATGCGCTGGGATTCGTCATGTCCGCAAGCCCGCGTCAGATCGGCGCGGCCGAGGTGCGGGCGATCATCGACCGGCTGCCGCCCTTCATGGCGACCGTCGGTGTCTTCGTCGACGAGCCGCTTGCCCGGGTTCAGGAGGCAAGCGCCGCGGCCGGAGTCTCGATGGTTCAGCTGCAGGGCGATGAAGACCCCGATTACTGCCGGGCGGTCGGGCGCCCCGTGATCAAGGGTTTCAAGGTCGGCGGGTCCGTGGACGCCCGCCGGGTCGCGGACTATCAGGTGGCGGCCTGCCTGTTCGACACGCTGGTCGAGGGCAAGGCCGGCGGCACCGGCCGGCGTTTCGACTGGCGGCTGTTGCGCGGCCTGGCTTTACCCCGCCCGGTCATCATCGCAGGCGGCCTGACGGCCGACACGGTTGGAGAGGTGATCCGCCGGCTGAACCCCGCCATGGTGGATGTCAGCTCGGGCGTCGCCGCCGATGCCAGACGCAAGGATCCGGCCCGGATGCGTGCCTTCGTCGACGCCGTGCGCCGGGCACGGCGCGACGTCGCTGACGGTGGCGACCTGCTGGTCGATGCCTTCGACGACCGGCCGTTGATCGAGATCGACGGCCGGCAGTTCCTGGTCAATCCGCTGACCGAGCAGGTGCCGGCGACCACGGCCGGGCTGCTGCGATGCGCCGCCGAACGCTGCTGCGATGCGCTCGACCTCGACCCTGGGCTCAAGCTCGTGGGTGAAGAGGACAAGGGCGGCGCCCTGCTCGCCGCGGTGTCGCTGCTGTCGGGGCTGCCCTACGGCATCGCGCGCTGGTACCCCTCGGGTCTGGCGGGACAGGTATCGGTGGATTTCTCCTGCGAATACACGTCGGGCGGGCTTTATCTGAACGGGGTCGATGCGGGCGACCGGGTGGCGATCGTCGACGATCTGATCAGCACCGGCGGCACGCTGATCGGCCTGATCGAGGCGGTGCGGCGCGCGGGTGCGGTGGTCGAACAGGTGGTCTGCGTGGCCGAGAAGGTGGATTACGACGGCGTGGGCCGGGTGCGGCAGGCAACCGGCCTGAATGTCCGCACCCTGGTCCGCATTGCGGTCGACGGGCCGCGCTCACGCGTGGTCGGCCTGGGCTACGGCCCCTCGGCATCCCTGGCAGAGGAGCTGGAGATCCATGCCTAGGATCTTTCCGGGCTGGTTCCTGGTCGTGGCCGCCCATCTGCTGCTGATGCTGATCTTCGGCGCCGCCTATTCCTTCGGGGCCTTTTTCACCCATCTGCAGCAGGCCTTCGATGCCGGCCGCTTTTCGGTCGCCTCCATCTTCTCGGCGACCGCCTTCCTCTATTATGCGACAGGCATCGTCTCGGGCACGATCGCCGACCGGATTTCGACCCGCATGGTGGTGGCCGCCGGCATCATCGCCCTCTCGGCCGGATTCTTCGGGGCAAGTTTCATGACCGGCTCGCTGAGCGGGTTCCTGATCGTCTTCTGCAGCCTGGTCGGGCTGGGGGTGGGGCTGGTCTATGTGCCGACGGTGACCGCGGTGCAGCGCTGGTTCGTGCGCAACCGGGCGGCGGCATCGGGCCTGGCCCTGTCCGGCACCGGGGTCGGCACCTTCGTCGGGCCGGTGGCGGCCGGGGCCCTGCTGACCACCCTGCCCTTCGAGACGACGCTCAGGATCTTTGCGGCCGTCATCCTGGTGCTCGGCCTTGTCGCGACCCTGCGGATCCACGGCTCGCCCGCAGCGCTGGGCCTGCGGCCGGATGGCGACCCGGCGCCGCCGGCCGGCACGGCAAGGCGCGACGGGCAGATCCCGCGGACCATGGCGGCCGGCCCGGCCGCCATCCGCGACACCACCCTGGCCGAAGCCGCCCGGACTGCGCGCTTCCACTGGTATTTCGCCGCGATCCTGTTCGGATCGGTCGGGCTGTTCCTCGCCCTGGTTCATATCAACCCCTATGCGCAGGCACTCGGGCTGCCGGAGGCCCGGGCCAATCTGCTGATCGGGCTGATCGGTGCCGGCAATATCGGCGGGCGGCTGTTTCTGGGCCGGCTGGGCGATCGGATGGGCCCCCTGCGCCTGCTGGTCCTGCTCACTTTCGCCCTCGCCCTGCTGAACGGGCTCTGGCTCGCCGCCGGCGGGTTCGCAGCCCTCGCCGTGTTCGCCGTGGCCTTCGGGGCGGCCAATGGCGGTTGCATTGCGCTCTACCCCGCGGTCGCCGCGGGCTGGTTCGGCACCCGGCATCTGGGCGCCATCCTGGGGACGCTATATCTGGCGGTCGGCATCGCCGCCATCGCCGGCGGCAGCCTGGCAGGGCTGCTGTTCGATCTGACCCGCAGCTATGCGACGTCGATCCTGTCAAGCGGCGCCTGCGCCCTGCTGTCGGTGGCCTGCATCGCGGTCGCCGACCGCAGGCGGCCGGTCATGGCAGACATGTCGCACCGGTTTGCGGAATGATCGGGGATCTGCGCTCGGCGCTCGATGCCCTGGCCCGTGCCGGCGACACGGTGCAGGTCGTCGACGCGCCGGTCGATCCGCAGATCGGGCTGATCGCCGGCATCTTCAGAACGATCCGGGCCCCCGGTCGATCGTGGATGACGGCCGAACAGCCGTTGCACCTCTACCGCCGGCCGCTGCACGGCCGCTTTCCGATCGTCACCGGCCTGTTCGGCAGCCGCAGCCGCCTGCGCTTTCTGCTCGACCCGGATCAGCGGCATGGCGCCGAGCCGGCACCGGGATCGGCAGGATCCGGCAATGCCGCCCTGCTGCTCGACGCGATCGCCGCACCGCAGCCGGTGATGCGCGGCCGCGCCACCATGCCGCGGATGGTGATGCCTGGCGCGGATCTCCGTATGTGGCTGCCCGCCACCACCTGCACCGCCGGTGATCCGGGCCCGACGATCACGATGGGCCTGGTCCATGCCCGCGACGATGCCGGGCGTGCCAATGCCTCGGTTCACCGGATCACGCTGAAACGCCGCTCAGCCACCATCGGCATCAATCCCACCGGCCATCTGGCGCGGATGATCGCCGCGGCCGCCGCGCGGGGCCACCGCCTGCCGGTCTCGGTGAACATCGGGCTCGACCCGGCGGTCTACATCGCCGCAGCACTCAGCCGGCCGGCGATGGCCTATGGCGACGACGAACTGGCCGTGGCGGGCGCCCTGCGCGGGCGGCCGCTGGCGCTGGCCCCCTGTTTCACCAGTGACGCCTGGTTCATCGATCATGCCGAGATCGTCATCGAGGCCCGGCTCGGGCCCGAGACCGAGCCCGAACATGAACCGGATGCCCCGGCCGATGCACGGACCATGCCCGAATATCTGGGCTATACCTCGCCTGCCGGCCCCGTCACCACGCTGCATGTCGATGCCCTGAGCCACAGGCCCGATGCGCTTTATCAGGCGGTGACCGGCCCCGGCCGCGAACAGGCCGAACTGCTGGGCGCAGGACAGGAAGCGGCCATGCTGACGATGCTGCGCAAAGCCGGGATCGGCGATCTGGTGCAGGACGTGGTGGCCGCACCGGCCGGCGGCGGGCATCTGCTCACCGCCGTTCGGCTCGCCAAAACCGCACCCGCAGACGACCTGCGGGTGGTCAGGGCGGCATGCGACGCGGCCGCGGCGCTGCCGGCGGCCAAGCTGGTGGTGCTGGTCGACGACGATGTCGATGCGCGGGCGGGCGACGACCTGCTCTGGGCGATCGCCACCCGTTTCCACCCCGTGCGGGATCTGCACCTGACGGCAGAATTGCCGGGCACGCCGCTCGACCCCTCCCAATCCGCCGCCGCCCGCCCGGGCGCCCTGGCGGGCGACCCCGACGGCCTGACCGCGCGGCAGATCCTGGACTGCACGGTCCCCTTTCACCTGCGCGACCGCTTCCGTCGCGCCGTCTTCTGACGGCATCCGATGCGCTGCCAGACCCTGCTGATCGATTTCGACGGCACGCTTTTCGACACCCGCGACGCCATCCGCCTCAGCCTGGCCGCCCTGGCGGAGCTGCACGGCCAGGCACCCTTTGCGCCGGACGCGGTGAATGCGGTGATCGATGCCGGCCTGACCCTCGACGACATGCTGCGGCAGCTGATGCCGGAGCTGGGGGACGACAGGCGCGCCAGCCGGGCGGAAGATTACCGCCGGATCTACAATGGCGGCGTCGGCGTCCGGGCAAGCCGCCCCTATCCTGAGCTTGCAGCAACGCTCGACCGCATTGCGGCAGCCGGGATCGAGATGATCCTGGTGTCGAACAAGGGGGAGGTCTCGATTCGCGATGCCCTGGATCATCACGGCCTCGACGGATATTTCCGCGACCTGATCGGCCTTGCGGGAAAGCCCGACACCGCCGCTTTCCGTCGGCGGATCGCCCCGCACATGGCGGCGACCGATGCCGCGGCGGTGATGGTCGTGGGCGACACCCCGGCCGATCTGCTCTATGCCCGCGCAATCGGCGCCCATGGCTGCTGGGCCCGCTATGGCTACGGCGCCGAAGCGGCCTGCCGGGCGCTGGCGCCCGCAGCCACGATCAACCGGCTGAACGAGCTGCCGGCGGTGCTGATGATCAACGACGCCGGTATGGCGACAGCTGCACCGGGCGATGGAAGGCCGTAGACTGAGGACCGCGACGATCTGCGCCGTCATCCGCCACACCCGCCATCAGCCGGACCCCGATGCCCAACCTCCTCTCCCCCCTGCCGCCCCGCTCCATCGACGAGGCCTTCACCGAGATCCTGACCCGCCCCGGCATCCGCATCGAGCGGATCGTGTCGTGGGGCCAGGCCACGCCCGAGGGGGAATGGTACGATCAGGGCTGGGATGAATGGGTGTTGCTGCTGACCGGATCGGCCGGGCTGCTGATCGAGGGCCAGGGCGAAATCGTGCTCGGCCCCGGAGACCATGTGATGCTGCCCGCCCGGCTGCGCCATCGGGTCAGCTGGACCGACGACCATCAGCCGACGGTGTGGCTGGCGGTGCATCTGGGCAGCGAGATGGCGGGAAACGAGGGGGCGGGGTAAGGTTCAGGGGATCCGAGACCAAGGAGGACGTCATGCCCACCCCCACCACCCCCCACCCGCTTGCCCGCATCCTGCTTGCCACGGATCTGAGCGCCCGCACCGACCGGGCGCTCGACCGGGCGGTGGTGCTGGCGCGCGAGACCGGGGCGGCGCTGACCGTGCTGCATGTCAGCGAGCCCGACGGGCTGGGCCGGATGGCGGTCGATGAACGGCTGCGCCTGGCCGAACGCCATCTGCTGGCCGATCTGCCGGACGAGGTGCTGGCTGACGCCGCGGCACCATCCAGCCCCTTCACCATCCGCACCCGGGTGGAGGATGGCGATGCCGCCGACACGATCCTCAGGATCGCCGAAGACGACGGTTTCGACCTGATCGTCACCGGCCTTGCCCGCAACGAGCCGATGGGCCGGCTTCTGCTCGGCGACACGGTCGACCGGCTGCTGCGCCGCTCGTCGGTGCCGGTGCTGGTGGTGCGGCGGCGGGCGAAGCGCCCCTACCGGCAGATGCTGATCGCTACGGATCTTTCCGGCCCGGCCCGCCATGCGACGGAAACGGCCCTGACCCTGCTGCCCGATCTGCCGGCAACGGTGATCCATGCCTTCGATACGCCGTTTCACCATCTGTCGAGCGACCGGACGGCCCATATCCGCGCGCTCGGCGAAACCGCGGCACACCGGCTGAACGATGCGCTCGACGCGCTGGCGGTTCCCGCATCCAGGGTCGCCGGGTTGACCCGGATCGTGCTGCCCGGGCCGGCAGACGAGGCCGTGGCCGCGGAACTGGCACGCGAGCCGTCCGACCTGGTGGTTCTGGGCACCCGCGGCCAGGGCGTGGTGGCAGAAGCGGTGCTCGGCAGCGTGGCCAAACGCATTCTGGCGACGGTCGACGAGGATGTTCTGGTCGTGCCACGGGGCAGCTGAAGACGCCTTCTGTCAAGCGATGAGTGACGTGCACGTAAACCGCCGTTTTCCATGCAGCGCCCCGCATGACGAATGACGGCATGTGACCCATGCTTCATATGGTTAAAAATCAGGAAATCCGCCGCACAAACTATGATCCTGGGTGCATCTTCACATCTCTTGTGTGACGATCCGGCTTTGCTGTTGCACCATGCAAAGCTTTGGTGAAGGATGATCCCGCACGGGTCCGCTCAGGCCCCGTGCCGACCCCTGTCCGACATACTCCTTCCCGGGACGTCCTTACGATGATGCAGCGCGGCTCCACCGCCCGTCTGGTTCTCCTCGCCGCCACCCTTGCGGCCACTTTCGGACTGGCGGGCACCGCCGGCGCCGTGGCGCAGAGCGCGTCCACCGCACGCCCGGCCGACGCCCCGGCCGCGACCGAGCCGCAGAAGGTGGACGGTTCGGCACCCGCCTGGACGGTGACCTGCGTGTCGCGCGGGCGCGCCACGGCGGCCGACTGCACCATGGAACAGCGGCTGTTCAACAGCGACAACGGCCAGCTGATGTCGGTGGCGGTGGTCAGCGTGCCGGGCGAAAGCCGCAAGCCCGAACTGGTGCTGCAGCTGCCGACCGGCCTGACCCTGACCGAGCCCGTGACCCTGGCGGTGGATGACGGCACGCCGGTGCCGGTGACCGTGCGCTCCTGCGACGGCCGCGGCTGCTTCGCCTCTCTGCCCCTCGGCAATGATCTTCTGAAGGCGATGCGGGCCGGCAAGGTGATGTCGATCCGCGCCGTCGCCGGCAACGGCGCCGTGCTGACCTTCCCCCATATGCTGGTCGATTTCACCGCCGCCTTCGACGCGGTGAAGTGACCGGACGCCCGCCGGACGCGGCGGGCACCTGAGGACGACGGACCTGAACGGCGGCGGCGCAAGCCGCCGGACCGACGGCATGAGAGGCGAGACCGATGGCGAAGTCGGGTTCCTTCCTGAATCGTGGGACCATGACGGCCATCGGGGTCGTGCTGGGTCTCGGCTTCTCCGGAGATCTGATCACGGCCGGGCCGGCACAGGCCGAAAACGCCGAGGTCTCGACCGGCCCCGCCTATTACTACGTCAATCAGCAGCCCTCGCCCGGTACCGGATCCAAGGGATCCAACGCCAGCTTCAACGGCTTCAGCTGCGACAAGCCCGAAAGCGGCGGCCAGGGCCCGACCGGCACGGCGGTGACCGCGACCGTCACGCCCGGCATCTCCACCACCACCGCCTATGGCGGCACGCTGGTGGTCGCCGGCAGCACCGGCGGCACCGGCGGTACGGGCGGTTCCGACAAGACCGGCGTCTGCGGCAATGGCCGCGGCGGCGGCACCGGCGGCACCGGCGGTGCCGTCACCGTCACGCTGAACGGCGCCAGCAGCGACGTCTATCCCATCGCCAACACCACGATCGTCGCCTACAGCCAGGGCGGCACCGGCGGCACCGGCGGCAACACCAACGATCCCGGCGCCCATGGTGGCGATGGCGGGTCGGGCGGAGCCGGCGGCACGGTCACCGTCACCAACAACATGGCGCTCAACATCCAGGGCGGTTCGTCCTCGCTGGGCATCGTGGCGCAGAGCGCCGGCGGCCAGGGCGGCGACGGCGGCAACAACAATGGCGGCCTCTGGGGCGATGGCGGCGACGGCGTGCCCGGCGGTGCCGGCGGCAATGTCACCATCACCAACAATGCTGCGATCACCACCGCGGCCGGCACCCCGCTTGCCGCCCAGTCGATCGGCGGTTTCGGCGGCGATGGCGGCAGCAGCAACGGCACCTTCGGCGGCTATAGCGGCGGCGGCGGCTATGGCGGCAATGCCGGGCTGGTCACGATCAACAATATCGGCGTGCTGACGGTCGGCAGCGCCGCGAACCCCTCGGCCGCGGCGGGTGCGACCGCGATCTATGCCCAGTCGGTCGGCGGCGGCGGCGGCAATGCCGGTGTCGCGGCCGGGCTGGTCGCGCTGGGTGCCGATGGCGGCAGGGCCGGCTCGGGCAGCCTGGTCACGGTCAACAATTCCAGCACCATCACCGCCTATGGCCCGTCCTCGGTCGGCATCTTCGCCCAGTCGGTGGGCGGCGCCGGCGGCAGCGGCGGCATGGCCTTCTCCGCCTCGGGCAGCAGTGCCTCGGTCGCGGTCGGCGGCTCGGGCGGCGATGGCGGATCGGGCGGATCGGTGGCGGTGAACAACACCGCCGATATCTGCACCGGCAATGGCTGCATTCCCTCGCTCTCCACCACCCCGGTCAATACCGGCTCGGCCGGCGGTGCGGTGGGCGTGCTGGCGCAGTCGGTGGGCGGCGGCGGTGGTGTCGGCGGCATGGGCCTGTCCGGCTCGGGCGCGGGCCTCGCCTTCGCGGTCGGCGGATCGGGCGGCGGCGGCGGCAATGCCGGCTCGGTCGCCGTGCTCAGCACCGGCTCGATCACGACGGTAGAGGTGAACTCGGCCGGCATCCTCGCCCAGTCGGTGGGCGGCGGCGGCGGTGTCGGCGGCGGTGCCGTGGCGCTGTCGGCCAGTTCCGGGCAGAGCGCCTCGCTCTCCCATGGCGGCTCGGGCGGCAGCGGCGGCTCGGCCGGATCGGTTGCAATCAACTGCAACAGCTTCAGCGGCGATTCCTCGGCCGCCGGCGCCTGCAGCGGCCAGGGCCGGCTTTCCGGGTTGACCACGGGCAAGACCATCTCGACCGTCGGCGACGGCTCGTCGGCCATCGTCGGCCAGTCGATCGGCGGCGGCGGCGGTTCGGGCGGCTATGCGGTGTCGCTGGCGGCCGGCTTCCAGGGCAGCTTCGCACTCTCTTACGGCGGCAAGGGTGGCAATGGCGGCAATGGCGGCCAGGTCTATGTCAGCCCCAACGGCATCACGCTGACCACCACCGGCGTCGGCGCCTCGGCCCTGGTCGGCCAGTCGATCGGCGGCGGCGGCGGCGGCGGCGGCTCGACGGTCGATGCCAGCCTGGCCGTCGCGAACAGCGCCCTGAGTTTCGGCGTCGGCGGATCGGGCGGCGCCGCAGGTGCCGGCAGCACGGTGATCGTCGAGAACACCGGCAGCGTCATCACCACCTCGGGCGACAGCTCGCACGGCATTCTGGCCCAGTCGATCGGCGGCGGCGGCGGCTCCGGCGGCTCGGCGCTGGGTCTCTCGGCCAGCCCGCAGCTGGCGGTGTCGCTGGGCGTCGGCGGATCGGGCGGCGCCGGCGGTGCCGCAGGCGCGGTCACCGCCCATAATTATGCCGCGAACAGCAGCCAGACCGCGGCGATCACCACCTATGGCTATGGCGCCAGCGCCATTCTGGCGCAGTCGATCGGCGGTGGCGGCGGCAATGGCGGCTACACCACCTCGGGCGCGCTCAGCTATTCCAGCGGCGCCTCGGCCGCGATCGGCGGCGCCGGCGGCAGCGGCAACAATGGCGGCACCGTCCAGGTGGTGAACACCGGGCTGATCAACACCTATGGCGGCGGCGCGGCGGCGATCGCCGCGCAGTCGATCGGCGGCGGCGGCGGCTCGGGCGGCTATGCGGTGGCGGGCTCGATCAGCGGCTCGGTCTCGGCGAATATCGGTGCCGGCGGCAGCGGCGCCTCGGGCGGTGCCGGCGGTGCGGTGAGCCTGATCAACCAGGCCGCCGTCACGGTCTCTGCCGCCACCACCGGCAATGCCCCTGCCCTTTTGGCGCAGTCGATCGGCGGTGGCGGCGGCTCGGGCGGCTTTTCGGGTGCCGCCGGCCTCAGCTCGAACGGCACCGCCAGCATGGCGGTGGGCGGCGGTGGCGGCAATGGCGGCACCGGCGGCACGGTCACCGTCGACAATTACTCGGCCCTCACCGTCACCGGCGCGCTCTCGCCGGGCGTGGTGGCCCAGTCGATGGGCGGCAATGGCGGCTCGGGCGGTTTCGCGATCGCGGGCTCGTTCGGCGAAAGCGGCGCGGTCTCGGCCGCGATCGGCGGCGGCGGCGGCAAGGGCGGCCGCGCCAGCCAGGTGACCGTCACCATCCAGGGCGGCGGGCGCGTCTCGACCACCGGCCATCAGTCGGCCGGCATTCTGGCCCAGTCGATCGGCGGTGCCGGCGGCAATGGCGGCTGGGACATCGCCGGCAGCCTGGGCGGGCTGGGGTCGGCCGGCGTCAGCCTGGGTGGCAGCGGCGGCGGCGGCGGTGCCGCGGGCGGCGTGACCATTGCCACCTACGACACCATCACCACCACCGGGCTTCTGTCGCACGGCATCGTGGCACAGTCGATCGGCGGCAGCGGCGGTCTCGGCGGCTTCAGCGCCGGGGCTGCCGGATCGACCATCGCGGCCCCGGCGGTCGCGGTCGGCGGCTATGGCGGCAGCGGCGGCACCGGCGGCACGGTCACCGTCAACACCTATACCGGCATCTCGACCGCAGGCGATCTTGCCGCGGCGATCATCGCCCAGTCGATCGGCGGCACCGGCGGCAGCGGTGGTGCCGCCTATTCCGGCTCGGTGTCGACCGGCAACCCGGCCTCGAAGATCTCGGTCGGTGCGGCCGGCGCCACCGGCGGCAGCGGCGGATCCGGCCAGAATGGCGGCGCGGTCTCGGTGACGGTCGCCAACAACCTGGTCACCAGCGGGTTCGACGCCTATGGCATCATCGCCCAGTCGATCGGCGGCGGCGGCGGCAATGGCGGCAATGCCTCGGCCTTCGCGGCCTCGGCCTCGGGCGGCGGCGAGCAGTCGAAAAGCGGCTCGGCTTCGGTCGCGATCGGCGGGTCGGGTGCGGCCGGCGGCAATGCCGGCACGGTCGCGGTCACGCTGACGGGCAGCATCCAGACCGGCATGGCCGGTGTCGCGCCGGGCAATCCGGGCGCGGGCGACCGGTCGGTCGCCATCCTGGCGCAGTCGGTGGGCGGCAGCGGCGGCAATGGCGGTTCGGCCTATGCCAATGCGATTTCGGGCACGGGCGCCATCTCGGTCGCGGTCGGCGGCGGCGGCGGCACGGGCGGCACCGGCGGCAAGGTCACCGTCTGCGGCAATGTCAGCTCGGGCAGCTGCAGCAATCCCTGGGGCGGCGTCACCGCCACCGGCGGCAGCATTCTGACCTATGGCAACCACGCAAGCGCGATCTACGCCCAGTCGGTGGGCGGCGGCGGCGGCCGCGGCGGCTATTCGGAAAGCAGTGCTTCCAGCAACAAATACGCCGCCTCGCTGGCGGTGGGCGGCTTCGGCGGCGGCGGCGGCAATGCCGATGCGGTGACGGTGGTCGCCGGCGGCACGCTCGCCACCACCGGCGCCGGGTCGACGGCGATCTTCGCCCAGTCGGTCGGCGGCGGCGGCGGCGATGGCGGCACGGCCACCGCTTCGGCCACCGGCCAGCAGGGCGGCGCGCTGGATGGCGGTGTCGCCGCCTATACCGGCACCGGCTTCGCCCAGCAGACCAATACCGGGGCGGCGGTCGCGACCGCGGCCCAGTTCTCGCAGAGCGGCCCGGCCGCTTCGACCGACGAGGAAGCCGATAACGGCGTCGGCGCTTCGCTCGCCATCGGCGGCGCCGGCGGCAAGGCCGGCAATGGCGGCGCCGTGCTGGTCAGCAGCGTTGCCACCATCACCACCTCGGGCATGCTGTCCAACGGCATCACCGCCCAGTCGGTGGGCGGCGGCGGCGGCAATGGCGGCTCGGCCACCACCAATGCGGCCGGCGGCAATTATGCCGGCTCCATCAGCCTGGGCGGCACCGGCGGCGGCGGCGGCACCGGATCGACCGCGACGGTGGTGAACACCGGCAGCATCACCACCAGCGGCCTGCAATCGGCGGCGATCTTCGCCCAGTCGGTCGGCGGCGGCGGCGGCAATGGCGGTGCGGCCTCCAGCACGGTCGAAAGCGGCGGCTCGGGCGCGCTCTCCTTCGGGCTCGGCGGATCGGGCGGCGGCGGCGGGGCGGCCAATCTGGTCACCGTGCTGAATTTCGGCACGCTCAGGACCACCGGCATCAATTCGGCCGGCATCTTCGCCCAGTCGGTGGGCGGCGGCGGCGGCAATGGCGGTGGGGCGACCACGGCGGCCACCGCGGCGCCGGCCTCGGATGAAGACGACGAGGACGGGTCGACCAGCGCCTCCACCGGCACCGTGCCGACCTCGGGTTCCGGCCAGTCGAACAGCAGCCACAATTCGGCCTCGGCCGGCAAAACCGGCTCCACCTCTCAGGGCAGCCAGGCGGGCGCCGATGGCGGCTATGCCGCCGGCCTCGCGATCGGCGGCTCGGGCGGCGGCGGCGCGGCCGGCGGCAGCATCGTGGTCACCAACTCGGCCAGCATCACCACCGGCACCTCCGACGGCAAGGGCGGGCTGAATTCGCAGGCGATCTTCGCCCAGTCGGTGGGTGGCGGCGGCGGCAATGGCGGCTCGGCCAGTTCCAACGCCGATGCCGGCAAGGCCAGCGTCGCGCTTTCGATGGGCGGCACCGGCGGCGGCGCCGGTGCGGGCGGTGCGGTGAATGTCGGCCTGGGCGGCGGCACGCTCGTCACCTATGGCGCCAATGCGGCGGCGGTCTATGCCCAGTCGGTGGGCGGCGGCGGCGGCAATGGCGGCTCGTCCAGCTCCACCACCGGCTCGGGCGGCTCGGCCTCGGTGGCACTCGGCCTCGGCGGCTCGGGCGCCGGGGGCGGCGCCGGCGGCAGCGTGAATGTCTGCGGCAGCATTTCGAACAACATCTGCAACGGCGATCAGGCGCACCCCACCTCCATCACCACCTGGGGCGATCTCTCCTACGGCATCTATGTCCAGTCGGTGGGCGGCGGCGGCGGCAATGGCGGCGCGGTCACCACCTCGGCCACCGCCGGCCAGGCGGATGACAGCGAAGCCGGCGCCAGTGTCTCCAGCGGCTCCACCGGCACCTCTGCCTCCACCTCCAAAGGTGTGGCGATGTCGGCCGGCCTCGGCGGATCGGGCGGCGGCGGCGGGTCCGGCGGCACGGTTTCGGTGAACAGCGCCACGACCATCCAGACCGCGGGCGCGCATGCCACCGCGATCTATGCCCAGTCGGTGGGCGGCGGCGGCGGTACCGGCGCCTCGGCCACCACCAATGCCAACAGCGGCGCCTATGCGACCAGCTTCGCGCTCGGCGGATCCGGCGGCAATGGCGGTGCCGGCGGCGCCGTCTATGTCGTGAACGACGGCACGCTCGCCACCTACGGCTTCCTCTCGCACGGCATCTTCGCCCAGTCGGTGGGCGGCGGCGGCGGCGATGCCGGCGGCGCATCCTCAACCTCCGCCCAGGGTGGTGAAGCCTCGCTCGCCATGGCCCTCGGCGGATCGGGCGGCGGCGGCCAGAACGGCCAGGGCGTCACGGTCACCAGCCGCGGCGTGATCACCACGGCGGCCGGCGCCGCGCATGCGATCGTCGCCCAGTCGGTGGGCGGCGGTGGCGGCCTCGGCGGCTCGGCCCAGTCCAGCGCGTCGGGCGGCAAGATTTCGGCACCGGTCACCCTCGGCGGCGGCGGCGGCATTTCCGGGTCGGGCGGAACCGTCAGCGTTTACATCACCCGCGACATCACCGCCTCGGGCATCGGCAGCGGCGCGGTCATCGCCCAGTCGATCGGCGGCGGCGGCGGCATTTCCGACATCATCGACATCACCAGCGCCACCCGCGCCTCGGCTTCGGCCAACCTGACGCTCGGTTCGTCGTCGAGCAATGCAGGCGATGGCGGCAAGATCCTGGTCAGCACGGGCGGCGGCACCTCGGCGCTGATCCAGACCGGCGGCGACAATGCCAGCGCGCTGGTGGTGCAGTCGATCGGCGGTGGCGGCGGCATCGCAACCTTCAGCGCCGGCAAGATTTCGGGCGCGGTTTCGCCCACCTTCACCCTCGGCGCCAGCCGTGGCGGCGGCAGCGGTGGCACCAGTGCGGCCGATGCGGTGATGCTGACCCTGGGCGATACCGGCGGCACCACCTCGATCGAAACCTGGGGCCGCAATTCGATGGGTGTCGCCGTCCAGTCGATCGGCAGCGGCGGCGGCATCGCCGGTTTCGCGACCACCTCGGCTGGCAGCACCACGGCCACGGCGCAGCTCGGCCAGTCGGGCGGCGGCGGCAATGGCCGCGCGGTCACGCTGTCGGGAACGGCCAGCATCATCACCCATGCCGACAATGCGATCGGTGCCGTGGTCCAGTCCGTCGCCGGCGGCGGCGGTGTCGCCCTCGCTGCGGCCGGCCCCGGGGCCATCTTCTCGGGCAGCACGCGGCTCGGCGCCACCGGTGGCGGCGCGGGTGACGCCGGCGCGGTGAACGTCAACCTGACCGGCGGGCGGATCGTCACCAACGGCTTCAATGCCCATGGTCTCGTCGCCCAGTCGATCGCGGGCGGTGGCGGCATTTCCGGCATCCGCACCACCAGCCTCATGCTCGGCGGCGCGGTCGCCGGCTCCGGCAACACGGTCACCGTCTCCAGCTCTTCGGCCATCACCACCTATGTCACCTCGGCCTCGGGCATCATCGCCCAGTCGATCGGCGGCGGCGGCGGCGTCGCGACCAGCGACGGCCAGGTCAACTTCGCCAGCGCGCCCAGCGGATCGAATGCCCGCCAGGTCCTGGTCACCACCACCGGGGCCGGCGCGGTCCAGACTCAAGGGGCGACCTCTTTCGGCATCCTGGCGCAGTCGATCGGTGGTGGCGGCGGCGCGGTCTTCGGGCCGAACCGGCTGCTCGGCGCCAATTTCGGCGCCTCGATCGCCTATGCCGGCAATGTCGGCATCGATGTCGGCGCCAATGTCATCACGACGGGTATGGCCTCGGTCGCCGTGCTCGGCCAGTCGATCGCAGGCGGCGGCGGCGTGGTCGCCTCCACCGCGGCGGATGCCGGTTTCACCTCTTATGCGGTCGGGCTGAACGGCGCCAATGCCAGCGGGCTGAATGCCGGCACCATGTCCATCACCACCCGCAATCAGACCATCGCCACCGCCGGCGCCAATGCCGCCGCCGTGGTCGGCCAGTCGATCGGCGCGGGCGGAACCTTCTTCAGCCAGGCCAATACCGCCAGCCAGGGCGCGGTCAGCGTCACGGCCTATCTGGGCACCGCCTACGGCAGCGGCAATGGCGGCGTGGACCAGGCCGATGCGATCAGGATCGCGCTCGGCACAGGCGGTGTCACCACCATCGATACCTCGGGCGCCAATGCCTTCGGCGCGGTCGCCCAGTCGGTGGGCGGCGGCGGCGGCATCATCGCGATCTCCAACCAGGCGACCGGCGGCACCGTCGGCACCGCCATTATGGGCCAGCGCGGCGGTAGCGGCAGCGGCATGGCCACCACGCTGACGGGGACCGCCAACATCGTCACCCGCGGCACCAATGCCCTGGGCGCGGTTGCGCAGTCGATCAGCAATGGTGGCGGTATTCTGGCGGTTTCGGGCCAGTCGGGTGCGGCCTTCACCGGCAATGTCACGCTTGGTGCCACCGCCGGCGGCGGCAGCAACGGCCGGACGGTCACCGTGAACCTGACCAATGGCAGCATCGCCACCGGCGGCGCCTATGCCCATGGCCTGGTGGCGCAGTCCATTGCCGGCGGCGGCGGCATTTCGGGCCTGCTGACCAATGACGTGAAATTCGGCGGCGTGGTGGCCGGCAATGGCGGCGCCGTCGGCGTTACCAGCTCGTCGGCGATCACCACCTATGGCACGGCGGCGGCCGGCATCGTCGCCCAGTCGATCGGCGGCGGCGGTGGGCTTGCCATCGGCACCGGCGCCGTCACCTTCGCCAATGCCCCCAGCGGGTCGAATGCCAGCCAGGTGACCGTCACCACCTCCGGCGGCGGCGCGGTTCAAACCCAGGGCGCCACCTCTTTCGGCATTCTGGCGCAGTCGATCGGCGGCGCCGGCGGCGCGATCTTCGGGCCGACGTCTCTCCTCAGCACCAATCTCGGCACCGGCATCGGCTATGGCGGCAATATCGCCGTCGATGCGGGCGCGAACGTCGTCACCTCGGGCACAGGCTCGGTCGCCATCCTGGGCCAGTCGATCGGCGGCGGTGGCGGCGTGATCGCCTCCACCACCGCGAATGACGGCTTCGTCAATTACGGGACGGGGCTGAACAGCGCCGGGAACGGCAATCTGAACGCCGGCACCGTCGCCGTCACCACCCGCAATCAGACCATCGCCACCTCGGGCGCCAATGCCGCAGCCGTGGTGGGCCAGGCTGTGGGCGCCAGCGGTGTGTTCTTCACCCAGGCGAACAGCGCCGGCCAGGGCGCGGTCAACGTCACCGCCTATCTCGGCACCGTCAGTGCCGGCGGCAATGGCGGTGCCGATGTCGCCGACGCCATCAAGGTCACGCTCGGCGCCGGTGGTCTCACCACCATCGATACCTCGGGCGCCAATGCCTTCGGCGCGGTCGCACAGTCGGTGGGCGGCGGTGGCGGCATCGTCGCGATCGCCACCCAGGCGACCGGCGGCACCGTCAAGGGCGCCATTCTGGGCCAGCGTGGCGGCAGCGGCACGGGCCTCGCCACCACGCTGACCGGCACCGCGAACATCGTCACCCGCGGCACCAATGCGCTGGGCGCGGTCGCCCAGTCGATCAGCACCGGCGGCGGCATTTTCGTGGTGTCCGGCCAGTCGGGAGCCGCCTTCACCGGCAATATCCGGCTGGGCGCCACCGGCGGCAGCGGCAGCGATACCCGTGCGGTGAATGTCAACCTGTCGGGCGGCAGCATCGCCACCGGCGGCGCCTATGCCCACGGCCTGGTGGCCCAGTCCATCGCCGGCGGCGGCGGCATTTCCGGCGTGCTCACCAATGATGTCACGCTGGGCGGCGTGCTCGGCGGCAATGGCGGCACGGTCAGCGTCGCAAGCTCGGCCGCCGTCACCACCTATGGCACGGCGGCGGCCGGCATCGTCGCCCAGTCGATCGGCGGCGGCGGTGGGCTTGCCATCGGCACCGGCGCCGTCACCTTCGCCAATGCCCCCAGCGGGTCGAATGCCAGCCAGGTGACCGTCACTACCTCCGGCGGCGGCGCGGTTCAAACCCAGGGCGCCACCTCCTTCGGCATTCTGGCGCAGTCGATCGGCGGCGCCGGCGGCGCGATCTTCGGGCCGACGTCTCTCCTCAGCACCAATCTCGGCACCGGCATCGGCTATGCCGGCAATATCGGCATCGATGCGGGCGCGAAGGTCGTCACCTCCGGGGCGGGCTCGGTCGCCATCCTGGGCCAGTCGATCGGCGGCGGCGGCGGCGTGATCGCCTCCACCACCGCGAATGACGGCTTCGTCAATTACGGGACGGGGCTGAACAGCGCCGGGAACGGCAATCTGAACGCCGGCACCGTCGCCGTCACCACCCGCAACCAGACCATCGCGACCTCGGGCGTGAACGCCGCGGCCGTGGTCGGCCAGTCGGTGGGCGCCGGGGGCGTATACTTCACCCAGGCCAACACCGTCAGCCAGGGTACGATCAACGTCAGCGGCTATCTGGGCACGGTCAGTGCGGGCGGCAATGGCGGCGCCAATGTCGCCGATGCGATCAAGGTGACGCTGGGTGCAGGCGGCACCACCACCATCGACACCTCGGGCGCCAATGCCTTCGGCGCGGTCGCCCAGTCGGTGGGCGGCGGCGGCGGCATCGTCGCCATCTCCACCCGCGCCAGCTATGGCAACGCCAAGGGCGTGCAGCTCGGCCAGCGCGGCGGCAACGGCATGGGCATGGCGACGACCGTCACGGGGCCGGCCAGCATCGTCACCCGCGGCAACAATGCCTTCGGCATCGTCGCGCAGTCGGTCAGCAATGGCGGCGGCATTCTGGCCGTGGCCACGCCGGGGCTGGAGTTCTTCACCGGCACGGCAATCCTCGGCGCCCGCGGCGGCAGCGGCAACAATGCCGGCAATGCCACCGTCAACCTCTCGGGCGGCGGCGGCATCACCACCACCGGCGTCTTCGCCCATGGCATCGTCGCCCAGTCGATCGCGGGCGGCGGCGGCATCTCGGCGCTGAATACCGACACGGTGCAGATGGGCGGCGGCACGGCCGGCGTCGCAGGCGTCGCCAGCGTCACCGCGCTGGCACCGGTTGCGACATCGGGCATCGGCGCCAGCGCCATCGTCGCCCAGTCGATCGGCGGCGGCGGCGGCCTGGCACTCACCAGCTACAATGCCCAGTTCATCAGCACGACCGGCGGCAGCGATGCCAGCACGGTGGGCGTCACCACCACCGGCAATGGCTGGCTGCAGACCACCGGCAATCTGGGCTTCGGCATCCTGGCCCAGTCGATCGGCGGCGGCGGCGGCGCCTTCATCGCCCCCAATCACGGCGTCATCGCCAGCTTCGGCGCCTCGGCCGCCTATGCGGGCGGGGTCTATGTCGATGCCGGGGCGAATGTGGTGACCACCGGCCAGGGCTCCACCGCCATTCTCGCCCAGTCGGTGGGCGGCGGCGGCGGCGTCATCGCCTCCAGCTTCGCCGATGCCGCCTATACCAGCTATGTCGCCAATATCTACGGCAGCAGCGGCGGCAGCGATTACGGCAGCAACGTCGTCGTCACCACCCATGGCCAGACGATTGCGACCGCGGGCGCCAATGCCGCAGCGGTGATCGCCCAGTCGGTGGGCGGCAGCGGCGTCTATTACGCCCAGACCAACACCGCCGCCCAGGGCAGCATCCATGCCACCTTCAACCTGGGCAGCGGGCTCGGCAGCGGCAATGGCGGCGTCAGCCAGACCGATTCGGTCAGGGTGACGCTGGGCAGCGGCGGCGCCACCACCATCGACACCTCGGGCGCCAATGCCTTCGGCGTGGTCGCACAGTCGGTGGGGGCCGGCGGCGGCATCTATGCCATCGCCACCCAGTCGACCGGCGGGTCGATCGACAGCAGCCGGCTCGGCGCCCGTGGCGGCGGCGGTGTCGGCCTCGCCACCACCGTCACCGGGGCGGCGAACATCACCACCCGCGGCACCAATGCGCTGGGCGTGGTCGCGCAGTCGATCAGCGGCGGCGGCGGCATCGCCGTGGTCGCCGGCCAGTCGGGCAGCACGGGCTATTCGGGGCCGGTGACGCTCGGCACCTATGCCGGCGGCGGCGGCAATGGCGGGGTGGTCAATGTGAACCTCACCGGCGGCAGCATCACCACCGGCGGCGTCTTCGCCCCGGGCCTGGTGGCGCAGTCGATCGCCGGTGGCGGCGGCATTTCGGGCGTTCACAGCAGCGGCGTCTATCTGGGCGGCTATGTTGCCGGCAACGGCAACACGGTCACCGTCAGCAGCGGTGCCGCCATCGGCACCATCGGCAATGCCTCGGCCGGCATCGTCGCCCAGTCGATCGGCGGCGGCGGCGGTCTCGCCCTCGCCAATGGCGGCAATGCCGTCATCCTGAACGCGCCCAGCGGCTCCAACGCCTCGCAGGTGAAGGTCACCACCACCGGCAGCGGATCGGTCCAGACTCAAGGGGCCACCGCCTTCGGCATTCTGGCCCAGTCGATCGGCGGTGCCGGCGGCGCGGTGTTCAGCCCGGTGAACCAGGCCACGGCCGGCTTCGGCACCGGCATCGCCTATGGCGGCAGCATCGTCATCGACACGGCGGCGACTGTCGTCACCTCGGGCGCCGGCTCGGCCGGCATCGTCGGCCAGTCGATCGGCGGTGGCGGCGGCGTGATCGCCTCGGCCTTCTCCAATGCCAACATCACCAGCTATGGCGTTACCCTGAACGCCGCCAACGCCAGCGGGCTGAACGGCAACACCGTCGCCGTCACCACCCGCACCCAGACCATCGCGACCGCCGGTGCCAATGGCGCAGGCGTGATCGCCCAGTCGATAGGCGCCGGCGGCACCTATTTCACCCAGGCCAATGCCGCCTCGCAGGTGGCGGTGCACACCGCGATCAATCTCGGCACCTCGGTCGGCAAGGGCGATGGCGGCCAGAACACCACCTATTCGACCAACGTCACCCTGGGTGCCGGCGGTGTCACCACCATCGACACCTCGGGCGCCAATGCCTATGGCGTGGTCGGCCAGTCGATCGGCGGCGGTGGCGGTATCGTCTCCATCGCCACCCTGTCGACCGGCGGCTGGATCGATAGCGGCATCATCGGCCAGCGCGGCGGCGGCGGGTCGGCCATGCCGACCAGCGTCAGCGGCACCGCGAACATCGTCACCCGCGGCACCAATGCCGCCGGCGTGATCGTACAGTCGATCTCGGGCGGCGGCGGCGTCGCCAGCCTGTCCTCCCAGTCGGGCTCCTGGTTCTCGGGGATGGTGACGCTCGGCGCCACCGGCGGCAACGGCGCCAATGCCAACACCGCCTATGGCTATCTGGCGGCCGGCAGCGTCACCACCAGCGGCGCCTTCGCCCCCGGCCTGGTGGTGCAGTCGATCGCAGGCGGCGGCGGCATCGCGGGCATCCATACCGATGCCGTCCGCCTGGGCGGGCCGCTCAATGGCAATGGCGGCACGGTCTCGGCGACGAGTTCGGCGCTGATCACCACCTATGGCGGCGCATCTCCCGGCATCGTCGCCCAGTCGATCGGCGGCGGCGGCGGTCTCGCCCATGGCGCCGGCCAGGTCTATTTCAACTCGGCCGTCAGCGGCTCCAATGCCGGCAATGTCTGGCTGACCACCGGCACCGGCGGCACGGTGCAGACCGTCGGCAGCGTGTCCTATGGCATCCTCGCCCAATCGATCGGCGGTGCCGGCGGTGCGGTGTTCTCGGAATACCGCCAGCTCTCGGCCAATTTCGGCTCGGCCATCGCCTATGGCAGCGCCGTGACGCTGAACGTGCCGACCAGCGTCATCACCAACGGCGTCGGCTCCACCGCCATCCTGGCCCAGTCGGTGGGCGGCGGCGGCGGCGTGGTCGCCTCGGTCTTCACCGATGCCAATGTCACCAATTATGGCGTCGGCAATATGGGCGGCGGCGGCAGCAATCTGAACGGTGGCGCCGTCTCCATCACCACCCAGAACCAGACCATCGCCACCACGGCGGCCAATGCGACGGCCGTGGTCGCGCAGTCTGTGGGCGACAACGGCATCTTCTTCACCCAGACCAACACCGCCGCGCAGTCTTCCGCCTCGGTCAACCTGCAGCTCGGCGCCGTGCGCGGCTCGGGCAATGGCGGCCCGTCCCAGAACGATGCGGTGGCGGGCTATCTGGGCAATGCGGTCATCCAGACCTCGGGCGCCAATTCGCTCGGCGTGCTGGTGCAGTCGGTGGGCGGCGGCGGCGGTTTCGCCTCGATCGCCACCCAGGCCTCGGGCGGGAGCATCAATGCCCGGCTCGGCCAGCAGGGCGGCGCGGGTTCCGCCCAGGACATCACCATCACCGGCGCGCCCAAGGTGCTGACCCAGGGCGTCAACGCGGCCGGCGTGGTCGCCCAGGCGATCACCGGCGGCGGCGGCGTGATGGCCGTGTCCGGCACCAGCGGTGCGGTCTTCTCGGGCAGCGTCTATCTGGGCGGCACGGGTGGCGGCACCAGCGGCAATGCCGCGGTTTCCATGACCCTCAGCGGCGGCAGCATCCAGACCGGCGGCAGCTTCGCGCCCGGCCTGGTCGCCCAGGTGATCTCGGGCGGCGGCGGCCTCTCGGCCATCAACGCCACCTCGGTCAATCTGGGCGGGACGGTCGCCAGCAAGTCGAACACCCTGACGGTGACCAATGGCGCGGCCATCACCACCACCGGTGCCGCCTCTCCCGGTCTCGTCGCCCAGTCGATCGGCGGCGGCGGCGGTCTGGCGCTGGCGGCGACCGGCGCCACCGTCCGCGTCGGCAACAAGGCGAGCGGCGCCGACGGCAGCAACATCACCATCACCAGCAACGGCCAGATCTACACCACCGGCGTGAACTCCTTCGGCATCCTGGCACAGAGCGTCGGCTCCGGCGGCGGCACGGTGCTCACCACCGGCGGCACGGTCTCGGCGGCGGCCAATGCGTCGAGCAAGGCCAGCGCCGGCAGCGTCACGGTGGGCGTCAACGCGCCGATCACCACCACCGGGGCGGGTGCCCATGGCGTGGTCGCCCAGTCCGCCGCCGGCGGTGGCGGCATCGTCACCAACGGCACCACCACCCTGTTCCTGTCGGGCAATGGCGGCGGCAGCAGCCATGCGGTCTCGGTCTATGTCTATGCCCCGATCACGGTCAGCGGCGCCGGCGCCAGCGCGGTGGTAGCGCATTCCACCACCGACCCGGTGGTGGAGATCGCCGAAGGCGTGGTGGTCACCGGCGCGGCCGACGGCCATGCCCTGCTGCTCGACGGCCCGATCAACGAGGTGACCAATGCCGGCACGCTGCAAACCTTCGCCGGCGGCGACGGGCTGGTGATCGACAGCCGCATCGGCGACACCACCGTCACCAACAAGGGCACGCTGACCGGCAGCATCCGGCTGGGCGACGGCGGCGCCAATCTGCTGACCAACGAAGCCGGCGGCACGATCAATTCGGGCGCCAGCATCGACCTGGGCGGCACCGGCAGCTTCATCAATCACGGCCGGCTGCAATCGGCGACCGCGGGCGTGGTCACGACCACGATCAATGGCGGCTTCACCCAGTCTGCGGATGGCGAACTGCAGCTGCGCGTCGATCATGCGACCGGCAAGGCCGACGGGCTGCACATCACCGGCGCTGCCAGCATGGACGGCAAGCTGTCGCTTGCGACGATCAACAGCGGCTCGGTAAAGCCGGGCCGGCTGGCGATCGCCGATGTCCTGGTCTCGGATGGCGGCCTGGCCGCGGGCGATCTGGAACTCTCGGCACCGACCAGCGCGATCCTGAGCTACAGCCTGACCAATACCGACGGCCGGTTGGGCATCCAGGCCGATGCCGATTTCACCCCCGAGGGCCTCAGCGGCTTCGGCCGGCGGATCGGCGAGCTGCTGGGCCGGATCCAGAGCGAGGCGGCCTCGGAGTATTCGAAGGCGATCACCGCCGGTCTGGTCTCGATCAGCGACACCGCAACCCTGGACCAGGGCTATCGCAGCGTCGGCGATACGGGCGCGGCCAGCGTGCCGCAGAGCATGCTGACCGCGAGCGCACGCGCCATGCAGACGGTGACCGGCCGGCTGGACAGCTGGCGGATGGGGGCTGCCGCCGCCGCACCGGGCAGCCGCGAAGCGGCCCTCGACCAGACGGCGACGGCCTTCGGCAGCGGCGGCAATACGACTGGCGGACGGGCCTGGATGACGCCGGAAGGTGCCTATGAAACCGGCGACGGCTTCGACGGGCATTATTTCGGCACCACCATCGGCATCGATGGCGGCGCCGATGACGGCAGCTTCCTGGTCGGCGGTGCCTTCACCTATGGCGAGACCAGCTACGACCTGGACGGGCTTCAGGCCAGCGGCACCGGCAAGCAGTATGGGGTGAGCGTCTATGGTCTGCGCCGCTTCGGCGATGCCTATGCCTCGGTCATCGGCTATGCCGCCACCGGCGACACCCGCTACACCCGGGATCTGCGCGTCCTGGGGATGCCCCGCGCGGCCGTGACCCGCTTCGACGGCACCACGCTGGGGGCGCGGCTGGAAGTCGGCTATGCCCTGCCGCTGACCGCCGGGCTGAAGATCACCCCCTTCGCGGCGGTGGAGCCGACCCGGCTGCATCTGGACGAGGCCCGCGACAGCTTCGGCAATGGCGGCGGGGTGGTCTACGGCGCCTCGGACACCATCTCGATGCCGATGACGCTTGGCTTCCAGATCGGCGGCCCGGTGACGTTCGAGGATGGCAGCCGGATCGAGCCCTTCTTCCGCGCCGGCTGGAAGCACGAATTCCGCCCCGAGCGCGACATCACCCGCCATCTGGCCGAACTGCCCGGGGTCAGCTTCCAGGGCAGCGATATCGAGGTGCCGGAAGATGCCGCCGTGCTCAGGGCGGGCGTGCAGTATCGCCTGGACGAGGATTTCGACCTGCAG
This sequence comes from Tistrella mobilis, assembly GCF_041468085.1. NCBI lineage: Bacteria > Pseudomonadati > Pseudomonadota > Alphaproteobacteria > Geminicoccales > Geminicoccaceae > Tistrella > Tistrella mobilis. The sequence goes on along the minus strand of NZ_CP121014.1, from coordinate 12,269 downwards.
CTGAGCGTCGACTCCGAGCTGTCGGAAGAACGCCAGTCGGTCGGCGGGACCCTGTCGCTGCGCTATCGCTGGTAGGCGTCGGGCCTAGACCGATCGTGACGTCTGCGCGCGGCCCGGGGTGATCCCGGGCCGTTCGCTTTTGATCCCGAACAGCAGACGGGTGAGTGCGGTGGCGGCAAGCGCCCGGGCAAGCCCCCAGGAGACGAGCCCGGAAACCGCCACGATGGCCAGATACTTGACCAGCGGCTGACCGGACCAGCCGAGCAGCAGATAGCCCGACACCACGATCACCGTCTGATGGACGATGTAGAAGGGAAAGGCGAGGCGCGAGAAGCCGCTGAGCCCGGTTATCGGCCGGGCCAGCCGCCGCCCGGCCCAGCCGAGCAGACCAAGGATGGCGGCCCATTCGCCGGCCACACGCAGGCACCGGCGCAGGGCCGGCACCGGCAGCGCCCCGGTCATCCAGGCGGCGACCGCCAGTGCGGTTGCAACCGCCGCTATGATCAACAGCAGGCGATAGTGAGTTTCGGCAGCAGCCCCCAGCGCCGGGCAAAGCGCGAACCAGCCACCCAGCAGGATCAGCAGGCCGAAATGCAGGTGGTTGGCCCAGTCACCGGCCAGGGCATGGGTGCTGGGAAAATCCGGGCGGAGCACGATCTCGGCCAGCAGCACCGGCAGGCCCAGGGCAAGCAGCGCCGGCGGCCCCGCCGCCGCGATCCGCGTGCCGGCCTGATCCAGCCGGGCCCGCGGCCCCGGCCGGCGCGCGATCAGGAAGAGCGGCAGCAGCGCCAGGGCATAGACCAGCAGATAGGCCAGGAACCAGAGGTGATGCCAGCTGAAATTCGCGGCCGGGTAACAGCAGTCGAAGAAGGACGGATAGAAGCCGACGAAGCCCGTGCCGGGGGCGATGTCGATCGGGCTCGACCGGCCGTCGAGGCCCGCGGCCAGACGCTCGACATAGACCTGCGGCGGCACCACCAGCAGAATGCCCGCGACCAGCGGCAGACCGAGACGCTCCAGCCGTTCGCGCACATAGCGCCCGGCCCCGCGCGCCGCCAGGCTGTGCATGGCGGTGATGCCGGCCAGGAAGAACAGCAACGGCATCTGCACCACGTTGAACACCCCGATCAGCACATCGGCGGCGGCATAGCGCCCGATATCCTTCACATGCCACGGATCGGCATCGAACAGGCGGGCGGTGTGGAACAGGATCAGACCAAGGATCACCAGATTGCGCAGGTGATCGATCGCGCGCGAACGTCCGGGGGCGGATCCGGCCATGGTGTCACCTTGTATGGCTGATGTTTTAGGTGTATCATTCTTGAATGAACGATTCAATTAAAATAAAGACCGTCCTCGCGACCGGTCGGGGATTGCGATGCGCCTGAAGAAGCCCGGACGCCTTGAGGACATCGCCGCGGCGGCGCTTGCCGTCTTCACCCGCCAGGGCTATCGGCTGACCCAGATGGCCGATGTGGCGCGCGAGGCCGGGCTATCGGCCGGCGCGCTTTACAGCTATGTCGCGGGTAAGGAGGCACTGTTTGAACTGGCGCTGGCCGAGGCGCAGGGTCTGACACCTGCCGGGGCCGCGCGGTTCGAGGCCGTGGGCCTGGGCGCTGCCGCCGCGGCGCTCGTCACCGCAGCGGCCGGGCGCGTGCGCCGGCCGGCGCTGGATGCCGCCCTCGCCGCCGGCCGGGCCGGCCCGGACGAGGTTCGCGCCGTCGCGGTGGAAATGCTGGAGATGCTGGCCACCCATCGCCGGCTGATCTGGCTGCTGGATCGCTGCGCGGCCGAAATCCCCGAGGTCGCGGCCTTTTACGGCAGCGAACTCCGTGGCCGCTATTTCCGCGACCTCACCCGCTTCGCCGCCCTTGCGGCCGGCGAGACGGAGCCGGGCCCGGCCACGCGGGCGCGCGCACGTGCCCTGCTGGAAATGGCGGCCTGGATGGCGATGCACCGCCTGCGCGACCCACAACCGCCCGCTGTAGATGATGCCACCGCCCATGCGGCGGTTGTTGAGATCATGCTGGCCAGCCTGGCCTCCTGCCCTGCCACCACATCCGCAGCTAAAGAGGCTTGAGCACGGCCATCAGCACGATCAAGGCGACGCAGCCCACGACGGCCGGGGCGACATGGCGGGCAAGGCCCGGCGGCAGGTGGGCATGGTCGGCCAGCATCCGCCGCAGCGTGCCGGCCAGCAGGCCATGCAGCCCCGACAGGGCCATCACGGCGATCAGCTTGACCAGCAGCCAGCCATCGGGGAACCAGCCGCCCAGGCTGGCGATGGTGATGCCCACGGCCCAGACCACCGCCATGGCCGGCATGGTGATGATCCTGTCCCAGATACCCAGCCGGGCGAGAAGCGGTTCGGCCGGGCGGCCGTCACGCACCCCCAGCGCCAGAACCAGCATGCCGCCGGTCCACAGGATCGCCGCCACCAGATGAACGGCCTTGAGCAGCAGAAGCGCGGTCATGCCGCCATCTCCGCCGCCTTGCGCCGGATCAGCCGGTCGTTGACCAGCGCCCCGAAGGGCACCACCGCACCCCCCAGCAGCTGCGCCAGTTCCAGCGGCCGCCAGCGTGCCAGCGGGGCCGAGGCGACCAGCGCCCAGACCCAGGCGAGGAAGGCCAGGCCGTGAACGGGCCCCATCACCTGCACCGCCAGCGGCCAGCCGGCCAGATGCTTCAGCGGTACCGCAACCAGAATCAGCAGAACCAGTGTCGTGCCTTCCGCCAGGGCGGCCCGTCTCAATCCCTGCAAAGCGGTTTTGCCTTGCGCCTGTATCATGTCCCTCTCCTCTCCCGATGATCGACTGCGGCAGGATGCCGCCGTCGACGGGCTTGCGACCAGTGGCAGGAACGACAATGATCGATGAGTTTCCGCCAGAGCCCGCAGCCGGACCAGCCATGCCGCCGCGCCATCTCGCCGTCCTCGCCTTCGACGGCGTGCTGCCCTTCGATCTTGCAACCGCGGTCGAAACCTTCGCCCGCGCGCGGCTCGACGACGGCACCCCGCCCTACCGGGTGACGGTCGTGGCGCCGCAGGCCGAGATTGCGGCAGAAGGCTATGGCCTCAGGGTGCCGCACGGGCTCGATGCGGCCGGCGATGCGGCCATCGTGATCGTGCCGGGCATGGCCGACCCGCATGCCCCCGCCAACCCGGCGATCCTGGCCGCGCTGACGGATGCCCGGCGCCGGGGTGCGCGGGTCGCCTCGATCTGCACCGGCGCCTTTCTGCTGGCGGCGGCCGGGCTGCTGGACGGCCTGCGCGCGACCACCCACTGGCAGGCGGCGGGGTTGCTGGCGCGGATGTACCCGCGGGTGACGGTCGATCCCGCCGTGCTCTATGTGGATGAGGGCGAGATTCTGACCTCGGCCGGGGCAGCGGCGGGGCTGGATCTTTGCCTGCACATGATCCGGCGCGATTTCGGCGCCCGGGTCGCGGCCCGCGTCGCCCGTGCCGCGGTGGTGCCGCTGGAACGCCCCGGCGGTCAGGCCCAGTTCATTCAGGACGACCCGCCGCCGGCAGCCGGGCTGGCGCCGTTGCTGGACTGGATGCGCGCCCATCTGGATCAGAAGCTGGAGGTGGACGGGCTGGCGGCGCGCGCGGGGATGAGCCCGCGCACCTTCGCGCGTCGCTTTCGTGCTGAAACCGGCACTACACCCCTGCAATGGCTGCTGACCGCGCGGATCCGCCGCGCCCAGCTGCTGCTGGAGACCACCGGGCGGTCGATCGAATGGATTGCCACCGAAGCGGGCTTCGACAGCGCCATCACCTTCCGCCAGCGCTTCCGGCAGGTGGCGGGCGTCACCCCCAGCCAGTGGCGGCGCAGCTTCGCGACAGGCCGCGAAAGCTGACACTCAACAATCGTTCAATTTCCTCAACCTGCAACTTACCGTCGTGCAATCGCGTGATAAGATCACCTGTCTTGCACATGTCTCATGCAAATCGGCACATCGTCGCGGCGTATGAGAGTTTTTGGGGAGGAAGGTCCGCATGGCCTATGATCTCAACCAGACGGTGTTCGCACTCAGTCTGGCATCGAATGCCGTCGCCAACATCAAGGCGACGACCTCGGGCTACGATACCGAGCTGACCGCCTATATGGCCGCCGGGCTGAACGGCGGCACCTTGCAGGATCTGTCGAGCGACGGCGCCTTCGCCAACTACCAGGGCCCCGCCTGGCCGGGTTTCTTCCCGACCATGAACAGCCAGCTGGCGGGCGGCGACTGGCAGGTGGTCTGGGGCCCCTGCGTCTGGGTGGCGCCGCTGAAGCACGGCTCGAAGATCCTGTCGCTCTACGCCACCAATTCGATGTATGTCGCCTGGAGCCCGTCGCTCAACACCTATGTCGTGGCGATCGCGGCGACCAATGCCGAAAACATCATGGACTGGATCGACGAAGACTTCGACGTCTACGCCCGCACCACCTCCACCTGGCCGCCGGCGATCCCGTTCACGGTGAAGCGGCACGAGGTGCTGCCGGCGAAAACCCCGCAGATCTCGGCCGGCACCGCCACCGGCATCAGCGCCCTTCTGGGCATGACCGATCCGAAACAGGGCTCATTGCAAAGCTTCCTGGCCTCCAAGGCCGACAGCAGCGCGACGCTCTGGTTCACCGGCCACAGCCTGGCGGGCGCACTCTCCCCCACCCTCGCCTTCTATCTGTATCCGGACCCGGCCAAGAGCGGCTGGGGCGCCGTCAATCTGCTGCCCTCGGCCGGTGCCACCCCGGGCAACCAGGCCTGGCTGGACCTGTTCAGCAAGGGCTATCCCGCGGCGACCGATCTTGTGAACATGCATGACGTGGTGCCGCGCGCCTGGAACATGCTGCCGACGGTGATCCAGCCCAAGGACAAGGCCGACAACTATCCCAGCATCTTCGGCATGCTGGGTTCGGGCACCGTCAGCGTGGGCTATACGGTCGATCTGCTGGTGCATTACATGGAACGCCGGATCCGCAACATCACCTATGCCAACATCCCGCACGACATGTTCGGCGCGGCGGATTTTTCGTCGAACTGGGGACATTTCACCTGGGGCAAAGTCACCACCGATGCCCAGGGCTATACGCTGAAAGCCGACCCGGCCTGGAGCGACTGGCCGGCCTTCACCGACACCAACCCGGTGACGGCGCAGAACCCGACCCAGACCGGCAAGGCCACGGTTCTGGGCCAGATCGGCCAGCTGATCACCGCCACCCATATCGACCAGTATGTCCATAATTTCGGCCTGACGCCGTCGCAGCTGCTGCCGGAAGTTCCGGCGGACTGGAAGCCGCAGGCACCGGATCTGGATACCTTCCAGGCCATGCTTCTGGAGGGCTGAGCCCCCGCGCGCCATGCAACCAGTTGTAAGGGGCTCCGGCGCCGGCTAGAGTTCATGCAACTGGTTGCATAAAAGCCGGAGCGCGCTGAGGATGACCGACGACCTGCCCTCCCCTATCCCGACCTCGCCTGTCCCGACCTCCCCTCCCCCACTCTCCCCTCCCCCCTCGTCTGCCTTCCCCGCCCTCACCCGGCCGCTGGATCTGGGCTTCGTGACCCTGCCCAACCGGGTGCTGATGGGCTCGATGCATCTGGGCCTGGAAGAAGCGCCGCAGGGGTTCGAGCGCATGGCCGCCTTCTATGCCGAACGGGCCCGTGGCGAAGTCGGGCTGATCGTGACCGGCGGCATCGCGCCCAATGAACGGGGCCGTCCCCTGCCCGGGGGTGCGATGCTGACCACCACCGACGAGGCCCGCCGCCACCGGATCGTGACCGATGCCGTGCATGCCGAAGGCGGCCGAATCGCCATGCAGATCCTGCATTTCGGCCGCTATGCCTATCATCGCGACCTGGTCGCGCCGAGTGCGATCCGCGCACCGATCAACCCTGCCCGCCCCCATGCGCTGACCGGTGCCGAGGTCGAGGAGACGATCGCGGATTTCGTCCGCTGCGCCGCCCTGGCCCGCGAGGCCGGCTATGACGGCGTCGAGATCATGGGATCGGAAGGCTATCTGATCAACGAGTTCATCGCCGCGCGCACCAATCATCGCGATGACGACTGGGGCGGGCCGTATGAGAACCGGATCCGCTTCCCGGTCGAGATCGTCCGCCGGGTGCGGGAGAGGCTCGGCCCCGATTTCATCATCATCTACCGGCTCTCGATGCTGGATCTGGTGGAGGGCGGATCGACCTTCGACGAGGTGGCGATGCTCGCCCGCGCCATCGAGGGTGCCGGTGCGACCATCATCAACACCGGCATCGGCTGGCATGAGGCACGGGTGCCGACCATCGCGACCCGGGTGCCGCGCGGCGCCTTCGCCTGGGTGACGCAGCGGCTGAAAGGCCTGGTCGGCCTGCCCCTGGTCGCCACCAACCGGATCAACACGCCGGAGCTGGCCGAACGGCTTCTGGCAGAGGGGGCCTGCGACATGGTCTCGATGGCCCGCCCCTTCCTGGCCGATGCCGATTTCGTGCGCAAGGCCCGCACCGGCCGCGCCGACGAGATCAACACCTGCATCGGCTGCAACCAGGCCTGTCTGGACCATACTTTCGGTGGCAAGATCACCTCCTGCCTCGTCAATCCGCGGGCCTGCAACGAGACCGAGCTGGTGATTGCGCCGACCGCGGCGCCGAAGCGGCTGGCCGTGGTCGGCGCCGGCCCGGCCGGGCTCGCCTTCGCCACCACCGCTGCCGAACGCGGCCATCAGGTGACGCTGTTCGAGGCCGACGACCAGATCGGCGGTCAGTTCAACCTGGCCAAGACGATCCCGGGCAAGGAAGAGTTTCACGAGACCCTGCGCTATTTCCGCAAGCGGATCGAGGTGACGGGGGTGGCGCTGCGGACCGGTCACCGGGTGACCGCGGGGGAGCTGGCGGCCGGCGGCTATGACGCCATCATTCTGGCGACCGGTGTGGTGCCGCGGCAGCCGGAGATTGACGGGCGCGACCATCCGAAGGTGCTGGGTTATCTGGATGTGCTGCGCGACCGCAAACCGGTGGGGGATCGGGTGGCGATCATCGGGGCCGGCGGCATCGGCTTCGATGTGGCGGAGCTGCTGACCCATGGCGGGGCCCATGGGCCCGACAGTGTGGAGGATTTTGCCCGGGATTGGGGGGTCGATACCGACCCGGCGACACCGGGCGGGCTGGGCAAGCCGGCGCCCCGCCCCGCCGCCCGCCAGATACATCTGCTCCAGCGCAAGACCGGACGGCCGGGCGCCGGGCTCGGCAAGACCACAGGCTGGATCCACCGCGCGGCCCTGCACGCCCGGGGCGTGACCATGACCGGCGGCGTCGCCTATGAACGCATCGATGATGACGGGCTGGTGGTGACATCGGGCGGCGAGACCCGGGTCATCCCCGCCGACAGCGTGGTGATCTGCGCGGGGCAGGAGCCGGAGCGCAGCCTGGTGGCGGCGCTGGAGGCCGCCGGCTGCACGGTTCATCTGATCGGCGGCGCCGATCTGGCGGCGGAACTGGATGCCAAACGCGCCATCGACCAGGGCACACGCCTCGCCGCGACGTTCTGACGTCAGAACTCTTCAGACAAGACCGACAGGAGGAAACACCGATCATGACCAGCCTGCACATTCCCGACGGCGCCGCCCCGGCGGTCAAGGCCTCGCTTCAGCTCTGGCACGAGATGATGGAGGCCCATGATCTCGGCCGGCTGCGCGAGATCGCCCATCCCGATGCGGTGTTCCGCTCCCCCATGGCCCATACCGCCTATGCCTCGGCCGATGCGCTGGTGCTGGCGCTGAGCAATGTGATCGAGGTCTTCCACGACTTCACCTATCACCGCAGCTTCGCCTCGGATGACGGGCTGGATGTGGTGCTCGAATTCTCCGCGACCGTGGACGGCCGCAGCCTGAAGGGCATCGACATGATTCGCTTCGATGCCGACGGGCTGATCCGGGATTTTGAGGTGATGGTGCGGCCGATGAGCGGCCTGCAGGCGCTGGGGGCCCAAATGGCGGCACGGGTGGGTGGCAGCCTGCCGGCCTTCAAGGCGAAGGCCTGACGCCCCACCCGGCTCTAGCCCCCCTCGGCCAGAATCTCCAGCGCCTCGGTACACAAATCGATCCACCAGGTCTCGTGGCGGATGCCCGCCTTCAGCACCAGATGCCGGAGGCGGGCATCGCGCGTTTCGGGCGCCGGGGTGAAGTCGCGCGCCTCGATGCCCTGATACTGTGCCAGCATTGCACGGTGATGCGCCAGCCGGTCGCGCAGGTCGGCGGCAAGATCGGTGTCGCCCAGCACCGCTGCCGCCCGCAGGCGGACCATCACCTCGTCGCGCAGCGGCTTGGATTCGGAACTGTCATTGACCCAGCGGAGCAGCTCTGCCCGGCCCGCCGGCAGAACCTGCCAGACCCGTGGCCGGCCACGGCTCGCCTCCGGCTCCGATCCTTCGATCAGGCCCGCCAGCTCAAGCCGCGACAATTCGCGATAGATCTGCTGATGGCTCGCCTGCCAGAAATAGCCGATCGACCGGTCGAACCGGCTGGCCAGTTCCGATCCGGAGCAGGGCCGCTCCAGCAGGGAAGTAAGCAGGGCATGGGGGAGGGACATGGATGGTTCGGCTTTCATGGGCGGCAGGCGGGGCCACTCTCCGGATCCGGGCATCCGGCGTCAAGGCTCTCGGCCGCCGCCTTGCCCCGACAAGCCTCGCTGAAGTCGCAACGCCGAACGCTGAGTTTGATACGCCGGCTTGCGGCCTCATGTATTATCGGGCCCTGAGGCCCCGCCACAGCCGGTCGAGCCGGGACAAACCAGGTGGCGCGCCAGGGTGATCGATCACCCGATCCACGCTGAATTGGCAACGCGGGGCTCCCCCCTTGTCAGGACAGGCGCAAACGGTCGCGCCGGTCTCCCGAACGGCGCAGCTATGGCATTCAGACATCAGAACGCCCCCTGCCGTTTCATCTTCAGCGAAGCCGGCCGTCCTGTCGCGACCGACGCTGAAGCTGATACGGCTGCCGCTGTCGCACCGGCCGGCCGTTACAAAATCAGCGCCGCCGACGCACCGGTGGCGGCTGGTCAGTTTGACGCAGGAAACCCATCCCCGGATGGCTCTATCATGGACAGCAGGCCGGGCGAGCACATCGCCCGTCCCTGCCCGGCTTTCCATATCAGTACGGCCCTGCCGAGGACGGACATGATGACCATCGACCTGCCGGACGGCCCCGGGACCGGCACCCGGGCGTCGCCCCTTCAGCCACCATGCGAGGTGTTTCGTCGTGCGACGCCCGATGATGCCGCGGCGATCGCATCCCTGACGATTGCAGCCTATACCCCCTGGATACCGGTGATCGGACGCGAGCCCGGCCCGATGGGCGATGACATCCCTGCCCTGCTGGCCGATGCCGCAACGGAGGTCTGGCTGGCCGACGGCGATGCCGGGCGCAGCCGGCACGGCCCCGACGGCCTCGTCATCCTGATGCCTGAAACCGATCATCTTCTGTTGCACAGCATTGCCGTCGCCCCCCACGCCCAGGGCACCGGCCTGGGCCGACGGCTCCTCGACTTCACCGAGGCCCGTGCGGCAGAGCTGGGGCTGGGCGAGATCCGGCTCTATACCCATGTGCTGATGACCCGGAATGTCGAGATCTATGCCCGGCATGGCTATGTCGAAACCGATCGCCGGGTCGATAACGGTTTCTCGCGGGTGTTCATGACTAAGACCATCGGCTGAAACGAGAAACGGCAGAGCCCGCGGACCCTGCCGTTTCAACTTCAGCGTCGCCGGCGTCGTTCAGTTTCCGGAAAGCAGCGCTTCGATGTGATGCTGCACGATTTCCAGGCGCTCGCGCTCGGCCGCGCTGAGCGGCGTGCCCCGATGGGCCGCGGCCTCAAGCGCCAGAGCCAGGCGATCGAGCTGACGCAAAGACAGCCTGCCGGGGGTCGCCCGGGGCGCCGGCGTTTCAACTTCAGCGTCGACCTGCGGCGCCCGCGCAGGCCTGCCATCATCCTCCGCCCGGGCAGCCCTGAGCGCGCGAACCGTCAGCTTTCCCTCGAAGGCCAAGGCAACCAGACGGTCGCGGACGGCCGGCGTCTCGATGCGGGCAAGCTCGACCAGCACATTCTTGGGCAGAGTCAGTTCTGACGTCAGAACCGCATCGAGCAGATCATCGGGCAAGGTGAGAATCCGGAGCACGCCGCTGATCTCGCTCTTCGCCTTGCCGAGAACACCCGCTGCCTCGGCCTGGCTCCAGCCCCGCCCCTCGATCAGCCGGGCCAGACCGCGCGCCTCGTCCACCGGCGACAGGTCGACCCGTTGCAGGTTCTCGATCAGCGCGGCGATTTCGGGATCGGCATCGTGCTCGATGGCGAGCAGGGTCGGCCAGCCATTGAGGCGGGCCGCCCGATAGCGACGCTCGCCGGCAACGATGATGTAGTGGCGACGGTCGGCCGGGTCGCGCCGCACCAGGATCGGTTGCAGCTGGCCATGTTCCTCCATGGTCCGGGCGAGTTCGGCGATCGCCTCGTCGTCGATATGCTTGCGCGGCTGATCCGGATCGGGGCTGATCTTGTCGATCGCCACTTCGAAGGTGTGTTTGAACCGGCTGTTCTCGGTGACCAGCGTGTCGGAGGCGTCGGCGATCATTTCACGCACGGCACCGAGAATGGGGGAGGGGGCTTTGCGTCGCGGAGCCATCAGACATCATCCTCGTCAATGCCGGCATAGCTGACATCGACATCAGCGCGGGGCAGGGGGGTGTCGCCGATGATGCCGGCGGCAAGCCGCAGATAAACCGAGGGCGCGGCACTCGACGGCGAGGCTTCGAGCGCGATGCGGCCATTGCGGGCGGCATGGCCAAAAACGGCGCTGTTCGGCACCGGCTCCAGCACCGGCGCGATATCGCCCATGGCCTGCACCAGATGGGCCAGAACCTCGCGATCGACCGATTTCCGGCGTCCATACTGGGTCGGCAGGATGCCGGCCAGCCGGAGGGCCGGGTTCAGCCGCCGCTGCACCTTGTTGATGGTGCCGAGAATCAGCCCCACACCCATGGTGTCATAGGGTTCGGTGCGCACCGGGATCATCACGTCGTCGGCCGCTGCCAGCGACATCCAGGTCAGCATGCCCAGATTGGGCGGCGCGTCGATGACGATGAAATCATAGCGATCGCGCACCTGCTCCAGCGCCTCGCGCAGCGTGATGTCAAAGCCGGGTTCACGGCGGCCATCGGTTTCGGCGAGGTCGATATGGCTGGCGGCCAGATCGCAGAGCGGCGCCCGGCCGGGGATGATTTCTTCACCCGCCCTGATGACGACATCGGCGATCGGCACATCGCCCAGGATCACCTGTGCCATGGTCCGGCGCTGGCGATAGGCTTCGACGGCACCATCGGCCAGAAGGGCCACGGTGGCGGTCGCCTGCGGGTCCATATCGACCAGCAGCACACGATGATCACCGCGACTGAGGGCATAGGCCAGGTTCAGCGCGCTGGTGGTCTTGCCCACCCCGCCCTTCTGGTTGGCGAAAACGATCGTCCGCGCCTCGCGGCCCTTGCCTTCGACCAGCCGGTTCAGCGCCATCGAGACATCGGCCGGGATCGGATCCCGCCCGTTCTCCCAGCGAGAGATTTTCGGCTTGTCGTAGCTGCGGCCAAGCATCTGATTCAGGGCTTCCTTCAGGTCGGCCTGGCTGAAGCGCAGCTGCTGGCGGAGTTCGCGCATGCGTTCGCCGTTCATCGGGACAGCCTCATGAGGGGAGCCTTTCCGGAGCAAATGATGGCCGGCCCGGAGTCAGGCGGCCGGAGAGCATCAGGATGGGGACAGTGTCGAGGGGGCGCGATCCCCGACCCCTGCACGGCCGACAGCATCGCATGCCGCCATCAACGCATCAATCAAGAAGTTGATGGTTGACCTGATTCCTGGTGTTGCCGCGCGTTTTTACCGCAGGGCTGGGCGTTACCAATTCAGCGTCGGAGTCCGATCATCTTCGCGCGGCCGCGCCGGTACGACCCGGGCGTTACAAAGTCAGCGACCCATATCGTCTGTCGGCCGGAATCCCGCGGAGTCCGGGGCTTTGTGTCGCTGAACTCGTAACGCCGCAGGCCCTGGCGGCAGGGGAGGGGAGGGGCCCGGAGCGTTACGAATTCAGCGTACCGGCGGTTGTCCAGGTGCAGTCGCCGCCGTATCGACTTCAGCGATGAGAGCCCGGGTCGATTGTGGATGATCAATCGTCTGATGATGCCGCAGATCCCGCCGGGGGAGGGGCGTGGGGTTGATGCCCGTCTCCTCTTTTTGGCTGGCATCACAGACCTTTGTCCCGGGTC